>JBBROE010000100.1:0-16612 GCA_038229695.1 Chitinophagales bacterium | reverse complement strand
TCGGATAATGTCGTAAACAATATCTCACCCTTCGAACTGCAATTCAAAGAGAATCGCCCCTTCTTTACCGAGGGCACCGATCTTTTCAATAAAGCCGGAATCTTTTACAGCCGCCGAATCGGAAAAACTCCGGGCGGCTATGCCGGCCTCAAGGGGTTTACGGACTCCAGCAAGACCTATAACACTATCCGCAATCCCGATGTAACCAGGCTGTACAACGCTATAAAATTTTCAGGCAGAAACAGCCATAACCTCGGTATCGGCATTTTCAATTCTGTCACGGAACCTGTGACTGCATTAATCAATAATTCCGTAACCGGGAAAGATTCACTTATTACCACTGAGCCACTCGCCAACTATAACATTATCGTGCTGGACCAGGCACTGAAAAACCGTTCCTCTCTCACCTTTACCAACACCAACGTGATCCGCGGCGGCCATGCCAACAGCGCCAATGTAGCGGCTATCGATGTGAACCTGTACAACGCGACAAACCGCTATGGGCTCAGTATCCGGCCGCGCTACAGTAAGCTATTCGGCCCGTCCGGGTATAGCGGATTTAGCAATGAAAGCCAGTTCGGAAAGGTCAGCGGCCAATGGCAATGGTTTGTCAATAACCTGGTACAATCAGATAAGTATAACCCCAATGACATGGGCTACCTGCAGGCAGCCAATAAGATTATCACCACGGCTGAACTGAGCTATAATATTTTCCAGGCCACCCCCTATTTTCTCAACCAGCGTTATGCTTTTGCGACCCTGCAGTCCTACCTATATAAACCGTTCGGATACCAGTCCACCGAATTTAAGCCCTCCCTGTATTGGATATTTAATAATTTCTGGGATCTGAGCCTGAGCATTCCCATACAGCCATTCTGGTACAACGATTATTTTGAACTGCAAACCCCTGGAAAAGTGCTGAAGCGTTCGCCCTATTATTCAGCTTTTATCAATGGAAGCAGCGACAGCAGGAGAAAATTTTTTGCGAGCTGGAACATTGGTTTTGCAGAAGGCCCGCTTCCTGACGATCCCTATAACTCCATCACCCTCGGTGGCCGCTACCGGTTCGGCGATAAACTGACGCTGGAACTTTCATTCCGGAGAAGGCATGATCATGGCCAATGGGGGCTTGCCAACAATGGCAAGACATTCATCTTCGACAATTTGGATAATCCCGTTCTAGCGCGGCGCCGGTTTACCGATGTAACCACGATATTAACAGGAACCTACAATTTCACCTCCCGCATGAATGTTTCTTTCCGGGGCCGCCACTACTGGAACAAACTCGAGAATACAAATCTTTACAACACCCAGCCCGATGGTTACTGGAAGGAAAGATTTGATCTCACCCCGGCAGCCTATAACGCGAATTATAACATTTTTAACCTCGATATTTTTTATACCTGGGATTTCAGTCTGGGAAGCCGCATCATTCTGGGATATAAAAACTGGCTGGGTTATGATTACCTGAATTCAATTGACGGCAACCGCAACCAGGTCTATACCAAAAACCTTGGTGCACTGTTCACACAGCCGCATGGCAATGAACTGACGCTTCGGTTCATCTATTTCCTCAATTACCAGGATCTCAAAAAAATCGTCAACTGATCCGTCTGCAGCAGCGGCGGCCGCCTACAATCCATAGATGTCGATTGCCGCGCGGAAGGTATTGCAGTGCGCTTCCACAATAATCTTCACATCTTCGGAATAGCCGCCGCCCATCGACACCACACAGGGTATCTGTAACTTATTAAGCGCCTTGAATACCATTTGATCCCGCAGCGCTGCGCCCCGCAGGCTTAATGCCAGTTTGCCAAATTTATCGGTGCCGAGCACGTCGGCTCCCGCCAGATAAAATACCAGCTCTGGCTGCGTCTTTTCCAGCAGCAACATTAAATTAGCCTCCAGCAAATCAAGGTATGCCCTGTCTCCTGTACCCGCCTCCAGGGCAATGTCCAGGTCGGACTGTTCTTTATGAAACGGATAGTTGTGACCGCCATGCATACTGAAGGTAAACACCCTTTTCTCCCGCTCAAAAATTTTCGCCGTACCATTTCCCTGGTGCACATCCAGGTCAATCACCAGAATCTGCCATCCGGGATGCTCGGCAAGCAGGTGATTGGCGGAGATGGCAAAATCATTCAGCAGGCAAAATCCTTCCCCGTGATCGGCGAAAGCATGGTGGGTGCCACCGGCCACATTTATCGATACCCCATATTGCTGGGCATACCGTGTACAGTCAATCGTTCCCTGCGTAATGACCAACTCCCGGTGCGTCAGTGCAGGGGATTGCGGGAAACCTATTTTCCGTTGTTCAGCGGCGGAAAGGCGCTGGAACAATAGTTTGTCGAGATATTCCCTGGTGTGGGTTAGCAGGACGGTTTCGGTGGAACAAATCCCCGGCGTAAAGAAGTTTCCTGGTTGCAGGGTTCCTTCATACAGGAGTTGCCCGGGGATCAATTCATATTTGATCATCGGGAACCGGTGACCCTCCGGCAACGCATGGGCATAGATCGGGTCAAAAGCCACATTCAACATCAGAGACGAATGATGGTTTTGTTTACGATAGCGAACACGGTATCTTCTTCTTTGGGTTTCACCAGGTACATGCCGGTAAAGCGGCTGAAAGCGGGTAGTACACAATAGTCCGGGGTAAAATAAAAACAGGGAAACTCGAGCGACTGCCGGCCCCCGCCACTGATACGGATACCGGGGTGAATGTGCCCGGAAAAAATATATTGCCCGGGAAGGTCCGCAGATTTCCGGGCAGCGGTGATATCGTGTACAAACAGAAAATTTTCCTTCAGCATCTGATCGCCAGTAATGGTTACACCTGCATCGCGGTACCATTCCTGCTTAAGGATGTCATGATTGCCCTTAACAAGGTGAAAGTCAATATCGGGAAAATCATTCCGCCAGCGGACAAAAAATTCCAGCTCCTTATTGGGGCGGCTGTGAAACATATCGCCAACAATGATCAGGTGTTCCGGCTGAAAAAATTGCAACTGGCTGGCCAGCCGCTGCATATCTTCCCGGTATACCGAAGCCGGCACGGGTATACCGGCTTTCCTGAAATGACCGGTCTTCCCAAAATGAAGGTCGGAAACGATCAGGGTCTGCCGGTCTTCCCAATATATCATTCTTTCCGGCACAAGCCAGCAGTTGTAATCCCTCAAACGATAATGAAGTGGTGCAGCCATAATCAGCCTGCAAAATTACGCCGGGCCGCTGTTGGACATTAAATTTTTTTATTACCCCGGCTTGTTTACTTTTAAACATCTTTACACCTAACCAAAAATTAACTATTATGGCTGAAATTACGACCGACGGCGATTTTATGGCTGCGACGGGCGCCAGGCCGAAACTGCCTTCCGGATTGAACATCCTTACCATCCTAACGCTCATCTGGAGTGCCTACGAACTGTACAGCGGAATTAAAAATTTTATGTTTGGACAGGAGCAGATTGATAAGCTCATTGACGCGCAGGATAAAATGGCCAACGCCCCCGCCTGGGTGCAGAACATGGCAGGACCGGAGATGCTTGAAATAGCCAGGAAAGGCGTTGAGAACAAGATTCCGATCCTGGTCATCTCACTGATCAGTGTCGGCCTTTGCGTAGCCGGTGCGATCCAGATGCGCCAGCTTAAAAAACAGGGATACTTTTTATGGCTTATTGGTGAAATTCTTCCCTGGGTAGCCACGACAATTTTCCTGGGGACCGTGATATTTCATACGATAATCGGCTTTTTCCTGATCTTCCCCGTACTATTTATCATCCTCTACAGCACACGGCGGAAATACCTGGTATACTGACAGGCCGGTCAGCGTTCCAGTTGCTGCTGCATTCTTTTGACCCTGTCTTCCAGTTTTTCCGAGGTCAGGTTCTCCCGCATGCTGTCTACCTTAATCGGGAAGCAGAAAGGCGTCAGCCGTTCGGGGAATTTAAGTATGATGTCAGACTGCTGGATTCGTTCCAGCATGTTTCGAAGTCGTACTTCCTCCATCTGCTGGTCCAGTACCTCCCGGTAGGCCTGCTGCAGCAACAGATTTCGCGGATCATATTCCAGGAAGACGTTGAACAGCAGCGACGCCGATGACTGGAGATGACGCGCTTTTTTCTGCTCTCCAGGCATGCCCTGGAAAATGAGGCCGCCAATCACCCCGATATCCCGGAATTTTCGCTTAGCCATTTCCGTTGCATTGGCACTCCGCTGGATATCGGCAAGCAGATTTTCCGGACTGAACAACTCGTATACATTCGTGTCATCAACGGGGATGGGCAGATCACTCAGCAATTCAAACCCATAGTCGTTCATCGCGAAAGAAAAAGTAATGGGTGTTATCCGGCTGATGCGCCAGGCAAGAATTGCGGCCATCGCCTCATGGACCAGCCGGCCTTCAAACGGGTAAACGAAAAGATGGTAACCGTCTTTTGTTTCAATCTGTTCGATCAGCAATTCACCAGCCCTGGGAACGTGTGATAATTTCTCCTGGAGGTCAAACAATGGCTGAAGCGCATCCAGTTCAACATCCCGCCTGCGCTTACCTTTTGTTACCGTGCCGGGCAGTACAATTGCCTCGTTAAATTTCTCACGCAACTTCCTTCCAAGGTTGGCGCTGAGCGGCATTCTTCCGCCATTCCAGCTGGGAACAATCGATTTAACCGCATTTGATTTTCTCACCAGCACGGTCATGTCTTTTATCATCACCAGCTCCAGGTTGCGGCCGGCGAGGGTGAACACGGTTCCGGGATCCAGCCTCGAAATAAAATATTCTTCAATCACACCAATAAAACCACCGCTGAGAAATTTTACTTTCAGCATTGCGTCGCTAACAATGGTACCGATGTGCAGCCTGTGCCGCATCGCCATTCTCCTGCTTGTGATTTTATATACTCCATCCTCTTCAGTCACCTTTTTAAATTCATCATACTGCTGCAACGCATTGCCGCCATCGGTAAGAAAATAAAGAATATCATTCCATTCCTGCGGCGTGATGTCCGCAAAACAATAGGTGTTCTTTATTTCCCTGTAGACTACCGCCGGGCGGAAGCCTTCGCCCACAGCCAGCGTACACAGGTACTGGGTCAGCACATCGTAACAAAGCAGCATCGGCTCCCGGCTTTCGATGAGGTTCTCTTCAATCGCTTCTTTCAAAGCCGCCGCTTCGACCAATTCCAGCGAATGCGTCGGAAGGAAATAGATTTTACTGACTGCATCAGGCTGGTGTCCGCTTCGTCCCGCCCGTTGTAAAAACCGGGCGACTCCTTTTGGTGAGCCGACCTGTATCACAGTCTCCACCGGCCTGAAATCGACGCCCAGGTCCAGGCTGGCGGTGCAGACCACGGCTTTTAGCGTACCGGCGTGCAGGGCATCTTCTACCCAGGTGCGTAGTTCCCGCTCGATACTGCCATGGTGAAGGGCGATTGCCCCGGCGAGGTCAGGGGCAATGTTGAGCAGGGTCTGGTACCACATTTCACTCATTCCCCGGGTATTGATAAAGATGAGGGTAGTCCGGCTGTTGTTGATGATGGGGATCACCTTTGCCGCCAGTTTGATGCCCAGGTGACCTGCCCACGGATATTTTTCCATTTCATCGGGGATAACCGATTCAATAACTATGTTTTTACGGATAGCGGCCCGAATGATATTCCCGTTGCCGCCGGACCCGGTAAGCGGGTAAAGCAGTACATCCCGGGCTTGCTCCAGGTTACCAATGGTGGCGGAGATACCCCACACCGACAAGGGCAGTATTTTCTTTGGCACCAATTTTTTTTTGGCCTCCGGCGATGCCGGCACGGCAGCTGTCCGCACTTTCCACAAGCCGACCAGCCGCGATATCGCGAGCTCTACCTGAACGCCTCTTTTGCTGCCCAGCAGTTCATGCCACTCGTCAACTGCGATGATCTGTAAACGGGTAAAAACAGCGGAGCAATCTTTCTGGGCAAGCAGCAGGTGAAGACTTTCCGGCGTAATAATCAGTACTTCCGGCATCTGTCGTTTCTGCCTTTCCCGTTCAGCAGGAGGGGTATCACCATTACGCACGCCTATCTTCCAGGTCATGCCCAACCCGGAAATCACTTCATCCATCGCCCTGCTGATATCCTTTGCCAGCGCCCGGAGCGGGGTGATCCACAGCAGCATTAACCCGTTCTTATTTTTTGCATGGAAGTCATCGGGGTTGTCGTCAATAAAACGAATCAGCGCACCCAGGAAAACTGAAAAAGTCTTGCCGCAACCGGTTGGGGCATTTACCAGGCCGCTTTCCCCCCGGGTGATCAGTGCCCAGGCCTCTTCCTGGAAGGCAAAAGGCTCCCGGCCGCCCGAGGCTAACCATTCTTTCACTACCTGTAATCCCCTGCCTGCCTGTCGCCTGTTCGTAATAATGTTATAATGTTTTTAAATATTCGATTACTGCTTTCCTTTCGGGTTCACTCAGCTTATCACCAAAATAATGACCATAATTGCCATATCCCGGCAGAGAAGTGTTATAGACCCCGGGCCCGGGTGAAGACACGGCCTCGTACGACCAACTGAGCTTTTCGAGGTCATAAGCCGGGTTGGTAAAATCTCTTTTCCAGTACAATGGGCGCGTATTGCTTTTTAACACGGCTTCCAGCGTGGGGACCGATCCGTTATGAAAGTAAGGAGCGGTGCTCCATATTCCGTCAAGTGGCGGGGCAATGTAGCCGTCGAACGGAACGAGCCGTGCGGGGTGACTGCCCTGTGCAAACCAGCTGTTGTTAAACCAGTTTACAAACTGCGGATTCTGGTAATTACTTTTAAACAGCATGGAATCGGTGCCTATGTTTTTCTCCGGGATCAGGAGGTTCGGGTAAGTGGGCTCGGCTCCGTACGTGCCATGACATCCGGAACAGTTCATCGTATAGACAACGCCACCTTTCTTCACCAGCTTCTCATTTACCGGTCTCGGATAACGCGGTGGCTGCAGGCTGTAGATATAAGAGAGCACGTTATTAAAATGGGAATCGACTTCCCTTGATTCAGCGGTGTCATTTACGGTAAGCAGGTTGGACGCCATCAGAAATTTTCCGAAATCGCCCCTCCCAAATCCGTTGTAAAACATTGCATGTTTTTTCCTGAGCAGCCACCATGGCGGAACATCACTGGGAATCACTTCCTTCGGGATAGCCAGCAACGTTGTATCATGCCATTTGAAGGTAGCGGGGTCCCTGTGCGCTGCCAGTACGCCGGCAAGCCGGTCAGCAGCATTCACGCCCTGTACGGCAGTTCCGAGATAGGGCCCAATGGATTTAGCAACCTGCAAAAATGGTTTTGCCGCTTCATATTTTTTCGGCGACGCCGATCTTAAAAAATTTTCGAGCATGGCATACGCCTTCGGATTCAGTTTCTGCCCGACCGTAAAATCGGCAAAACTGTTGCCCATGCCCATCACCAGTTTGCCTTCGAAAACCTGGGCATGACATTGCATACAGTTCGGCGCTACCAGCTTCTCGCCATTCGGCGCGGTCACTACCGTGTATTCATGGGAAATCGTGGCATTCAGGCCAGTCCTGCCGAGAAAATTGACCGCCGTTTTGCCCAGGGCCATCTGGAAAAAATCGTACGGAATACCGCCTTTTACATAATCCCCCGTAGTCAGATACCGGAACCCGGTGGCGGAATCGCCCGTCCGTTGGGGTGTCTCAGGGATATACACGGCATTCTCGGGTACAGGCATGCGGGTGTTACGGACAACCGTAAAAGCGGAAAACACAACCGCCAGCAGCAACAGGATCTTAACTTTTTGCATATAGATACAGGGGGATAAAAGTACAACGCTACCGGTGAAACAACAGCAGGACCGCCTTATTGTTTTGATAAAAAACCAGGGATGACGGGTGGGGACAGACAGCTATTTGCCGTACTGCTCCAGCATTTGCCGGAGGTCGGCAAGGGTATTGATTGCTTCAATTTTTTTATCCTTTCTCCAGCGGCTAATTCTCGGGAACCGGAGGGCAACGCCGGACTTATGCCGCGCCGACGCAGCTATGCCCTCAAATGCAATCTCAAACACCAGTTCAGGTTTCACGGTTCTGACGGGCCCGAATTTCTCGAGTGAATTGCGCTTGACAAAGTTGTCCACCTGCGCGAATTCTTTGTCAGTGAGCCCGGAATAGGCTTTCGTGAACGTAACCAGTTTCTCCCCGTCTCTTACTGCAAATGTATAGTCAGTATACAGGTTACTTCTGCGGCCATGGCCTTTTTGCGCATAAATCATGACGCAGTCGATCACCAGCGGGTCTATTTTCCATTTCCACCAGTCGCCCCGTTTGCGACCGGTCTGGTAGGTAGAGTCCTTCTTTTTCAGCATGAGGCCTTCTGCACCCATGTTGCGGGAATCAGACCGGATTGCCGCGAGTTCATCCCAGCTGTTGAATTCAATTACCGGGGAGATGATGAGTGCCGGGTGACTGGCCGCGGATAAGATGGCCTCCAGTTTCTGTCTTCGTGCGCGCAGCGGAAACTGGCGATAATCCTGTCCATCCAGTTCCAGCAAATCATAGGCGAAAAAAGTGATGGGCGTCTCGGTCAGCTGTTTCCGCGTCACGTTTTTCCGCCCTATTCTTGTCTGCAACAGCGCAAACGGCAGTGGCTTTCGTTCAATGCTGGGGATAATTTCACCATCTAAGACCAGGTTATCGGGTAGGTGGGCGAGCAGGGCATGGTATTCCGGGAATTTATCGGTCATCAGTTCTTCGCCGCGGCTCCAGACAAACAGCTGGTTGTTTCTTTTAATGAGTTGTCCCCTGATGCCATCCCATTTCCATTCCGCCTGCCAGTCCGCGGGGTTGCCCAGTGCTGCCGGTTCCTGTTCCAGCGCATAGGCCAGGTAAAAAGGATAGGGCTTGGAATAATCCATCGCAACGGAGTCTTCGCTCAGCAACTGCGTGAAGGAAGTAGTGGCGGGATCCCAGTTGCCGCTGATGCGATGGGCAATTACGCTCGCGTCCAGTTTCACGGTTTTAGACAGGGCATTGACCATCGTTTTCTGGGAGACACCGATGCGGAAGCCGCCGGTGATGAGTTTATTAAAAACGAAAAGTTCATCCTGGTCCATGATCTCCCAGCTGCCGGTGATAAATGCTTTGCGATCGGATTCGGGTGCGGATTGCAGCCGGATAAATTCGTTCATGTACCAGCTTACCGATCGGGTTTCTTTCTTATGGTTATTGGGAGGTAGCAACAGTGCGATTGTTTCTGCCAGGTCGCCGACGGTGTGATAGCTCTCATCCACCAGCCAGGCAGGGAGCATGGTCAGTTCGATGCACCATTGCATGAGGATCCTGGCATTGACCAGTCGTTTGGGCCGCCTTCCGCTGAACAGTGCGATCACCCAAACCCTGTCACTGTCACCGGCCTGCTTAAAATAGTTGGCGAGTGCATCCAGCTTGTCGTTGGTTTTGGTGGCAGCGCCCAGTGCTGTCACCAGGGCGGTAAATAGCTCCATACCCCCCGCGACCGGTGTATCTGCCGCTGTTGTTGTTTGAGTTTGTTCCGTCATGATGCACCATTTACTGTATCGTGCCCTGGAATTTCTGCGGGTAATTCTTCCTCTTCATTTCCGAAAGCCGTTTTTACTTCAGCAGCTTCGATACCCAGTTCATTCAGGTAACGGCTGAAGGCTGATTGAAAACCATGGGTGACATACACTTTGGAGGCACCGGTGGCTTTTACGGCACTGAGCAGACCATCCCAATCGGCATGATCGCTGAGGGCAAAACCGGCATCCGCATTGCGTCGGCGGGTATTGCCCCGCACCTGCATCCAGCCGCTGCACACCCCGATCGATACCGGTAACATTTTTTTTATCCAGGGGGAGTCTGCTGCACTGGAAGGGGCGATGACGAGGTTCTCATGGAAAAGTGATTTGGGCGTGTCTGGCGTCACCCGTTCGGTTTCCGGGAAGTCAATACCCGCCCCGCGGAGCGCTTCCTGCATGTTGTGTACTGCACCGTGGAGCAGGATGTGCTCGGTGCAACCCGCCAGGTTTTTTATCAGCCGCTGTGCTTTGCCGAGGCTGTACGCCAGCAGCAGGCTTGTACGTCCCTGTTTCCTGTTTTCTTCAATCCAGCTGCGCATCCGGGCAAAAATTATTTCCTGCGGCTGCCAGTGATAAATCGGCAAACCGAATGTGGATTCAGTAATAAAATTGTGACAGGGAACCGGTTCGAATGCCCCGCTGATGCCATCGTCTTCGGTTTTGTAATCGCCGCTGATTACCCATACTTCACCGTTATGTTCCACCCGTACCTGCGAAGATCCGATGATATGGCCAGCGGGGAAAAGCGTCACAGATACCCCGTTGAGGTAGACGGGTCGGTTCCAATCCGCTGTCTGGTAAACATTATCTCCCAGCCGCAACTGAAGGATCGGTCGGGTTAAGGTATGACAGAAGTAAGATCCACAACCCCAGTGCGCATGATCACTGTGCCCGTGGGTAATTACCGCACGGGGAACAGGTTTCCAGGGATCAATATAGAAATCGCCTGCAGTGCAATAAAGCCCGTTGTCTGTAAATTCAATCAGCGGCATGGTAAAATGTTGCAGGTCACCCTGCTGAATTTTCTATTCCCGGCTTAATAATCATGCCAGACAGATGAAATGACTGGCTACATCACGCCCGGCGGAGGCGGGGATGGCTTTTGATTGGTTGCCCGGCGGCATCGTTCACTGCAGTATTTTACGGACTCCCAACTGTGTTCCCATTTTTTTCTCCAGGAAAATGGCCGGGCACAAACCACGCAGGTCTTCTGCGGCAGCCCTGATTTATTTCCCTTGAACCCCTTATCCATAACTTCTGCTGCTGCTCCATTTAAAAGGCGGCTTGTGAGAAGGCCGTCAGTAGACCTGCACCACTTCGCCGTTTATTTTTTTAACGAAATATAATTTCTTGTTTTCGAAATAATTTATAGACATCGTCTGTTTGTCCAGCACCGGCTCAATATCCCAGTCGGTGAATACGGGATATTTCTTTTCCCCGATGCTGGAGTACAGATTGCTCCCTTTTTCACTGAGCAGTTTTCCAAAGCGGTAAAGACATTCATAACCGCGGAACACCATGTCTGATGGCCGAGCGAAGAGCGTGTTTTTGAAATAGGCCGTGATTTCCATGCTCACCTTATCGGTACGTGTGCTGTAGAACGGGGTTGAATAAATTACGGGCAGGCCTGCGTATTCCAGTTTGCTGAAACCTGTAATCACATCCCAGGTAGGCATGCCGACAAGCAGCGCAGGGTACCGGGAGAAGGTGGCCGACAGTTGCTTGGCCAAATCTTTTCCAAAATTTTCATCGAGGCTTCCGGCGATGGCGATTGTCATTCGCGAACTGTCAAGATAACGTAGCAGGGAGTTGGGTTTAGCCTCATCCCAGGTCACGAACCTGATGTGGAGGGGGACCCCGGCTGTATTTTTCTCCGCGTCGGTAAAGTAGCTTTGCAGCCGGTCTTCCATGATGCCTTTTTTCCTGAATACAATGACCGGCGCGGTGCCATAGTTTCGCTGGAGAAAATGATAGATGCTTTCACAATGCGTCTGCAGCGTGGAGTTAAGAATAACGAGCGAAGGGTTGTTGCTGATACCGGCGTCGTTGGGCAGGTTGGCATTGATAAAAGGAATATGCAGCTTAAGCGCAGCGGACGCCAGCAGGCGTTCTTCCGATGGGGTAACATGGCCGATAATAAGTCCCGCCTGCTGCACTTCCGGCGAATTGATTTGCTGGGTGAGGGTACGGGTAGAAGACCGGGTATCAAAAACGTCGATGGTAACGGGCGTTTCCTCCACGGCAAGTGAGTCTGCCGCCAGCTTAATTCCTTCGTAAAACTCGAGGCCGGGATTGATGAAACGCGGAAACGTCTTATCGTACCGGTAAGTTCCGGTGCCATCGAAAGCGGAGTCCAGGTACAGTGGCGCAAAAACAGCAATGCTGTGCCGCCTGCCGGATGAATCCTGCTGACCCTGGCTTTGATTTTGACACATGATGAGAACCAAGCAAAGAAAGGCAGGCAATTTTGACGTCATCCGGAAAGCTTTAGGATTATCTGGCAATAATTATTCCCATTCTATAGTGGCGGGTGGTTTGCTGCTAATGTCGTACACCACGCGGTTAATTCCTTTTACATTGTTGATGATATCGTTTGAAATAAAGGCGAGGAATTCATAGGGGAGGTGTGCCCAATCTGCAGTCATACCGTCCACCGAAGTCACGGCGCGGAGCGCAATGGTAAATTCATAGGTTCTTTCATCGCCCATTACCCCGACGCTTTTCACTGGGAGCAGGATAGCCCCTGCCTGCCACACCTTATCGTAGAGACCGTATGCTTTCAATCCTTTGATATACCGGTCGTCAGCTTCCTGCAGCAGCGCGCATTTTTCGGCCGTGATGTCTCCGAGGATGCGTATGGCGAGTCCAGGCCCGGGGAAGGGGTGTCGATCGATCAGGGCCGCGGGGATGCCCAGTTCGCGCCCTACGCGTCTTACTTCATCTTTAAACAATGCACGGAGCGGTTCCACCAGTTCCAGGTGAAGGTGTTCGGGAAGTCCACCCACATTGTGGTGCGATTTTATCGTTACCGAGGGGCCGTGAACAGAGATACTTTCTATAACATCCGGGTAAATGGTGCCCTGCCCGAGCAAGCCTGCGCCCGTAACCTTTTTTGCTTCCTCCTGGAAGATGTCAATGAACAGGCTTCCGATGGCTTTTCGTTTTTGTTCAGGATCTGATTTTCCTGCGAGGGCATCATAAAATCTTTGGCGCGCATCTATACCGGTCACGTTCAGTCCGATCTGCGCGTAGGTGTCGAGCACTTCCCCGAATTCATTTTTCCGAAGTACGCCGTTGTCGACGAAAATGCCGTGGAGGCGATCGCCAATAGCCCGGTGTATCAGTGTAGCCGCTACGGTAGAGTCAACCCCACCGCTTAGCGCCATGACCACGGTACGGTCGCCGATTTGTTTTTTGAGAGCAGCTACTGTATCGGTAATAAAATGGGCCGCTGTCCAGTCCTGCGAGCAATGGCAGATGTTGACGAGAAAATTACGCAGCATTTTTTTGCCTTCTGCTGAATGGTAAACTTCCGGGTGAAACTGTACGCCATACAGCGGCGATGCTCCGCCGCGCTTTTTAAAGGCAGCAAAGGGGATGGTTTCCGTGGTAGCCAGTACATCGAAGCCGGGCGGCAGTTCCAGTACTGAATCCGCATGACTCATCCACACCTGTGAATCGGACAGTACATCGTCCAGCAGGGGGTCGGCAGAAGACAGCTGAAGGGTGGCCCGGCCATATTCCCGGTTGCTGCTTTTTGCCACAGCGCCGCCATACTGTTTGGCAGTCAGCTGTGCCCCGTAGCAGATACCCAGCAGGGGCACTACTTTGTTGAGGGCGGCGATGCTGACGACCGGTGCGTTGTCATCGTTTACGCTGGATGGAGAACCGGAAAGGATGATACCTTTTAAGGACGCATCCGCTTTTATGGGCTGGTGGAAAGGGATAATCTCGCAATAAACGCTGGCTTCCCGTACGGCGCGGGCGATAAGCTGGGTGTACTGGCTGCCAAAGTCAATAACCAGGATTTTTTCGGTCATGATGGGGCGAAGGTAAGAAAACAGTGGTAGTTTACAGGAGGGAAATGCTGCCCTGCGGCAAGGCGAAACTGGCTATCACAAACGGTAAGCGGTTAACCGCCTGTAATAATCTTTTCTAAAAATTACTGAAAATGCTTAACCTTTAACCACCAAAACGAACGACTTATGAAACAGTATACTTTCATTTTCCTGCTAAGTGCGCTCAGCCTTTTTTCTTTTTCCTGCGATGAACTGACCGGTCAGCGGGTGCGCGGCAACGGCCATATCACTACCCGTGAGGTCAGCGTTACGGATTTTAAGAATGTAGATGTATCCGGCGCAGTTGACCTGCATATTTCACAGGGTGATGTTCAGCCGGTGAAAATAGAAACGGACGATAACCTGATGGAATATGTGGACGTGAAACAGGAGGGACAGACCCTCCGGATCTTCTCCCGCAAAGGGTACAACCTGAGTCCCTCGCATAAGATAAAAATTTACCTCTCCACACCGGCCTACGGGAACATTGACCTCTCGGGCGCCTGTGATGTAACCAGTGAGGGCAAAATTAATAACCCGGACAATATTTCTTTCCAGGTCAGTGGTGCCGGCGACATAAAAGTGGATGTACATGCGCCACAGGTTTCAGCAGAAGTTTCGGGGGCAGGAAGCGTTGCCATCAAGGGAGAGACAAAGAGTTTTATATTGAATCTTACCGGCGCAGGGAAAGCCCGTTGTTATGATTTACAGTCAGAAAATACCAAGGTGGATATCACGGGCGCCGGGGAGGCAGAAGTGTTCGCCAGCGTAAAGCTTGATGCCGATATCAGCGGGGCAGGCAGCGTAAGGTATAAGGGCGGTGCCACCGGCGGTACCCGCCAGGTGTCGGGTGCAGGCAGTATCAAAGCGGCCGAATAAAGGATCGCTGCGGTTAATGCCAGTCGATATCCCCTGCTTTAAAACCCGCTTAGCGTATTTTTCCTGAACCTTACAGCTTGAAAGTGTGGGTGGTGATGTGGTTAGCGCCAGGGTTGGCGGGCGCAATAGCACAACCGGGGCTGTCGCAGAGCCAGTGAAAATTCGCCGACACCATATCCTCCCTACCGGCCGCGACAAAGTCTTCTTTCTCATTGACCAGGCACTTCCACTGTTCCTTCCAGTGGTATAATTATGCGACTGGTTCAGGGTCGGCCTTATCCTGCCGGTTCCCCTCGATATGCTTAATGCGCTTTCCCCAGCGGTCGCGTAGCTGGCGATGCTGAACCGTGCGACTTGTATCACTTAGCAGGCGGCTGCTGTCATATTGAAAAAAAGCAAGCTGCTAGGTACCCGGAAACCATATTTCCCCTGCCGGTCGTCGCGGTATCGTGTAGTTTATACCCCGCCCTGAATTCAAGGACGATGACCAGTATGCCGTCATTGATACCGGTATCCGGTACGATAACCGGCAGGCTGGGATGCGGGCGACCTGCCTGTTCCGGAAAAATAATGGAAGCGGGCAGCTTGCCGGAAAGAAACAGCAGGGATGAACTAAGCCGTGGTTCCAAACAGGCTGCCAGCCGTAATTAACTAATGGAGAGGTTATCCCGGATAAACTTTGGCGCTTCCCTTTTCATAGAGGCCTGTTCATACGCATAGGCCATTGACAGTAACGCCTGTTCCTGGTAAGGCCCGGCCATCAGGGACAATCCGACCGGTAATTCATGCAGTTTCCCCATGGGTACTGTGATATGCGGGTAGCCGGCCATGGCGGCAGGCGGACAGAAATAAAAACCGGTGTCGTAGTCGCCATTGATAAGGTCGATGCAGCAGGCCGGACCGATACTTACCCCGCAAAATGCATCGAGTTGGCTGGCTGCCATCAGGTCGTCTATAATTTTTCTTGATCCCGTTGTTTTAGCTAGCGCCTCTTTATAGGCTGCGTCATCCAGGCTGCCGCGCTGTTCACTGCTGATCAGTGTTTCCTGTTTGAACCAGGGCATGGCTGTATCTTCATGCGCCTTGTTGAAGGCAATCACGTCTGCGAGCGTTTTTACCGGCGCATTCGCTGCCGCGAGGTATTTGTTTAGCCCGTCTTTAAATTCGTACTGCAGCACGGCACCTTCGCCCGCACCGGCGTCACGGGTGGCCTTGAGTAATTCCACTTCAATCACTATAGCGCCTTTTTCTTTCAGCACTTCGGCGGCGGCCTTGTAGAGGGCTACCACGCCTTCGTTTCCCTGCAGGAATCTCTTTTCCATGCCGATACGCTTTCCTTTGAGGCTGCCTGCGTCGAGTCCGGCGCTGTAATCCGGAACGGTTTTGCCGCGGCTTTCCAGGGTTACCGGATCGGACTCGTCAGCACCGGTAAGGGCACTGAGCAGCAGGGCGGCGTCTTTAACCGTACGGGCCATCGGTCCGGCGGTATCCTGTGTTTTGGAGATGGGGATGATACCGCTCCGGCTGAGCAGGCCCACCGTAGGCTTTAACCCGACTATACCGCAGAAGGAAGAAGGCGCAATTACGGAACCGTTGGTTTCTGTGCCGATGGCTGCCGCGCAAAAGTTGGCAGCTACGGCAGCACCCGACCCGGAGCTTGAACCGCAGGGATTGCGGTCGAGCATGCAGGGGTTTTTGGTTTGCCCGCCGCGGCTGCTCCAGCCGCTGGTGGAACGCGTTGAGCGGAAGTTGGCCCATTCGCTGAGGTTGGTTTTGCCCAGCAGTACGGCACCTGCAGCCCGGAGCTGACGGATGATGAAGGCATCGGTTTTTGCAATGTTGCCCACCATGGCAAGTGCACCTGCGGTGGTCATCATCTTATCCCCCGTGTTGATGTTATCCTTTACCAGGACAGGAATACCGTGGAGCGGTCCGCGAATTTTTCCGGCTTTACGTTCCCGGTCCATCTCGTCGGCAATGGAAAGGGCATCGGGGTTCACTTCTATCACGGCGTTGATGGCAGCGCCCTTGGTGTTCATGGCCTCGATCCTTTTGAGGTACAGGGCCGTCAGGGCATGAGACGTGAGGGCGCCTGACTGCATTTTTTCCC
>JBBROE010000099.1:0-16693 GCA_038229695.1 Chitinophagales bacterium | reverse complement strand
GGCGTTTTTACTTTATCGTCTTCTTCTTTATGGTAGAACCAGCCAGGACGGATGGACACATCCACTTCTGCCGGCACCCATTGCTGTCCATCCGGCGAACCCGTATTCAGCAAATCACTGATGCCGGCTTTCCCGGCATAAAGCGTATCGATGGAGATCGTATTCCAGTTGGTTTCTCCCGCCACCCCCCTTTCATTGCCCACCCAGCGCACGCCAGGCCCTGCATCGCTGAAAAAAACCACGTTCGGCTGCATCCTGCGGACCAGGCTGAGCGTGGCCGGCCAATCGTAATAGGTCGCGGCATTGATTTTTCTCGTTTCGTTGGCACCGCCGTAATAACCGCTTCCGCCATTTGCGCCGTCGAACCACATTTCCACGATGGGGCCGTAGCCGGTAAATAATTCTTTGAGCTGGTTTCGGTAATAATCTATGTATTCGGGTTTGCCATACATCGCCGAATTGCGATCCCACGGTGACAGGTAAACACCAAAATGCAGTCCATACTTTTTACACGCATCGCTGGCTTCCCGCACTACATCGCCTTTTCCATTTTTATAAGGACTGTTTTTTATCGAATGTTCCGTGTATTTGCTCGGCCAGAGACAAAACCCGTCATGGTGTTTACAGGTGAGGATCATCGTTCTGAATCCCGTTTCTTTAAGCGTCTTTGCCCATTGGCCTGCATTGAGCGCCGTAGGATTAAACACCTGTTCAGGTTCATCGCCGTTGCCCCATTCCCTTCCGGTAAATGTGTTGGTGGTGAAATGCACAAATGCATTCGTTTCCATTTTATTCCAGGCCAGCTGTGCTGGCGAAGGCAGGGGAAGGATGGGGGCAGGCGGCAACAGGGGGGCCTGGGCACCAGCGCTACCCGCAGTGACCGCCAGGATAAAAACCAGCAACAGCCAAGGCTTTACTGAAATAGCTCTTTTGAATAAATACATATTGCTTTTTTAATCGTTATTGATTGACCACTTTGTTGCTATTCCCATCGTTGTTTTGAAAACTGAACGCAAGTGCGGGTATCCCTGGTAATGTATTCCGAACTGACGATGGCAGCGTTACAGTCACCCTGCCCGAAACCAGCTTCCATGTAACGGTTGTCCCGGTGGCCAGCAGGATCATGCGGGTACCTTTCGAGGGAAGGTTACCCGACCAGCCGATGCTTTCGGGGAGGGCACCGTTTTCGCGCAGCAGGCAGATGGCATAACAGCTGTCACCGGTTTTTGCGCGGGTGAAGAATACCTCCCCATCCGATGCGGGTGAAGCGGGCCTGGTGGCATAAATGGCCTTCCCGTTTATCGTGAGCCAGCTGCCTATTTTGGCGAGGCTGTCAACCACCGGAAGCGGCAGGGTGCCGTCGGGCTTCGGACCAATACCCAGTAACAGGCTACCTCCCCGCGCCACTACCTTTACCAACGTATGAATAATGGTGGCCACGGATTTGAGGTGGTCGTTCGGAACAAATCCCCAGGCGTTGCCCAGCGTAATACAGCTTTCCCAGGGATGATCCTGGGGTGAAGCAGGAATGGTCTGTTCCGGGGTCTGGTAGTTTTCATACGGCCCGTGCACTGTACGGTCCACGATCAGTAAACCCGGCTGTTCTTTTCTTGCCATGGCAGCAATGCGCGGCATGTCGATATCCTGGCTCCATTCGGGTATAGCCGCTCCCCAGGATTTTACTTCTTCGGTTACGGTCGACCTTGGTCTCACCCATCCCCCGTCCAGCCAGAGGATATCCATGGCACCATACCCGGTCATCAGTTCCTGGATCTGGTTATAGGTAAATTGCTTAAAATTATTCCATCGCCAGGGAAATTTCCTGATGTCGTAGTTGGTGTTTCTATCGGGGGAAGCATACATCGGCCACCAGAAGTTTTCGCTGTGCAAGTCGGGTTTTGAAAAGTAGGCACCGATCATAAATCCTTTTTTGCGGAACGCATCAAATACAAACCGGGCCAGGTCTGCCTTTGGGTTTTGCGCAAAGGGACCGTGGGCAATAGAGAAATCGGTTTGCCGGGTATTAAAAAGGCAGAAGCCGTCGTGGTGTTTGGTGGTAAAGACAACATAGCGCATCCCGGCGGTGCGGGCCGCATCGGCCCACTGGTCGGGGTTAAAGGCGGTGGGGTTAAACTTATCTTTCAACCCCCAGTACCAGGATTTGTAATCGCAATAACTTTGGGTGCTGTCGCGCGTCACCCAGGGTTCGGAGCAAAGTCCCCATGATTCAATGATGCCGGGAACAGCATAGAGTCCAAAATGAATCAGCAGACCAAATTTCTGGTCCTGCCAGTGTGCCAGTTTGTTTTTCACCAGGGGGTCGGTGGGCCACTCGTAGGTTTCCGACTGTGGATGGATATTTCCCTGGGCGAGCAGTCCATCGCCGCAGGCAAAAAAAATAACCGCGGCCAGCATACGAAGTTTCAGCATCGGCTTACATTAAAGGTGAGAACATTCCTCTGCGCGATCGAGTAAGATAGCGCATAAAACAAAAATATAGGATTTATAGCTGAACTTGCGGTCAACCGTGGTCATGTGCGCACAGGGTTGCCAATTTACGCATCGTTTTTATGGACAATAACTTTGAATTGCCGGTATCCCTCAATGGAGAAGAAATAATGTTTGACGCGGTATTTAAACCCTGGGGCTATACGTACCGCATCGAAGTGCAGGTCACGGGGTCACCCTTAGTCTTTGAGCGTGACGAAGAAAATAATTTCAGGGCCGTGGTCTATGGGGAGGATCCGGGCATTCATCCGGGGGCCGCGCTGCTTGAAGCAATCGCGGGGGCTTTACAACAGGCGTTCAGCTAACCGGCTCCGGCTGTTGAAATGACTTTCCCGGTAACAGTGCCCCGGCTTCACAAAAAACCTCCAGATAAAATTCAGTAGCCGGCTGCAGCATCATTGCCGCGGTTATCCGCTACGGCCTCGAAGCTGTGATTAGGCAGGACCTTGATCACTTCCATCCGGCCGATTTGATCGCGCTGCGTGATTGTGTAGCCCATAGCCTGCAATTGTGTTGCCACGGCTGCAGGAAATCCTTTTTCAATGTAGATTTCATCAGGCTGCCACTGGTGATGAAATTTTGGCTTATATACCGCATCGGCGGTGGAGAGGTTGAAGTCGAGCATATCCACAATAGTCTGGTAGACGGAAGTGGGTATGGTCGTGCCGCCGGGCGTTCCCAACACGATATACGGTTTACCTTCTTTCAACACAATTGCGGGGGTCATGCTGCTGAGCATTCGTTTGTGTGGTGCGATGGCGTTGGCCTCGGTGCCGAGGGCGCCATACATGTTGGGCACACCGGGTTTAACGCTGAAGTCATCCATCTCGTTATTGAGGAGGAAACCTGCACCACCGACCACGGTCTTGCTGCCATATCCGCCGTTAAGCGTGGTGGTAACGGATACCGCGTTGCCTTCTTTATCGATGATACTCAGGTGGGTGGTTTCCTCGCTTTCGGGGTTGATGTTTCCCTCTTTAATTGTTTTGCTGCTGCCAGCTTTTTCCGGGTCATAGTCAGCCATCCGTTCTTTTGCATAAGCATCACTGGTCAACCGCTTTACCGGGACCTTAACAAAATCGGCATCGCCCATAAAAGCTGCGCGGTCAGCATATGCCCTTCTTTCAGCTTCCACCATCAGGTGTACGGAGGCGGCCGATTCAAAACCCATCGCGGCGATGCCCCGGTTTTCGATCATCTTCAGCGCCTGCTCAATGATGATGCCACCGCTGCTTGGAAGAGGCATGGTGAGTATTTCGAAATTTTTATAGGGGAAAAGCATGGGTGTCCTTTCCCTGGCCTGGTAGGCTTTAAGGTCTTGGAGGGTGACAAGCCCATGCCCGCGTTTCATTTCCGCCACAATGGCCTGGGCTGTTTCGCCCTCATAAAATCCTGCGCGACCCTTATCGCGGATGCGTGTAAGCGTGCGTGCCAGGTCCGGCTGACGGAGCGTATCCCCGGCCTTCCAGGGTGTGTCTTTCACAAATACGGGCCGAACGGTATTGTATTTTAAAAAAGTTTCCCGCATGGCGTTCAGTCCGCGGGCTTCACTGGCCGAAACCGCGAATCCTTTTTCTGCGAGGGCGATGGCCGGCGCGATTAAATCTTTTATGGGAAGGCGGGCGTATTTTAAGGCGGCAAATAAACCGGCGATGGTACCTGGAACGCCGGAGGCCAGGTGACCGTTCTGGCTCAGGTTCATTTGGGGATTACCGGCACTGTCGAGGTACATGTCTCTCCCTGCTGCTGCGGGTGCCATTTCGCGGTAATCAATGCAGACACTGCTGCCGTCCTTTAAACGGGCTACCATGAACCCGCCACCGCCGATATTTCCGGCACCCGGGTAAACAACAGCCAGTGCCAGCTGCGTGGTGATGGCGGCGTCCACTGCATTTCCCCCTTTTTTCATCACTGAGAGGCCGGCCTCACTGGCCAGGGTATGCGCGGAAACCACGGCCCCATTGCGGCAGGTGATTGTTTTCTGAATGGCCGGTACGGCCGCATCGCGGACAGTCTGCGCCTGTACGGACAGGCTGACCAGGCCCACAAAAACAAAGGGAATATACTTGCTGATCATAAAGAAAAGTTGCATCGGGTGAATGCCGAAGGTAGGAAATGTGGTGTTTTATAAGATTGTTTTCAGCAGGCTGAGTTGGGAAGGAATGCGGCAGGGATACCATGACAGGCATTACAGCGGGTACACTCATCCAACTTACCGGCACGTTACAAAAAGCATTTTCTTAGAAGGCCCGGAAAAATTAATTTTAGGTAAACGCTGCAGGACAATCAGCTGCATCCATCATTCGAACCAGTAATTATGATCAAAAACAGTGCGGGCATACTCTGTTACCGGAAAGCTGGTTCGGCAGTGGAAGTGCTTTTAGTGCATCCCGGTGGTCCGTTCTGGAAAAATAAAGATGACGGCGTATGGTCGCTTCCCAAGGGTGAATTCCCCGCGGCGGAAGTACCGTTGCAGGCGGCTAAACGTGAATTCCTCGAAGAAACCGGTTTCCGGGTAAAAGGAAAATGCCTGCCGCTGGGGTCTGTCCGCATGACATCCGGAAAAATCATTTATGCATGGGCGGTAGAACAAAACCTCGATCCTGATGCGGTGCAAAGCAACATGTTTGATATGGAATGGCCGCCAAAATCAGGGAAGAAGCAGTCTTTCCCGGAAATTGACCGGGCCGGTTGGTTCTCGATGGCTGCAGCCGCGCTAAAGTTGGTACCCGTGCAGGTCGCTTTTCTCGCAGCACTGGAAGCAACGCTGGCGGGCGGCTAAGGTAACGCTGAAGCGGCCGATCCCCATCCCCACCGTAAAAATTCCGGCATTGCTTTCGCCCAGGTCTCGACATCGTGCCGGCCTTCCTGCATTTCCAGGTAATGGATGTCTGTAACAGGATCATAGCCTTTTGCCACCAGTTCATCTATCACGCCAAGCGTATCATCGATCGCGTCTATGATGCCGTTCTGGTTGCGGTCCATCGTTTCATCGAGGGCGCCGGTCTGGAAAAAGAATTGTAATCCGGGACGGAGCGCCGACTCCCGTATGCGGTGGTGCATGATGCGGTCGGTGGCTTCTACATACCCCTCGTCCAGCGCGCGTGTCCGCCACCAGAATGATCCGGAAAATACACCTGCGCGGGTAAAGATTGCGGGGTTGCTCCAGACGATGTCCATGGCGCTTAACCCGCCCAGCGAAAAACCCGCGAAAGCCTGTTGCCGGAATGCCGTAATCCCGGTTTGGCTCCTGATAAACGGGAGGAGTTCCGCCAGTATAAATTCAGTGTAGGGGGCTGCTTTGCCTCCCCTCCCCATGTAATCCGGTATCCCCGCCACACCATACTCTCCTTTCCTGTCGGTGCCGGCATGGATGGCCACTACCAGCAGCGGCCGGATTGCTTTTGCGCCGGACAGTTCCCGCAATATGGCTGCGAAATTCATTTTCGCGAGATCCTGGCCATCGTTGAAAAGCAGGAGGTCTTCCGGTAACACAGCCGCCGTATCCGGCCAGTATATACACAGGGTGACCTCACGGTGTAGTACAACCGAGAAAAGCGTAACGGGCGAAGGAACAGTCTTTATTGCCAGGGCCATGGGGCCAAAAATAAGTAATCAACAGGTATACATGGCGTTTATCGGCATTGCCAGGCTGGGCAGTGACCAGCCTGCTGACCTGAGGTGCCGGCCACCAATATTATTTTGTTAATCTGAGGTGATAAAAATATATTTGGTTGTACCGCGCCAGGCAAATAGCCGCCCCTGCAACAATTAAAATGGATAGCATGAAAAAAATTGGAATATTGTTCGGACAGGAAAGAAGTTTTCCCAATGCTTTTATCGATCGGGTCAATAGTAAAAATGTAAACGGAATTTCAGCCGAAGCGGTGCGAATTGATAAGGTCGTGCAGGGCGAACCGGTTCCCTACTCGGTTATCATCGACAGGATCAGCCAGGACATCCCTTTCTACAGGGCTTACCTGAAAAATGCAGCACTCACCGGAACGGCCGTTATCAACAACCCGTTCTGGTGGAGCGCCGATGAAAAATTCTTTAACAACTGCCTCGCCACCAAAATTGATGTACCGGTTCCCAAAACCGTCATCCTCCCTTCGCGGGATCACCCTGACGATACGTCGGCGAACTCCTTCTCCAATCTGGCTTTTCCGCTCGACTGGGAAGAGATTTTCGCGTACATAGGTTTCCCTGCCTATATGAAGCCTTTCGCCGGGGGCGGATGGAAAAACGTGTACAAACTCCACGACAAAGCTGATTTTTTTCAGAAACATGCCGAAACCGGGCAGCTGGTCATGCTGCTGCAGGAAGAGATTGTATTCGAGGAGTATTACCGCTGTTACTGTATCGGCGGAAAACACGTGCGCATAATGCCCTACGAACCGCGGAACCCGCACCACCTCCGTTATGCAGCAGGCTTCACGCCGACCCCGGAAAAACTGGCAGAAATGGAAGCCCTCGTACTCCGGCTGAACCATTACCTCGGTTACGATTTTAATACGGTGGAGCTGGCGTTACGCAACGGCGTTCCCTATGCCATCGATTTCTGTAACCCCGCACCGGATGCAGATATCAACAGTGTCGGCCAGGAAAACTTCGACTGGGTCGTGGAAACGGCTGCGACTTATGCCATAGAGAAAGCGATGTCGAACAAAGCAGGTATGAACAACCTCACCTGGGGAGAATTTATCCGGCGCGGCATCAGCGGACAACCCCTCTACTAATCTTCCCGGTGTTTCCACCGGTAAGCCAAAACTAAAGCAAGCGCATGGCAAACATCAGTTACAAACATTTCACGCTCGGCATCGAGGAGGAATACATGGTTATCGATCCCCAGAGTAAGGAATTGAAAAGCCATGAACAAAAGATTGTACAGGAAGGCCAAAAGATCATCAAAGACAAGGTTAAAGCGGAGATGCACCAGGCGGTGGTGGAAGTGGGTACCGACATCTGCCAGAATATTGACGAAGCGTATAACGATGTGGCGCTCCTGCGAAAAACGATCTCGGGCATCGCAGAATCGCTGGGCCTCTGGGTTGGCGCTTCCGGCACACACCCGTTCAGTCACTGGGAACGACAACTGATAACAGACCATGTACGGTACAATGAAATTGTGAATGAACTACAGGAGGCCGCCCGCAGCAACCTGATCTTCGGCCTGCACGTACACGTGGGTATGGAAACCCGCGAAATGGCGGTACACATCGCCAATTCCGCCCGTTATTTTCTTCCCCATATTTATGCGCTCAGCACCAACTCTCCTTTCTGGGAGGGCAGGAAAACAGGGTATAAATCTTACCGCACAAAAGTCTTTGATAAGTTCCCCCGAACCGGTATACCGGATTATTTTGAAAGCATCGAGGCGTACGACCGCTACATCAAACTGCTTATCAAAACCAATTGCATTGACAATGCAAAAAAGATCTGGTGGGACCTGCGCGTTCATCCATTTTTCAACACCGTGGAGTTCCGCATCTGTGATGTGCCGATGACGGTAAAAGAAACCATTATCATCGCGGCACTGTTCCAGGGCATCTGTGCTAAACTTTACCAGCTGCGTACGCGGAACATGAACTATATGATCTACCAGCGGGCACTGATTAATGAAAACAAATGGCGCGCCGGCCGGTATGGAATCGACGGCTACCTCATCGATTTTGGTAAAGAAGAGGAAGTGAATACGCGGGTACTGATTTATGAACTGCTGGATTTTATTGACGATGTAATCGATCCGCTCGGCAGCCGTCATGTACTTAACCAGGTCTCCTCCGTGCTGGAGACCGGTACAGGAGCTGATCGCCAGCTGGCGGTTTTTGAACAAAGCAACAGCCTCGAATCCGTGGTGGATTATATTCACAGCCAGTTCCTGCAGGACATCTGACCCGGCTAAGGGGAAACCCATACACCAAGCAGTACAGGCACCCGGCGAAAGCGCTGTTCAACAGGCAGGTTTCAGCCCGTAAAGCCGCACGGAAATTCGTGCCCGAAATTCTACTTCCTTGCAAAAAAACTTTACTTTAGCACATTAGTCGTCAACCAAACATGAGAAAACCTGCTGCTACCGTTTTTGTTCCATCTTCGCGTTCCTGTTTACTACCGGTGGTCTCTCCTGCAGCAGGCGCATCTATTTGTTTTTTTCCACCCGAACCAAGGCATCATTAAAAGTGCCTCTGTGTGCAAACCATTCCAGTTTATCACGCCAACCAAGGTCATTTTCAAAAGGATTTTTGACACGGCGCCGCGGTGCCTGCCCGAACCCTGCCTATAAAATACAGGATGCTATGATGAAAAGTTTACTGCTGCGTTTGATGAGTTCTTTACTGCTGCTTACCGTAGTAATTTCCCTGCCTGCCCAGGTCACGATATTGCCTCCCCTGCGCCGCTGTGAAACGATGGAGGAAATGAACCGGTCCATCCGGAACCATCCCGGTATCCTGGAGGAATGGAAAAAGGAAGGAGAACGCCGGTTCAAGGCAGCGCTTGCTGCCGGAGGCAATGGGAACAACCGTACCGCTGCAGGTCCGATTATTATACCCATCGTCTTTCATATTGTTGACTCTGCCCAGCGGCAGGCCTGGGTGACCGACCGTGATGTTTACGAGCAGGTGGAAAGCCTGAACCGGGATTACGCCGGCCTTAAAGGCGACAACTACCGGAACGTCGTCCCAACGGAGATATATAACCGCATCGGGCGGGTACCCATAAAATTTGTCCTGGCCCGGCGGGCGCCGGATGGAAGTCTCACGTCGGGGATCGAGCGCCGCGTGGCTGCCAGTCCCAATCACATCAACATCAAATCTTTTGCAAAGGGGGGCCTGGATGTGTGGGACTCCAGCCGTTACGTTAATGTCTGGTGCGGCACCTTCAGCGGCAGTGAAAACGGACTGCTGGGTATCGCTACATTTCCCTTTTCAAACGACCAGGGCGGACAGGGCGTTGTTATCGGTACCGCCACCCTGCCGTTTACCAGTCCGACCGCCCGCAGCTACTATCCAACCTACTCCGAAGCTGCCACCCTCTCCCATGAACTGGGTCATTATTTTTACCTCTGGCATACTTTCGGGGATAACGCGGCTTGCAACAACGACGACTTCAGGATACAGGATGGCTGGCCGCTCGCCAACGGCGCCGGTCCAGAAGGAGATGACACACCTGACCAGAAAGGAAATCCGTCTACGGACGGATTCGTCTACGGCAACCCCAGCCTCAATTATAACGTAGGCTGTATCAGCGTGCCCTATGGCATCGTTTACGGCAGCTTCATGAATTATTTTGATGACCGCGCACTTTTTATGTTCACCAACGGTCAGCGCAAACGCGTGGAAAGCTGCATTGATTTATACAGGCCGGGTTTAAAAACCAGCAATGGCGCAACCCCACCCCAAGCCGTAACGGATGCCTTCCTGGTTACCGTCAATCCCCGCGGCACGCCGGAAAAAAGAATGCAGTTCATCAACAACACGCTCCTGCAGGCAGTCGTGCGCAACGCCGGCACCACCACGATCGGTAATGTAACGGTTACGCTCAGGGTAGATGCCAGTGCCGCTGCATCCACTTCTTTTTCCCTTGCCCTTGCACCGGGTGCGGATACTACGCTCAGCCTGGGCGCGCTTACAGCTGCCACCGGCAGTCATAACCTCACCATTTATACATCAGTTCCCAATGGTGGCACCGACACCTTCACCAATAATGATTCCCTGATGTCTTATATCACGGTCATAGGGGGAACCATCAACGCCCCGTTTACCGAGAGCTTCACCGCCACTACCTTTCCCCCGCTTAACTGGTCGGCCTGGAATCCCAACGGCGGCACGGCAGCCTGGGCAAGAAGCGGGACTTCCGGCTTTCCTACCGCAGGGGCCGCCACCTTCAGCAACTACAGTTTTAACCAGTCCGGTACGCTCGATGAACTGATTTCCCCCGCCATCAGCTTCGGCACCTCTGATTCAGCCGTACTATCGTTCAACGTCGCGTACGGCGTGTATGACAATACCGATGTCTCCACCTGGGACGGGCTGGAAGTTTACCTGTCCGCTGACGGTGGCGCTACCTACCGCCGCGCTTATAAAAAGACGGGTGCACTGCTCAAGACCATCGATGCCCCGCAAACCGGCAGCTTTTCTGCCACCCCGGCTCAGCCTGAAAGATGGCGCAATGAAACCGTCAACCTAACCCCTTTTCTTATCCCGGGGAAAAGCATGATCGTAAAATTCAGGAATACGAACGCATTTGGCAACAACCTTTTTGTGGATGAAGTAAGCATTACCACATCAACCCTCCCCACGCGCGATGCCAGGGCACTTGCCATTACTAATGTGCGCCCGGTACTGTGCGGCGGCACCAGCATTTCACCTTCTTTTACCTTTGGCAATAACGGGAAAGACACGCTTACTTCACTTAAAATAAACTTCCGCCTGGATAACGGTGCCGTTACCACGCTTTCCTGGACGGGCACCCTGGCCAGGTTGCAAACGGACACCCGGGCCCTTGGTACCCTGTCTAACTTAACAGCTGGCACCCACGTGCTGACGGTCTACACCTCCGATCCAAACGGGCTTGCGGACCAGGTGCCGTCCAATGACACACTCACCCTTTCCCTGCAGGTACTTGCACCCGTTCTGCCGCCGGTAAGAGAAAGCTTTGAAAATGCAGTATTTCCGCCACCCAACTGGGTAGTTGTTAAAGGCGGCAGCGCTTACAGCTGGGAAAGAACCACCCGTGCCGCCAAAGATGGCGTGGCCTCCGCAGTGATACGCAATTACCGGTTCTCTTCCAACGGTACCCATGACGATCTCTATGCACCCCTCGTACAGCTCTCGGCACCCGACTCGGTGTTCGCCCTGTTCGACCTGGCACATGTTACCGCGCAATATCCCGGCAGCACGTCCATCCAGCTGGATACGCTGGAAGTGCTGCTGACGCAGGACTGCGGCCTGACCTTCAAATCTGTTTATAAAAAATGGGGCGATGCGCTACAAACCAATGGCGACCGCAACTTCCCCGCCGTTTATCCTGCCGATGATACCGTTGGCTTTGTACCCAATGTGCCCGGCTTGTGGAGAGGGGATAGCATCAACCTGTCCCCATACCTTGCGGGCAGTAACGGTACTTTCCAGCTGGTGTTCCACAATACCAGCAGCCATGGCAACAATACCTACCTGGATAATGTGAACATCAGCTCCCTTACCCTGCCGGCTAAGCTGAAATCACAGGGCTACCTGGTGGCGCCCAACCCAACAACGGGACAACTTACCGTACGGCATTACCTGCCACCGGTAACACTCAAAGGATTGGAAGTGATAACGCCATCGGGCCAGGTGATCATCCAACGGGTGTACAACGGTAACGCGCTGTCCACCATTCCGATCGACCTGTCGCATTATGCCAATGGTATCTACAGCATCCGGATGCAGTACACCGATAAGGTAATTGTAACACGCATCATCAAAATCAAGTAACCGCTTACCACTGCATAGCAGGCCGCCCGGAATTACCCGGGCGGCTTTTTGTTTGGTAAAGCGTATTTTTATCAGGATAAACTACTCATCAAATCGACTAGCGGATATGAACAAGCTATTTTTTATGCTGTTGTCGGCCCTGCCGGCGCTGTTCCAGTCGCCGAAAATAACTGCCGACCTGGTCATCCATCATGCGCGCGTATATACCATCGATGAGGCATTCAGCGTCACTGAAGCCATCGCTGTGAAAGACGGTAAGATAATGGCCACCGGTACATCAAAAGATATCCTTGCGCGCTACACAGCGAAACAGGTGATTGATGCCCAGGGAAAATTCTGTTATCCCGGTTTTATCGATGCCCATGCGCATTTTATGGGTTATGCCGAGGGCTTGGAGCAGGTCAACCTGGTCGGCACTACCAGCTGGAACGATATCCTGTCGCGGCTGAGGACGGCATCCGGCAACCTGGAGAAGGGCCAGTGGCTTCGGGGACGCGGCTGGGACCAGAACGACTGGGCCACTAAGGAATTCCCCACCCGGGAGCAACTCGACCACTATTTCCCGGACAGGCCGGTATTTTTAAAGCGCGTCGATGGTCATGCCGCCATCGTCAATAACGTGGCGCTGAACATGGCCGGATTAAAACCGGGCACGACCATCAACGGAGGTATCGTCGAAACAAAAAATGGAAAACTGACCGGCCTGCTGGTTGACAATGCAGTCGGCCTGGTCGAAAATCATATCCCCGGTACCACGGCCGCAGCTATCATCACCGACATCAGGGCTGCCCAGCAAAATTGTTTTGCAGTTGGACTCACCACCGTGGATGACTGCGGAATCGGCTATGAAGCGGTACAGCTGGTCGACAGCCTGCAACGTGCCGGCGTCATGAAGATGAAGCTGTACGCGATGCTCAGCGACAACCCCAAAAATTATCGCTTTGCGAGGGAAAAGGGTAAAATAGCCAGCGGCATGCTCACCGTACGGGCTTTCAAAGTATATGCAGACGGCGCCCTGGGATCACGGGGTGCCTGTCTACTGCAGGCTTACAGCGACAAACCCGGCTGGGTCGGTTTCCTGCTGAGCGCACCGGCCCATTTTGATTCAGTTGCCGCCGTCATTCATGCCCTGGGCTTCCAGATGTGCACCCACGCCATCGGCGATAGCGGCAACCGCACTATCCTTCAAACTTACGGCCGCGTCCTGCATGGAAAGAACGATCTCCGCTGGCGTATTGAACACGCCCAGGTGGTTGCCCCTGCTGATTTTCCGCTGTTCGGCCAGTACTCCATTATTCCATCTGTGCAACCCACCCACGCCACCTCCGATATGTACTGGGCAAGTGCTCGCCTCGGCAAGACAAGGGTAAAAGCTGCCTACGCCTACCGCACTTTGCTCGAGGAAAATGGATGGCTCCCGCTTGGCACCGACTTCCCGGTGGAAGACATTTCACCCCTCAAAACATTTTATGCAGCCGTAGTAAGAAAAGATGCGAAGGGCTTTCCTGCCGGCGGCTTCCAGCCGGAAAATGCCCTGTCAAGACAACAGGCCCTGCGCGGCATGACCACCTGGGCGGCAAAAGCAAATTTTGAAGAATCCGTGAAAGGCAGTCTTGAGAAAGGCAAGATGGCCGATATCGTAATCACGGATGACGATCTCATGACCACCGCCCCCTCGCGCCTGTTGCAAATAAAAGTTATCAGTACCTTTATCGACGGTGTTAAAGTTTATCCCGCAAAATAAACAGCTTCAGCCTGTGCACTCAATTAAAAACAATATGAAAAAGATGTTGCTCTCCTTCACAATCCTTGGCTTGTTTTCCTTTTTTACACTTAAACAAAAGAAACAGCACATTATTTTTTTTGGCGATTCCATCACCCAGGCCGCGGTAAAGCCAAACGGTTTTATTTTACAACTCGACAGCATGCTCAGGCAGAAAGGTATGGACAACCGCTATGAACTAACCGGTGCCGGCATCGGCGGAAATAAAGTATACGATTTGTACCTCCGTCTCGATGACGACGTGCTGGCGAAGAATCCGGATGAAGTAGTCATCTGGGTAGGCGTGAACGACGTGTGGCATAAACGAACTTTTGGCACCGGAACCGACCCGGACAAGTTTGAAAAGTTTTATACCGCTATTATTAAAAAGCTCCAGGCAAAAAACATTAAAGTGGTATTGTGTACGCCGTCGACCATCGGCGAGAAAACAGATTTCAGCAATGAGCAGGACGGGGACCTCAATAAATATGCAGGCATCATCCGCAACATTGCCCGAAACAACAATTGCCAGTTGATCGACCTGCGCAAAGTCTTCCTGGATGAAAACCTGAAAAAGAACGCCGAGAACAAGGACCGGGGTATACTTACCCTCGACGGGGTTCACCTCAACGACGCAGGTAATACCCTCGTCGCCGATGTAATGTTCAAGGCCTTGTTTCCGTAAAAACATGACGCGCTTAAATAGCCCACAGGAGCCGCATCCACTGGCTTCTTACGCCAGCACCAGGCGAAGGAATGTACCAAGCCGGACTATCTTTTGCCCTAAAATCGTTATTTTTGCCGCTTATGCAGGTCGATAAAAAAGAACTACGGGTAGCGGTGCTGGACCTCAATGAACAAATGCCCAACCAGGGCATGCGCTGTATCCGCGAAATACTGGATGCGTATGCCGCGCACCGCCGCCTTGGCCTCGTGCGTGACGAGTTTGAAGTAAGGGTGCAGCAACAAATTCCGGGTCTGGATTACGATCTCTACATATCCAGCGGGGGACCGGGTTCACCCGTCGACAGCGTGAATGCGGAATGGGAAAACAGTTACTTTAACTGGCTCCGCAGCATCGAAACTTTTAATGCCAACCCCGCCCACCCTGTCAAAAAATTTGTTTTTTTTATCTGTCATTCCTACCAGCTGGCCTGCCGGCATTACCACATCGCCCGGGTCACCAAAAGAAATTCCACAGCATTTGGCGTCTTCCCCGTGCATATGCTGCAACCGGCTAGAAATGAACCCGTGTTCGATGGCCTGCCTGACCCTTTTTATGCCGTCGACAGCCGGGATTACCAGGTGGTGGAGCCCAACCATACCGCCTTCCGGAAAATGGGCGCCAGCATACTTTGCATCGAAAAAGAAAGACCGCATGTACCTTTTGAACGGGCACTGATGGCGGTGCGCTTCAACGATTATATGATCGGCACGCAGTTCCATCCCGAAGCGGATGCGACCGGTATGACCATGTACCTGCAGCGGGAAGATAAAAAGCAAATGGTCATCACCAATCACGGATTCGATAAATGGCAGAGCATGATTGAACAACTCAACGACCCCGGTAAGATACGTTCCACCTACCTGCACATGCTGCCTAATTTCCTCGACCTCGTCAGGAAACACAGCCTGTCTGCCGGAAGTATTCGTTCGGCCGTACATTTGTAAAAGTAATCTCCCCGTTTGTCTCCCCTGAATCCGCGATTACCCGTAACTTCCGGTAACAACAGACAGTATGGTGCCAGCCCTTCGCCAACAATTTAATGCCGCGTTCAGCATCGAAAAATACAATGCCTTCCTGCAGGATTTGCATAGCAAATACCCCGGGGCTATGCAATTCCGCATCGCTGAAACTCCCGAATTTATCGACCGCGAATTTACCCGGAAATTACTCGACGCCTGTGAAACGATCGTGGACGTGATCACCGATCCCGGCTTCCTGAAAATGACGGATCGCAGTATACCACCGGCAGAAAATGTGCCCAATGAGACCGCGGTGAGTAATATGATTGCATTCGACTTCGGCATCTGCATCAATGAAAAAAATGAACTTGAACCACAGCTCATAGAAATGCAGGGCTTCCCCACCCTGTATGGCTTCCAGGTTTACTACCCCGATGTTTTACAACGGCATTTTGATATCCCGTCCAATTATACCCAATACCTGGGCGGGTACACGCGCGATACCTACCTGGCAGATCTGAAAAAAGTAATCCTCGGCGAGTATCCGCCGGAAGAGGTGATTCTCCTTGAAATAAAACCCCATGAACAAAAGACGAAGATTGATTTTTATTGTACGGAAGACTATATAGGCATCCAACCCGTATGCATAACCGAATTAATACAGGAAGGGCGGCAACTGTTCTATATCAACGCGGCTACAAAAAAGAAATCCAGGGTGAGCCGCATCTACAACAGGATCATTTTCGACGATCTCAACGCACAGAAAGCCCACTTGGGTGAATTCGTGGACATCACCCAGGACCTTAACGTGCAGTGGGCACCCCACCCAAACTGGTTTTACCGCATTAGTAAATTCACCCTCCCCTTTATCCATCACCCCTTTGTACCGGAAACGAGATTTTTAAACGAAGTGCCCGACATTCCGGCGGACCTGGACAACTATGTCCTGAAACCGCTTTTTTCCTTCGCCGGCCAGGGCGTTGTCATCGATGTCACCCCTGCGGATATTGCCGCGGTCAACGACCCCGAAAACTGGATCCTCCAGCGGAAGGTGCGCTATGCCAACGTCATCGAGACCCCCGGCATCCCCGCCAAATTCGAAATCCGGATGATGTACCTCTGGAAGGACGGAGCGCCGCGGCCAACACCCGCCATTAACCTCACCCGGCTGAGTAAAGGAAAAATGATAGGCGTGCGTTACAATAAAGACATGGACTGGGTCGGGGGCAGTGTCGCACTCTTTGAACACTAATCATTGTTGCGG
>JBBROE010000098.1:0-17251 GCA_038229695.1 Chitinophagales bacterium | reverse complement strand
CGCTGGAAAAGTTTGGCATCAAGCTGATGAGTATTGGCCTGCTGGTCGATGAAAAAAATGCCGTGGTATGGCGCGGCCCGATGGCCAGCAGTGCGATCAGGCAGTTTGTGACGGATGTATTCTGGGATGAGCTGGACTACCTGGTAATCGACATGCCCCCGGGTACCGGTGACATTCACCTGACGGTATTGCAGACGGTGCCGGTGACCGGCGCGATCATCGTAACTACCCCGCAGGATGTTGCCCTGGCAGATGCCAAAAAAGGCATTGCTATGTTTGGCCAGGCCCAGCTGAAAGTGCCGATTATCGGCCTTATTGAAAACATGAGTTACTTCACGCCGGCCGAATTGCCGGATAAAAAATATTACCTGTTTGGCAAAGAAGGCGGAAAGAAGCTGGCGGCGGAGTATGATTTGCCCCTGCTTGGACAGATACCGCTGGTGCAGTCGATCCGCGAAGGCGGCGACCAGGGCATCCCGGTGATGATGTCTGATGATGAGGTGAGTAAACTGGCATTTTCCGAGTTTGCGGCGCAGACCGTGCGCAGCATCTCCATGCTGAATGCGCATATTGAAACGTCGAAAGTAGCTGAAGTGGTGGCCTGATGCATATTCGAGTGCCCGTTGCCGTTAGTAGGAGAGAAGACAATCGTACCTTGCCCAATAATTAAACAGTTATTACGTCATGTATGACCTTCCTCATTTCAAGGAACATGACCCCGCAGTAATTCGGGCGTTTATGGCGGAGCATCCCTTTGCCCTGCTGGCGGGCTGCAATGCCGCAGGGCAACCGGTGGCAACCCAAGTGCCGTTGCTGACAGAGGAGCGCGGGGGCCAGCTCTTTCTGCTGGGTCATATCCAGCGGAAAACTGACCACCAGCTTGCCTTTGCCGCCAACCCCCACGTGCTGGCCGTCTTTACCGGCCCGGATAGCTATGTAAGCGCCTCCTGGTATGCCGATCCCAGGACTCCTTCGACCTGGAATTATATGGCCGTGCATGCTCGCGGCCGGCTGCGTTTCCTAGACGACGACGGGCTGTGGCATATGCTGGAAAGAACCACTGCCCGCTTCGAACATAACGATTTCTCACCCGCTTCATTCCGCAACATCCCCGAGGCCGATATCAGGAAAATGATGAAGGCCATCACCGCCTTCGAGATTACCGTTGACCACCTCGACCATGTTTTTAAGCTGAGCCAAAACCGCGGGAAGGCGAACTATACAAGTATTGCCGGTCACCTGTCTGAACTGGACAGCGATGCCAGGGCCGTAGCCGCGGAAATGGAAAAACGGTTAGACGAAATATCACCGGCGCAGGATGCCGGCTAAATAAATCAACCCTGACTTTCTCATTGATTACGGTTATTGCAGTACCACCTGCTGCGTATACTGTTTACTGCCCGACGTGGACACCGACAGGAAATACTGGCCCGGCACCATCTCAGCCGTGCGGCTGATAAGCTGCGTTTGCTGGCTCCCCTGTGCGGTTATTCTTGTACGATAGACAGGCTGTCCGGACGGATTGTACAGTGAAATGGTCACTGTTTCACCCGCGCTGGCCGGGAAACCCACTACCAGGTGGTCGAGCACGGGCATCGGGTAAAGCCGAAGGCCGGCATTGCTGTTTGTGTTGATGGAAACGCCCTGGGTGTATCCGCTGAGCCCGGTTACATCAGTCACCTTTAGCCGGTAATAGTTTTTGCCTGCAAGTACCTGTTTATCGTTGAATGAATAATGACTGGTCACGGTACCCCCGTTCACCGCCGGCACATAACCAATGGCTGTAAACTGGTTGCCATCCATACTGCGTTCCACGAAGTAACCGCCACTTTTAAATTCGGTGGTGGTCACCCATTCCAAAACAGCATTGGGTGGCTGGTAGACTGCAGTAAAATCTGTGAGGGTTACCGGCAGCAAGCCATTCAGCAGCCTTGAGCCGGCCACAGCGAATTCATACAGCGAGTATCCGTTACCGGTAGCACGATGAATTCCCTGCATGCGTACAAAGCGGGCACTGCAATTCATTTTTGCCTTAACGGTATTGGTGAAATTTCCGCTGAGCAGGTTATGCCGTACGTGGATACTGTCTGTGATGAGGTCAGTAAAGCTGCCGTCGCGGGAAAAAAGGAGGTCAAAGTCTGTCGCGTAGTCGGCATGCCAGCTCAGCACCACATTGCTCACCAGGAAGACCTGTGAGAGGTCGACTGTCAGCCATTCGTTGTCACTGTGACCACTTTCAAAACGCGTGGAGGAATTGCCATCTACCGCATTGCCGGCTGCCAGCGACGGGCTTTCCGCTGAGGATGCCGTGGCTTTTTTATACAGTGCAGCGTTTGCTGTTGATACCACCTGGCTACTGCCGGAAATTGAAATAAAAATGGAGAGCACAGCCATAGCTATGCCGGAAAAAATACGGGGTTGGGTTTTCATAGGTGGATATATGTGTTGCCGTTTACTTCGATTAAAATGCCAACCAGCCTGCTGTTCAGCCTCCGCTTATACTTTACGGTTTTGCAGCAAATAGTATCTTTCCGTTAGCGGGAAAAATCCAGCGACCAGCACCAGCCACGGATTACAAAATACATACAGGCAAATGGATTTTGCAAGCCCCGGTGGTCCTTTTCTGAAAAAAACGGGTGCCGGCCCGTCTGGTGCTTACTTTCAGCATCTTTATTTTTTTCCTGCGCGGCTGAACTGCAGCATCCATTCATACATATTTTTTGCTTCGCATTCTCGTGTGGCCGGATTCGTTGCTTTGGTCCAGGCATCGTGACCTCCGCTGGCCCAGATCGTTTTTTTCGCGGCAGGGTTTGGATGAAACGAATTCACGTTGTCCACGTTGGTAATGGTCGTGTTGACGCCCACAACGCCGTCGTCGTTGTTGTGAAAAGCCCAGACCGGCAGTGAGGCCGTGGCGATGCTGCCCAGCTGATCGCGCGAAGGCCAGGAAGCCCCGCTGATGGGAACGATCGCGGCAATGCGGGTCGGGTAAGCCATGGCATAATCCCAGGTATTTCCACCGCCCATACTGAGCCCGGACACGTAAATCCTTGACTGGTCCACCCGGTAATGCGCCACCGCATAATCAATCACTGCATTCACGTCTGCCGGTTGCGGCCACGCTTTGAACTGGGGATTGAGTACGATAAAGGAATAATTGCTGCCATTGACGGTAAACTGGGCCGGGAATATTTTTTGACTGAGCAGGCGGGGCACCGCATTGTTCAGCAATTTCGGCAGATCGGTGGTGCCATTTCCAAGCTCTCCCACACCATGGAGGAAAACCAGCAGGGGGTAATTCTTATTGGTAGAATCATAACGTGCCGGTAAAGCTTTGTAGAAACCGCCCACGTTTGTGCCGATGGACTGGCTCACCGCTACCTGCACGGCAGGTGCTGTTTCAGGAGCATCATTGGGTGAAATTGTTGCAGCAGTGGTGGAACTGGCGCCTTCCTTACTACAACTGCTGAAAAGAAGGCCGGTCAGGGCAACAAGAAGGGTTAACCGCGAAACAGTTTTCATGGGATGGATTTTTTATGTAACGAATAAACCGAATGAATATTTTAGTCTTCCCCCGTAGCCAATGGGATCAGCCGGGAACTTGGCGGTCGCTGGGCAAATTACCCTGGCCGGCACGTAATTCAACTACGATAATTTACGTGCGCTTTTAACAAACGTTGTACCCCGACAACGCAGGCCAAATACAGGAAAAGTTAAAATGGGGGAGGAGCAAATACCGGCGGCGGTCAGCTTTCGGCGCTTCCCGGCTCAGGTTCGGCATTCGTGGTAACCAGGAGTTTATCGATTCGCTGCGCGTCCATATCCACGATTTCAATGTTGAAAATACGCCAGGTTAATTTTTCACCGGTGTGCGGGATATGTTCCAGTTCGTGCAGGATAAAGCCGGCGAGGGTATCAAAATCGTGTTCGCCTTCATTCATCCATTCTGTTTTTTCAAAATGCGTGAGGAAGTCGTAAAAGGGTATCTGGGCATCGACCAGGTAAGAGCCGTCATCCCGTCTCGTAATTTCGTAATCCGGAACATCTGGTTCAGGCATATCACCCACGATGGCCTCGAGGATGTCGTTCAGGGTGATCAGGCCCAGCATACTGCCATATTCATCTACTACAAAACAGCAGTGCGCGCGGAGTTCCTTGAATTTTTCCAGTACCTGGTAAGCCGAATTGTTTTCCGGTACAAAAAGCGCGGGCTTCATAATATTCTTGAAGGGAGTATCGTCTGGCGTCACATATAAATCCTTGATGGAGACAATGCCCTTGATGTTATCGATATTGGTATCGCAGATGGGATAGACCGAGTGGGGCTCCCGGTCGATCTTGTCGCGTATCGTTTCTTCGTTGTCATTCAGGTCGAACCACGTGATGTCACTGCGGTGCGTCATCAGCGAAGTGATGTTGCGGTCACCCAGGTGAAAAACCCGTTCGATAATTTCCTGTTCCGCCTCATCGATCGTTCCCTGTTCGGTGCCTTCGCTGATGATGGCTTTAATCTCGTCTTCAGTCACTGATTCATCTTTTGAACCGGAGATGTTGAATAGTTTAAAAAATCCATTGCTCGTTCGGTTCAGCAACCAGACGATAGGATGCGTGATGGTGGCGAAATAAATCATTGGCTTAGCCACGAGGCGGGCTATGCGTTCGGCTTTCTGCAGGCCGATGCGCTTGGGAATAAGTTCGCCGAAGATGATGGATAAAAAGGTAACGATGATAACGATGATGGTGGTGGAGATAGTGGCTGCATAGGGTCTGAAGGCGTCCACTTTTTCAACGACGGGTTTCAGGTAAACCCCGAATCTTTCGCCAGAATACACGCCCGTGAGTATCGCAATGAGCGTGATGCCAATCTGTGCTGCAGAAAGAAAGAGATCGGGATTCTGGGCAAGTTCAAGTGCAACGCGGGAGTTCCGGTCACCCTTGGCGGCCTGGTTTTCCAGCCTTGATTTCCTGGCGGAGACCAGGGCGATTTCAGACATCACAAATAAACCATTGCATAAAATAAGGATAAGCAGTAGTATGACATCTATCATCAGGCGCTTTTGGGTTGTAAACTAACTAATCCTGCGTAATTATTGAAAAACAGGGCCATAAAATACCCTATTGCGCAACCCAGGAGGGCCCCGCAGCATACATCAAAGGGGTAGTGCACCCCCACATAGACCTGGGCATAACAAATGATCCCGGCCCAGATAAAAAATAAATTGATCCAGCGGCCGCTGTATTTCCGCAGGGTGCTCACAAAAAACATCGCCAGTCCGAAATGATTGGTGGCATGCGATGAGGTGAAACTGGAACTGTGCGGGCAGTAATTAGCCAATACCCGGATACGATCGGCCAAATCAGGATTCTGGCAGGGGCGCAGCCGGAAGACAAACTCCTTGATGAGGTGGCTGCTTACGAGATCACAGAGTCCAACCGCGCAGATTACGAACAGCATCCACAGCCAGCCGCGTCCCCCGAAATTTACGGCAGCAAAAACAAGCATGAAGAGGTAAAGCGGTATCCAGAGATTCGCTTCGCGGAGAAACGGCATAACGGCATCGGAAAGTGCATTGGCGGTGCCGTTGTTGACCAGGAAGAAAAGCTTCCGGTCGATCCCATCGATTCCTGCAAACCAGGATGGTGTCGCCTGCAAAAAAAACATATTGCAAAAGTAATCAGTAAAGTCGACTGTTGATTTTAAAGTATTTTGCACTCAATTCATTGATTATGCAGGCTATTCCACGACTCACCCGCTGGTTGATTTTTATCGCGTTGCTTTTTCTCCTGCTGATGACGCTCCTGCGGCTGGCGGCCTATGTTTATTTTGCGCCGCCGGGTTCTTCGATAGGCGATGCGGCCCAGGCATTTGTACTGGGTTTTCGCTATGATGCCCGCGAAGTGAGTATCCTCTGCCTGCTGCTCCTGATTGCGGGCTCCGTCCCCGCGCTTCATCCCTTCCGGACCAGGGCCGGGAAAAGCACCAGCTTTGTTTTGCTGGCATTGTTTATCCTGCTTTTTTTGATCTTCTATGTCTTTGATTTTTTACATTTCCGTTACCTTTTACAACGGCTCAACGCGAGTGCGCTCAGCTTCCTGGAAGATGCCCGCATTTCAGGGGCCATGGTGTGGCAGACCTACCCGGTGATCCGCATCGCACTGGGCATTGTCGTGGTGTTTATCCTGTTGTTCCTGCTGCTGCGTGTCGGCTTCCGCCGAATCGGGCAGCAAGCGTACCGCGGTGGCAGGGCCTGGCGCATAGGCTGCGGTATAGGTATATTTTTGCTCTGCGCGCTGGGTATTTTCGGCCGGGCAGGCCAGTTCCCCCTGCGCTGGAGCGATGCGTTTGACCTCGGCAGCGATTTCAAAGCCAACCTGGCACTCAACCCATTCCAGTCGTTTTTCAGTTCCCTGAGTTTCCGTACCTCGGGCTATAACCTGGCGTTGGTGAAAAAGGATTATTCCCTGGTGGCCCGCTATCTCGGTGTGGATAAACCAGATACAGCCACGCTCAGCTATGAGCGCAATTTCCCGGCCGTTTCCGCCGTGGGGACCAGACCTAATATTGTACTGGTCATCTGCGAATCATTCAGTGCCTATAAAAGCTCGATGTGGGGAAACCCGCTCAATACCACGCCGTATTTCAACAGCCTTACCCAACAGGGTTTATTCTTCGATAATTGTTTCACCCCCTCCTTCGGTACGGCCAGAGGCATCTGGGCCAGTATCACGGGGATTACGGATGTGGAAGTAAATAAAACAGCCAGCCGAAATCCGTCGATGGTGAACCAGCACAGCATCATCAATGATTTTGACGGGTACAGCAAATTTTATTTTCTCGGCGGCAGCACCAGCTGGGCGAATATCCGCGGGGTATTGTCAAACAATATCCGGGGGCTGCACCTGTATGAACAGGAAGATTACAGCTCGCCCAAAATCGATGTCTGGGGAATCAGCGACAGGAACCTTTTCAAGGAGGCGAATGCCGTATTAAATAAACAAACCCAACCTTTTTTTGCGGTTATCCAGACGGCCGATAACCACCGGCCCTACACCATACCCGAAGAAGATTTTAAGGAATTTAAAAAGATAACGCTGCCTGAAGACAGCCTGAAAAAATATGGTTTTGAGGGAAACGATGAAATGAATGCCTTCCGCTTTACTGATTTCTCCTTCAAAACTTTTATAGAAGCCGCCAAGCGAGAATCCTATTTCGACAATACGATTTTTATGTTTGTCGGTGACCATGGCATCAGCGGAAATGCCGGGGCCATGTTCCCGGCTTCCTGGAGCGACGACGGGCTGACGCGCAACCATGTTCCCCTGCTGTATTACGCGCCTAAAAGAATTGCGCCGCAGAGGCTGCATTGCGTGGCGTCGCAGGTGGACGTGCTGCCTACGCTGGCCGGCCTCGCCGGGGTAGCCTACCGCAATACCACCTTCGGCCGCGACCTGGTACGGCAGTATAAATCCGACAGCGGAAAAAGCAATATCGCGTTCATCTACGACGCGAATAACCTGGACGTGGGCGTCGTCCGCGGACATTGGTATTATACCCGCAACCAGAAAGGCAGCCAGGAAAAATTACGATGGGCAGATTTCAGCCATTCTCCGCCCCAGGCCGGAGCCGATTCGGTACTGCCGGCAGACCGCGCTTTTACCGAGGCGATCTATGAAACCTCCCGGTATATGCTCAAAAACAACCCGAAAAAAAAATAAGCGCGTACCCCGTTACAGTTTCCGCGGCGGTAGTTTTTTGGCCACCATGATCAGGCGCGGTGATTTCTTTACATCGTAGGAGGCGAAGCTGTAGTCGCCATATACGTCCTGCAACTGCAATTGCTGGAAGGCGAACATGTCGTTGAAATCACCCAGGTTAAATTTGGCGACCTTCTCTGTAAACTCGAGCGGCTCAGACAGGGCTTCATCTTCCACGATAATTTTTTTGTAAAAATGGGTTTCATCAAACCACTTGGTGAGATAAAAATTGATACCCTCGATTTCTTTTTCCGACTTGTGTACGAGGTGGCCTTCCGAATAATGCACGTTGAGATAATCCATTACCAGGATGCCTCCGGGTTTAAGCGACTGTGCGACCGTGCGGATGGCGTTGTTGTGTTCGCGTTCCGTCCGGAAGTAGCCAAAACTGGTGAAGAAATTAAACGCGTAATCAAAATAATTGATCCAGAACGGGAGCCGCATGTCGTGCTGGTAGAAATGCAGCCTGGTGGATTCCGCCTGTTTGGCAAAACTGATATTTTCTGCGGACAGGTCAATACCCGTTACCTCATACCCCGCAGCGGCAAGCATCCGGGCATGGCGCCCGCGGCCGCAGGCAATATCCACCAGCAGGGCACCCGGGTCAGGGGTAAGCCTCGCCAGCAATCCATCGATAAACGCGGCGGCCTCTTTTTCATCCCGGTTAAAATAGAGCAGGTGATAGTAGGGGGAGTTAAACCATTCCTTAAACCATTCTGCGTCGACCATGCTGATAATTTATTCAAATGTACCAGTGAATTCGGGAAACCTGCGCCGCACGCGCCCGTAAATGTGAATAATTTCCGGTTTGAATACCCGTTCCGGGTATCGGTTCCTATCTTTTAATATTATATCTTTATATGCACGACTTCTTCCAAATCTTTGAACCGCCACTTTCTCATTATCCTTTTTTTACCCCATTTTGCAGGCCGTATTTTTATTTACAGTAAACCCGAATAAGCAGTGGCATTAATCAAAAGTATTTCAGGTATCAGGGGAACAATTGGAGGCTACAGCAACGAAAATCTTACCCCGCCGGACGTCGTGAAATTTGCGGCTGCTTACGGTAGCTGGCTCAAGAAACAGCACGATGGGAAAAAGGTGGTGGTAGGCCGGGATGGCCGTATCAGCGGCGATATGGTAAGCAGCCTGGTCACCAATACGCTGCTCGCCCTGGGTATCGATGTGGTAGACCTCGGGTTATCCACCACGCCGACTGTCGAACTTGCGGTGGTCTGGGAAAATGCCGATGGCGGTATCATCATCACGGCCAGCCATAATCCAAAAGAATGGAATGCTTTAAAGCTCCTTAACGGCAGGGGAGAGTTTCTCGACGCGGAGGAAGGTGCCGCTATCTTACAGCTCGCGTCTCGCGGGGAATTTGTCTTTTCGCCGGTCGATAAACTCGGCCAGCTCGTGAAAAATACGCACACGCTGCAAAAACATATTGACGCCGTTATCAATTATCCGCTTGTGGATGTGGAAGTCATCAAACTCAAGAATTATAAAGTGGTGGTGGATGTAGTCAATTCCACCGGGGCCCTGTTCATTCCGCCGTTGCTAAAGGCACTCGGGGTGGAAGATGTCATCGTCCTCAACGGGGAGGTCAACGGGCGTTTCGCCCACAACCCGGAGCCCTTACCGGAAAACCTGTCGGCACTCAGTTCGGAAGTAAAAAAACAAAATGCTTCGTTTGGTATCGCTACCGATCCGGATGTGGACCGGCTCTGCTTTGTCTGCGAAGACGGCAGCATGTTCGGTGAAGAATATACACTTGTTGCCGTGGCCGATTATGTACTCGGAAAAAGAAAAGGCAATACCGTGTCGAATATGTCATCCACGCAGGCCCTGCGGGACATCACCCAAAAGCACGGCGGTGAATATTTTCCTTCCGCGGTAGGGGAGGTGAACGTGGTGAAAAAAATGAAAGAAGTCAATGCTGTCATCGGCGGGGAGGGCAACGGCGGCATCATCGTTCCCGATCTCCACTATGGCCGCGACGCACTCATCGGCATCGGTCTTTTCCTGAGCGCCCTGGCACAACATAAAAACGGCATCAAATCGTTCCGCGCCCGCTACCCGGATTATTTCATTTCCAAAAATAAAATTGAACTGGAGCAGGGTATCAACGTGGCCGCCATTTTCGATAAAATAAAAACAAAGTATAAAAAACAGCCCGTTAATACCGAAGACGGTTTAAAGATTGAATTCGACAACGACTGGGTTCATCTTAGAACCTCGAACACCGAACCCATCATACGGATTTACGCTGAAAGCAATTTTGAAACCACCGCCAATAATATTGCCCTTCGCCTGATGCAGGATATTAAAGAATTTATGTAACGCATCATTGTCTCCTTTCGGAACCGGCTCCGGCCGGTTTCTTTGCGGCGCGGGCAGCGATCTCGTCTTCCCCACTGGCTTCGATTCCTGTATATTTGCGCCTTACCGTTAAACTGGCCGGCACCTGCAGGTCACCGGCAAACCCGCATCACATGAACAGAATCTATTTAGACAATGCCGCCACCACCGCGCTCGACCCGCAGGTGCTGGATGCCATGATGCCCTACCTCACCGAAAAATTCGGGAACCCCTCCTCCATCTATTCCTATGGCCGCGAATGCCGGCTCGCTATCGAAACTGCGCGGAAGAAAGTGGCACGCCTACTCAATGCCCACCCGGCAGAGATATTTTTTACCTCGGGCGGAACCGAAAGCAGCAATACCGCCATCAACGCGGCGATAACCGATTTACAGTGCCACCATATCATTACCTCCGCCATCGAGCACCATGCCACGCTGCATACCGTCGAGCACCTGCGGCAACGCGGGATGGCCACCGTCAGCTATGTGAAACTGCTGCCGGACGGGCACATCGACATGGATCATCTCCGGGAATTATTGCAGGGCAGTAAAGAAAAGTGCCTGGTCACCCTAATGCATGCGAACAACGAAATCGGGAACCTGATGGATCTAACGGTAACGGGTAACCTTTGCAAAACATACAATGCCATCTTCCATTCCGATACTGTGCAGACGGTAGGTCATTATCCTTTTGATTTGCGCAATACACCGGTGCATTTTATTACCGGTGCGGCCCATAAATTCAACGGGCCAAAAGGCGTGGGCCTGCTGTACATCAATGAAAACGTCCGTATCCAGCCATTTATGCAGGGTGGCGCCCAGGAACGCAATATGCGCGCCGGCACCGAGAACCTCTATGGCATCGTGGGTTTCGCCAAAGCACTGGAACTCGCTACCGAAGGATATACAGCCGATCGGGCCGCGGTTCAGGATCTGAAAATGTATATGGCCGGCCGGCTACAGCAGCAATTCCCCGAATGCAGCTTCAACGGCGATGTATTCGGCGACAGCCTCTATTCCGTGCTCAATGTGTCTTTTCCGAAGACGGAAAAATCGGAGATGATCTTGTTCAACCTCGACATCAATCACATCTGTGCCTCCGGCGGCAGCGCGTGTACCAGCGGCGCCGACCAGGGCTCACACGTCATTCGCGCACTCAGCAATAATCCCAACCGCATCGCTGTCCGTTTTTCGTTTTCAAAACACAATACCCGCGCGGAAATTGACCAGGTCATCGAAAAGCTGAAAGAACTTGTGTAAATTTTTACCCGGCTGCAGTAAACCCGGGCAGCATCGTTGCGTCGCACACTTGTACGGCTTATCTTTAGGCAACGATTGAAACCGGTTTCAAATTAAGATCATATGAAATTTCTCTTCTTACTTTTTTCCGCACTCTGCAGCATGACCATCCTCAGCGCCCAACAGGTAATCCCGTTATATGACAACGGTATACCCAATTCAAAACCGATTGTCAACCGCGAAAAATCAGAAACAGGAACAGACGGCATCCTGCGCATCAGCAAAGTGTCTGAACCGCAGCTGCAGGCTTATTTCCCGGAGAAAGGAAAAGCCAACGGCACTGCCGTTATCATCTGCCCCGGCGGCGGGTATGCCATTCTCGCGGCTTCCCATGAAGGCAGCGACGTAGCAAAAGGTTTTAACGAATGGGGGGTTACCGCCTTTGTGCTGAAGTATCGTTTGCCGGACGACAGCATCATGATTAATAAAGCGATCGGTCCGCTCCAGGACGCGCAACGCGCTATCCAGTTGGTTCGTGAACGCGCAGCCGGGTGGGGCCTTGCAAAAAATAAAATCGGCATCATGGGCTTCTCAGCAGGAGGCCACCTCGCGTCTACAGCGGGTACCCATTTTGAACGGCCTGTTATCGAAAATCCCCGGCATACCAGCCTCCGGCCAGATTTTATGATCCTCGGTTACCCCGTCATCAGTTTTACAGACAGCCTGGGTCATATCGGATCGCGCAATAACCTCATCGGCAAAAATCCTTCCGCAGCAAACATTACCTATTACTCCAATGAACTCCAGGTCACCCCGAAAACACCACCTGCCTTCCTCGTACATGCTAAAAATGACAACGTGGTAAAGGTGCAGAACAGCACCGCGTTCTATGATGCCCTCCGGCAAAATGGGGTGCCGGCCGAAATCCATTATTACGATGAAGGCGGCCATGGCTTTGGCATGCATAACAAAACATCGGCGGATAACTGGATGGACTGGCTCAAAACCTGGATGACCAAGAATGGCTGGGTAAAGCCGTAGTCCCTTTCATTTCAGCAGCCCGTTTGGCTTTTTCAGCCTTCCCCCAAAGCATTGCTTTACAGCCGCCTGTGCCGGTGCTCCATTCCCGCGCGGGTCAGCTGGCCTGTTTTACTATCCCTGCCGGCATACGATGCGGCCGGAATTTCCGTTATTCCTCCGTAAAAACCCTTACCACCTAAAATCCGTCTTATGAAACCTGTCAGCTATGCGTTACTGCTGGGCATCATCCTGTCTTCCTGCAGCTCCACCCAATACGTTTATCTCAGTGTCCAGGAACCGGCAGCGGTCCGCATTCCGCCACAGGTGAAAACCGTTGCTGTATTGAACCGCAGCATGCCCGGTAAACACGCCGGCCTGCTTGATGCCATCGACAAAGCTGTTACCCTCGAAGGTCCCAACCTGGACAAGGAAGGAGCCAGCTCCGGTATCAGTGGCTTCACCGATGAACTGGCCAGGAGCAGCCGTTTTACCGTCACGCGGGCCACCGATACCAGAGCGACCAACAGTGGCGTACCGGGTCTTTTTCCGGCACCCTTGTCCTGGGAGGATATCGACCAGCTTTGCCGCGACAACAAAGCCGACGCAGTAATGGCCCTGGAGATTTTTGACACGGACACCAGGGTAAACTATACCGCTATACCGGCATCTATAAAAACACCGCTGGGGAATGTTCCCGTACTGGAACAACAGGCCGATATGGAGACCCTTGTAAAATCCGGCTGGCGTTTATATGATGCCACCAACCACCTCATACTGGATGAATTCAGTTTTGCCAGGCCCCTGCATTATTCGGCAAAGGGCATCACGCCGGCAGTCGCAGTTGCCGGGATCATGGGCAGGAAGGATGCGGTAAAAGAAGCGGCGTATGCGGCAGGCCGCGCCTACGCCTTTCGGTTATCCCCGCGCTGGCTGCGGGTTTACCGGGATTATTACGTTAAGGGTTCCCCGGAATTTGTAATCGGTCGGCGGTTTGCACAAACCGGCAACTGGAAGGGCGCCGAAGCGTGCTGGAACCGGGAGACCACCAACCCTCAACCAAAAATTGCCGGAAGGGCGTGTTATAATATGGCCATCAGCAGTGAAATCAACGGCGACCTCGACCAGGCCATTACCTGGGCAAGCCGTTCATATGAACAGTACAACAACAAACTGGCGCTGTATTACCTGAACACCCTGAAAAATCGCGTACGGGAACAGGCCAGGCTGGATACCGAACAATCCGGCCAGTAGCGAAATACCTGCTGGTCGACCGATGTGCCGGCAGGCTGTTACCGGGGTAATGTTACGCTGAAGGAATAGCCTTTGCTGAAACCGGAAAAATCATTCGCCAGGAAGTGGGACACCACCTGTACCTGGCTGCCATACCGTTTTACGGAGAGGTAGTGAAAATTGGGCTTGTAGGTGGCCGATACATCGGGCGGCATGCCGGCCCGTAATGCCATCGGCTGGTGAAGGCCGCCGCCGCCGCCTACCACCAGGAAGTTTTTATTATTATAACGGAAATGCTCAAACGCGTGTGCGTGCCCCGTGATAAAAAGCACTGCTTTTTTAGACGACATAAATCCGGGCAGAAAATCCTGTTTCATGCCGGCCGATGGCTGTACAATGGTGCTGTTGGTGAAGATGGGATGGTGGGCCGTAACGATGATTCCCCGCACGCCGGGGGCCTTGTCCAGTGAGTCCAGGCTTTTATTGTACCACTGCTGCTGCTGCGCCACCTCGGCTGGGGATAGTTTTGAAAAATTTGAGTTGAGCAGGATGACAGCCAGGGAATCCGTCACGATCAGATACCCTGTACGGAACCGCTCGGGGAACCGCTTGCCAAAATTAATCTCTCCCCGTTTATCGCGCGCCATTACATCATGGTTGCCCAGCAGGCCGTATACTTTAATTTTTTCCTTTCTTGCGCTGTCGAGAAACTGGTCGACATGCCGCCATTTTCTTTTCCTGTAGCCTAGGGAAACAATATCACCCAGCATAAAAATAGCGGCGGGCTTCTGGACAAGCATCGCGGAGAAAATTTTCGCCGTTGCTTTTATGTTGTGATCAGGCTTCAGGAATAATTTTTCGATTTCCATCGGCTGCTGGGTGTCGCTTACAAAGTCGAGCGTATTCGCTGTAGAGTCTGCAGGCAGTTGCTGGCCGTTCACCACAATGGACGGGGTTAGGAAAAATGCACAGATGACCAGGCAGCGCAACAATTTCATAGTTACCATTTGAGCATTTTCCAAACCCATAATATTTCACCGGATACACCAAAATCCCTGGTCTGTGTGGCGTCCGCCCATTTTATTTCCACGCCGATACCGGTCCTCCGGGTTATCGGCTGCACATAATTCACCGCTGCGCTGAACCCCAGGCTGAGATAGTTCGAATATACCTTGCCGTTATAGTCCAGCCGCGTGGTCAGCAGGTAGGCCCCGATCCCGGCAAAAACATTGATTCTTTTCGTAACCGCCATGGACCAGTCGACCATCAGGGGTATAGCCGAGAGCAGCACCTTTCCCTTGTCCGCAGGATCCTTTAACCGGTACGCATACAATTCCTGGAACCCTGATTCGATGCCCAGCCGGAGCCGGTGATCGGGGTGCCACATCAGCCGGAAAGTGCCGGTTGGATGCAGCCGGGTGATGTCGATACCGGTGGCATTCCCGGACGGGCCCACCGAAGCGAGGTAGGAGAATAGACCTCCGCCGGCGTAAAGGACCACAAAATAATTGCCTTTTACTTTCACGTTGTCGTTGATCGTATCCTTCGCATCCTGGGCGTGGACCCGGCCGGGGGCTGCCAGGACAATCAAACAAAAAAGGATAGCTATTTTTTTATTGCTGAACATAATAGTAATAGGCTACGATGGATGGATAATCAGACAGGATAGAATCAAAATGTCCCTCCTTGAGGTATTGCTGTACCAGTTCAGGCACGTCGATGGTCCACACGAAAGCCCGGATGCCTTCATTGTGGGCTTTGGCCACATCGTCGTTTACAATACCCAGCGTAAAGCGGGGCGCCCAGTTCGCGGCGTTGATGCCGGCTGCTTCGTCCACAGAGATTTCGCAGATGCTCGGCGCATCAGCATGGTCAGGCAGGGCCAGGAATTGTTGCTTTGCCGGTTCAACAGGTATGCCCAGTACAATTTCGAGGTGCCGGCCCGCTGCAGCCGCTTTCGCCAGGTATTCTTTTTGCAGCGCCCGTAAACTGACCTGCGGGGCATCGGTTACTTTGTTATCCAGCCAGACAAAACTGAGATCTGTCTGGTAAAGCACCGCATCAAGTGCTTCTTTAACAGTAGGAATCTTTTCTCCGTGTATCAGCCGTACAAAGGCGGAAAGCTGCGCATAGGTATAATTCTCTACCGGTCCAAGCAAACCGCTTTTCTGGGTTTCGCGCAGGTTAATGGTGGCATCATGATACAGCACCGGCACACCATCCTTCGTGTAGCGGATGTCAATTTCGACACCCTGTCCGCCCATTTCAGCAGTTTTTCTGAGCATTGCCACGGAATTTTCAGATACGGGCAGCAGGTCGGAATTACGTCCGCCACCGCGGTTGGCCAGGATCAAAAAAGGTGTTTTTTGAAACAGCGGCCGGTTATAGGTACAGCTGAAGGAGCTCGTAGGTAAGGCCTGGCCGGTGCCAAATACGCCGGTAATGGTGATGGCTTTCGCCGTGGGATTACTCTGACCGCTGCTGATGAAGCCGGCACCCTGCGCGGCCTTTATCGTCAACCGGGCAATGCCGGTTTCCACCCCATCCATTTTTCGCCAGTAACCGTTCAGCAACAGGTCGCCGTTAGATTTTTTTCCTTCGCAAATAAAATAGGCTATATTTTTCCCGCAGAAAATCGAAAAGTGAAAGGTTGTATCTGTGCCGGTGTTTACGTAACTCCATTTGACCGCGACTGTCTCGCCAAAAATAGTATTGCCGGCCGTGATATCGTAAACACCTTCCATCGTGCGGTACTGGCTGGCGGAAAAATGCAGTGGGCTTCCACTGTTGAATTCGGGCCAGTTGTTAAAATCAGGTACCGGGGCACTGTATTCTTTTTTACAGGACGATGCCAGTACCAGCATGATTAGGATAATCAGGTAACTTCTCATAAAATAAAACCCACTGTTGTCTGGGGGTAAAAGATTTTGCGGTTGACCTGGTAAAACAAGGGCCAGGTCTGCCAGTAGAAATAATTATAAATCGCCGAAAAAGCCAGCGTCAGATGACTGTGGTGAAAAAATGGCTGCTCCAGCGCAATAGAAAAAGTTTCGCCATTGTAAAAAACAGTTCCTTTTGAAACGGTGGCTTTCCCGTTCGATGCTGAATAGTGCAGATTAAATGACGTCTGTGCACGCAGGGTGATCAATAAATTTTTCGGTGTCTTTAACCCCAGCCTGACCACCGGGTAATCGAACCAGCCGGAGCCGTGGCTGTTGAACCCCTCCAGGTTGAGGAACCCAAACCAATAGCCTACGTCGTTACCCACCGAGAAAAACAAGCGGTTGGAAATCGGTTTCACCCAATGCACTCCTGCAATCACCTGGTTCTGCAGTACCTGCGCCATTATCCTTCCTTCGGCAATAAACTGCGGACTTATCTTCCGCAACACCCGAAAGTCGAGTGCCGGCACCCTGATTTGCACTTCTTCCGTGATGTCCTCAGGTGTCGACAGCAAAGTAAATCCCAGCGATGCCCGCCATCTTTCTGTAGTCATCGGGTAGGGAAAAATAATGGCGGCGTGCTTGTGTTCCGGGAGGGTGTCCTGGCTGTATAACGGCACCGTGCAGCCCAGCAGCAGGAGGAGGGCCAGGGCGCGGGCTGAGAAAGGGGTGGACTGCATAATTCCTGGAATAGTTTACGTG
>JBBROE010000097.1:0-17607 GCA_038229695.1 Chitinophagales bacterium | reverse complement strand
CCATCCGCATTATCCTGGATTCTCCTCCGGAAAAAGAAAAGCAGGACTGCTGGAGCGTGTATTCGATGATTACCGATGAGTACACACCGTCGCCGGAAAGGTTACGCGACTGGCTGAGCAATCCGAAAAACAACGGCTATGAAGCCCTGCATACCACGGTGATGGGTCCGCAGGGGAAATGGGTGGAAGTGCAGATACGGACGCGCAGAATGAATGAGATTGCCGAGAAGGGGCTGGCCGCTCACTGGAAGTATAAAGAGGAAACCAATGATGAAAGCCGGTTTGATAAATGGTTCCAGCAAATCCGGGAAGTATTGAATACCCAGGATGCTGATTCGGTCGACTTCCTGCAAGACTTCAAAACCTCCTTCCTGGCCGAAGAAATTTATGTGTATACCCCCAAAGGCGATGTAAAGATGCTGCCTGTTGGGTCTACGGCGCTCGACTTTGCCTTTTCAATTCACAGCGCCGTGGGATCCCAGTGTATCGGTGCCAAAGTGAATCATAAACTAGTTCCCATCAGCCACAAACTGCGTAGTGGCGACCAGGTGGAAATCATCACCTCGGGTAAACAAAAGCCGACCGAAGACTGGCTCCAGTTCGTGGTAACGGCAAAGGCCAGGGCAAAAATTAAAGATGCACTTAAAGAAGTAAAACGCGGGATAGCGGAAGAGGGAAAATATACGCTGCAAAAAAAATTGGAAAATATGGGTGCTGCGATGAGCCAGCACAATATCGACGAGCTTACTAATTTTTATAAGCTGAACTCTTCGCTCGATCTTTTTTATGATATCGCCGTCAAGTCCATCGACCTGAAAGAGCTTAAGGAATTCAGCCAGCAGGGGGATCGCATCGAGATGCCCCGGCCTGTAAAAACCATCCCGGAGAGCAGGGCCGACAGCCAGCTCCCCACCTTCGCCAAAAAAGATACTGAACTGATTATTTTCGGGGAGAGCAGTGACCGGATTATGTATACCCTGGCCAATTGCTGTAAACCGATTCCCGGGGACGATGTGTTTGGGTTTGTCACCACGGGTAAAGGGCTGACCATCCATCGTACCAATTGCCCGAATGCAGCCAAGCTGCTTTCCAATTATGGCCACCGCGTGGTAAAGACCAAATGGGCCAAGAACAAGGAAATTTCATTCCTCACCGGGCTTAAAATTATCGGTCTCGACGACGTAGGCGTCATCCATAAAATTACTAACCTGATCTCCGGGGAGATGAAGATTAACATCAGTGCGCTGACGGTAGAAGCGAATGAAGGTATTTTCAATGGCAATATCAAAGTGTTTGTGCATGACAAGGAAGAACTGGAAGAACTGGTGGACCGGCTCCTGAAACTAAGTGGCATACAGTCGGTGGATCGTTTTGATGCGGAAAAGGAGTGAGGAAAGAAGTTGAAGATTGGCGCTTTTAATTCAACTTGTCGGCTAGCCATTTCGGTATATCCGCGCTTGTGCTTTTGTGCAAACACCTGGCTGCAACCGCTGACTGCAGCCGCCTGATCATTAAAAATACGGAACAAAAAAAATTATATTTTCTCCCGGTATGGGGGGAACAAACCGTTTCATTCCTCTATTTTTGCCACTTGTCTTAAACTTTTTTTATAAGATCAGTTATCATGGTAGATGCGATACTCGGTTTGCAATGGGGTGACGAAGGGAAGGGAAAAATTGTAGATTATTTTGCGCCGCGTTATGATGTGATTGCAAGATTCCAGGGTGGCCCGAATGCCGGGCATACTTTATATGTGGGCGATAAGAAAGTTGTCCTGCACCAGATTCCTTCCGGAATTTTTCATGACCATGCCATCAACCTCATCGGCAATGGTGTTGTACTGGACCCCGTCGCTTTGCAGAAAGAATGCACCCTTGTCAGTTCCTTTGGGGTGGATGTGAAAAAAAATTTGTTTATATCTCAGCGCACTAACCTCATTTTGCCCACGCACCGCGCACTGGACAAAGCGTCGGAACTGGCTAAAGGAAATGAAAAGATCGGGTCGACGCTGAAGGGTATTGGCCCGGCCTACATGGATAAAACAGGCCGAAACGCCCTGCGGGTGGGGGATTTGCTTGATCCCGGGTTCGCCGGTTTTTACCAGCAGTTGCGCCAGAAGCACCAGCAGCTGCTCGATAATTTTAAGTTTGAAGAAGACATATCAGCCTGGGAGACCGAATTTTTCGAAGCCATTGAATTTCTCCGCGCGCTCAACATTGTCAACGGCGAGTATTTCATCAATGATAAAATAGCCCTTGGCAAAAAAGTGCTTGCAGAGGGCGCACAGGGCAGCATGCTCGACGTTGATTTCGGCACCTTTCCATTCGTTACTTCATCCAGTACTACCAGTGCAGGTATTTGTTCAGGGCTCGGTGTTCCGCCGCAGCAAATCCGGGACGTAATGGGCGTTACCAAGGCGTACTGTACGCGTGTGGGCAGCGGCCCTTTCCCAACCGAACTGGATAATGCTACCGGTGAGGAACTCCGGAAACTGGGGAGTGAGTACGGCGCTACCACCGGCAGGCCCCGGCGATGCGGCTGGATAGACCTGGTGGCACTGAAATTTGCCTGTATGATAAACGGGGTGACGAAAGTTATCATGACCAAGGCCGATATTTTAGATAACTTTAAAGAATTGCAGGTGTGTACCGCCTACCGGGTTGACGGGAAAGAAACCAGGGAAGTTCCGTTCCAGCTGACCAGGCAGCACACCGAACCGGTATGGCAGTCTTTTCCAGGGTGGAATTGTTCCACTGTTGCAGCGAAAACGACCGCTGAACTGCCTGAGAAAATGACACACTATATTGATTTTATCAATGCCTATACCGGAGTGAAGGTCTCTCATGTTTCAAACGGACCTGAACGGGATCAACTCGTGGATGTACAGTGAAAAAAGCATAAAAAAAATATTTAAAAAAATTTGGCGGATTAAAAAGTTCGCTGAAATTTTACACTACTCAAACTCCTGTTAGACCATGGCGAAGTCAAGTAAGGACAAACCTGTAAAGAAAGCTGCACCTAAACAGGCAGATGATCAAGAGGAGAACTTGTCTCCCAAATCAAGGAAAAAAAGTGAGGATGATGATGATGACTCAGATGATGTTGATGAGGCCGTCACACCTGCCAAAGGCAAAGCGGCAGGGAAAGGTAAGGGAGCTGATGAAGATGATGATGAGGATGTGGATGTAGCCGACGACTGGGAAAAGGTGGAGGAAGAGGAGGATTGGGATCCGGATTTTGACGAATTCGATATTCCTAAATCCAAGACAAAAAAGAGCAGCACGGCAGGTAGCCCGGCCACTAAAAAAGGAAAAGGCGCGGAAGAGGACGATCTTGGTGTCGATGATGATTTTAAGGAGATGGACTTATTTAACGACAGCGGTTTCGATGACGAGGATGATGATTACTGATTAGTAAAAACAGATTTCTTAATCCCCACGATAAAAAAGGTGTTAAGCGGTAAAAACCGGTTAACACCTTTTCTATTTGCCCATGCATCTTGCCAGGCGCACAGCAGGAGGAAAATCGTTTCGAATGGCTCTGCTGTGTATTGTAACAAATTTATTTACGGGCTACTTTTTTCACCATTTGGGTACTGTCCCTGGATGCTTCTGCCGCGCTCACTGTGCTGCTTAGTGCATACTGAATGGATTCATTTAAAATTTGATAACGGTTGGCCGTAAACAACTCCATTTTGTTCGGGGGAAGTTTGATCTCATAACTGTTCTCCGGTCCCGCCATAACCTTGTTAAAATCCGGGTTGTAGCGGTCGAAGTCGGCCTGGTCCATCAGCAGGTTGCGGGCAATGACCGAAGCCTGGTATTTCCCGGAGATGGTAGTTGAGCCGGCCTCCTGCTGTTCTGACGCACTCATTCTCCGGTTAAAAATATAGGTGCCGTTCACCCCGTAATTTTCGTCGGTTTCTTTTTTGGTAAGGGTGGTCAGGCCCCCCTGCCCTTCAAAAATATAATGGGTCCCGATGAATTTTTTTACATGATTACGGCTCTCCGCAGGTAGAAAATACTGGAGGTCCCAGAAATTCCTGCTGCCACTGCGGGCGATAGCTTTAAGTACATTGCCGGGTCCGCAGTTATAGGCGGCGATGACGAGCAGCCAGTCTCCAAACTGGTCATACAAATCAGTGAGGTAAAGCGCCGCAGCATTAGTGCTTTTAATATAGTTGGTGCGTTCATCCCTTTTACGGGTAACCTTCAAACCGAGGAGCCTGGCCGTAACCGGCATCAGCTGCCATGGCCCAACGGCACCTGCCCAGGAGACGGCGCCGGTATGCAGCCGGGATTCAATCACGGCCAGGTATTTTAATTCTTTAGGTAAGTGGTGCTGGATAAGGATGGCATCCATTACATTGAAATAGGGCCTTCCCCATTGCCTCATCTGTTCCAGGTCCTCGCTGTTTTTATCGATATAATCCTGCACAAAGCTGATGGCTCTTGGATTAAGCTTAGGCCCATTGGTAAACTGGTCATTATCAAACAAATCTTTAAAACCCCTGTGGCCGGATAAAGCCGGGGCGGTGGGCGAAGCAGTCAGGCTGTCGGCCGGCATAAGCGGGCGAACCGCTGTGGCGGACGATTCATTGGCCAGGGACGGCTGGGCCAAAACGGGGCTGAAAAAAATACATGAAATGGCGGATAAAAATAATAATTGCTTCATTGTTTACTAGGTTACGTTAACAAAACCGTTACGGTAAAGTGTTGACAATGATTTAGTTCGAAGGATACTGCGAGGATACAGGATTGGGAAGTGGGTTGGACAGCAGGAGATTGCAATTATTGCGCCATTAAATGGGCGGCGAACTTCAGTAAAGATAATTCGCAAAACTGGTAACTCATAGCCTGGAGGCCAAAAGGCATTCCATTGCTGTGCGTAAAAAGGGGGAGAGAAATGGCAGGAATGCCTACCAGGTTGGCGTAAACGGTATAGATATCAGCGAGATACATGGCGACTGGGTCGCCGGCCTTTTCCCCGGCTTTAAATGCCGGCGAGGGTACCGTAGGGAGCAGGATAATATCGAAGTTGTTAAAGATTTCCTTAGTTTTCTGAAGCAGGAGCTGCCTCACTTTCTGGGCCTGCGTAAAGTAGGCATCGTAGTACCCGGCGCTTAGCACGAAAGTGCCGAGGAGGATGCGTCGTTTCACTTCGGGGCCAAATCCCGCGGAGCGGTTTTCCTGGTAAAAATCCGTTAAGGATGATGCCGGTGAAGCATGCCGGCTGCCGTACCGGACGCCGTCATACCGGGCGAGGTTGGAAGACGCTTCTGCGGTAGTAAGTACATAATAGGCAGGAACGATATAGTCGAGCAGCCCAAAATTAACCGGGGCCACCGTATGCGCTTTTCCACCCAGTTGTTTGATATACCCGGTAATTTGGACGGCCATTTCTTTATCGAGCCCCGGGTGGCTGAGGGCTTCTTCGAAATAGCCGATGCGGAGTGGTGCGGAGGTTTCACCGGCCTGCCGGGAATAGGTAGGAACTTCGGTAGCCGCAGCGGTCGCGTCATAGCCGTCTTTTCCTGCGATCACTTCCAGTACAAGCGCCGTATCCATAATATTACGGGCAAAAATTCCGATTTGGTCAAAGGAGGAGCCATAGGCAATCAGCCCATGCCGGGAAACGCGGCCATAGGTCGGTTTCAGCCCCACGATGCCACAGAAGTCGGCCGGCTGGCGTACGGAACCACCGGTATCACTCCCAAGACTGACCATGCAGAGGCCGGCCTGAACGGCAACTGCAGAACCACCCGATGATCCGCCGGGCACACGGCTTTCGTCCAGCGCATTACGCGTTCTTCCGTAATAGGAATTTTCGTTACTGGAACCCATTGCAAATTCGTCGCAGTTGCAACTGCCGATGATAATAGCTTCTTCGCTGAGGAGGCGCGTAACTGCGGTGGCGTTGTAGGTGGCCGTGAAGCCCTGGAGAATGGCCGAGGCGGCCGTAACTGCATGTCCCTGGTAACAAATTACATCCTTAAGCGCAATGACCACACCGTGCAGCCTGCCGGTTTTCTGACCCGCCTTGCGGGAAGCATCCAGTTCGGCAGCACGCTGCCTGGCTTCATCCGCATATACGGCCGTGAAGGCATTGAGCCGTTCGGCCGCTGCCATGCGGGACAAAAAAAACTCAACGGCCTCCACGCAGGTGGTAACGCCGTTGAGTAATTCTTGCTGGTATTTTGCTATAGATAGGAAACTATACAAAGGTGCCTTACAAACGAAGCAAAGTAATGAGGGTTGATCAGCAGTTACTGTTAAGAAAGTGGCTTGTTGTCTTTTTCTTTTAAGCCTTCTTCAATTTCTTTGGTAACATTGCTCTTGGCATCATTGAACTCGCGAATACCTTTTCCCAGGCCTTTCATCAGTTCAGGAATTTTACGACCACCAAATAAGAGGAGAACGATTATCAGGATAATGATAATTTCCTGGGTTCCCAGCACTCCCAACAACACAGGTTTTAAATTTACTTGTACCATAATAAATAATTGAAGGTCAAAGATAGTAAGAGACGGCAAAAGCTGGCATATTTTATTGCCAACAGAATATTATTAACCAAAAAGTATACGTGATACCAAACGTTATGGATGTAAAAGCCGTTAAAAAAGAAACGGGTACCTCCCGGTACCCGTCAAATATTTTACTAAACTACTGATTTATTACTCTTTAGGTGCAACAGGCATTTTCTTCTCCTGGATCCTGGCTCTTTTACCACTTCTTTCGCGCAGGTAATAAAGTTTGGCACGGCGTACCTTACCAGTTTTGTTGAGCAGGACACTGTCAATGTTGGGCGAGAACATTGGAAATGTTCTTTCCACACCCACGCCATCAGATATTTTACGTACGGTAAACGTCTGCGTGAAACCCGTTCCCTGGCGCTTGATCACATCGCCTCGGAAACCCTGGATACGCTCTTTACCGCCTTCAATGATTTTATAATTAACAGTCACATTATCGCCAGCTTTAAACTTCGGAAATTCTTTTCCCTTCGTTAACTGCTCATGTACAAATGCTACGGCGTTCATATCTTTAAAATTTATAGGACGGCGAAGGTAGGATAAAATGCTGAAACAAGGAACAGCACTGCTTTTTTTTTAATATTTACCTTTTTCCCCGCGCGGGCTAGCGGGCTACATTCACAGCGCGCTTTTCCCTGATGACCGTCACTTTTATCTGGCCGGGATAAGTCATTTCGGTCTGAATTTTCTGGGCAATTTCAAAGGATAGCCGGTCGCTGTCCGCATCCGTTACCTTATCCGCCTCAACGATCACACGGAGTTCACGGCCAGCCTGGATGGCGTAGGCCTTTTCTACGCCCGGGTAAGTGAGGGCTAGGGTTTCCAGCTCCTTGATGCGCTGCAGGTATTGCTGCATGATTTCCCTTCTTGCCCCCGGCCTTGCACCGCTGATGGCGTCACAGGCCTGGATGATAGGAGAAATGACATATTGCATTTCCATTTCATCATGGTGGGCCCCGATGGCGTTGATGACCGCCGGGTTTTCCCCATATTTCTCCGCTATTCGCGCCCCCAGGAGGGCATGGCTCAATTCGCTTTCCTCGTCCGGAACCTTACCAATATCATGCAGCAGCCCGGCTCTTTTGGCCAGCTTTGGATTCATACCCAGCTCTGCGGCCATAGTGGCGCAAAGGTTGGCTACTTCGCGGCTGTGCATCAATAGGTTCTGGCCATAACTGGAACGAAAACGCATTTTGCCGACTATCCGCACCAGTTCTTTGTGCAGTCCATGTATACCCAGCTCAATGACCGTTCTCTCACCAATTTCCATGATTTGCTCTTCAATCTGGCGACGGGTCTTCTCCACCACTTCCTCGATACGGGCGGGGTGAATACGGCCGTCAGTCACCAGCCGCTGTAAACTCAGCCTGGCGATTTCCCGGCGAAGCGGGTCAAAAGAAGAAAGCACAATGGCTTCGGGGGTGTCGTCGACAATCAAATCCACCCCGGTGGCCGCTTCGATAGCCCTGATGTTCCGGCCTTCCCGGCCAATGATCTGACCTTTTATTTCATCACTTTCCAGGTTGAAAACGGTGATGGAGTTTTCGATGGCCTGTTCAGCAGCGGTGCGCTGGATGGACTGGATAATAATTTTACGCGCCTCCTTATTGGCCTTCTGGCGGGCATCATCAATGATTTCCTGCTGCATACCAAGCGCCCGGGTCTGGGCTTCCTGTTTCAGGCTTTCTATGAGCTGGGTACGGGCTTCTTCTGCCGACAATTGCGCCACTTTTTCCAGCCGGCGGATATGTTCTTCCTGGTGTTTTTCCAGTTCTGTTCTTTTGACGTTGATGACTTCAATCTGCCGGTTAAGGTTCTCCTTGATGGCTTCGTTTTCCTTCACCTGGCGGTCCAGGTTGCCTTCTTTCTGATTGATGGTGATTTCCTTCTGTTTGAGCCGGTTTTCGTTGTCTCCCAGCCTCCGGTTTCGTTCCAGCACTTCCTTATCGTGGTCGGATTTAAGCTGCACAAATTTCTCCTTGGCCTCCAGCATTTTCTCTTTCTTCATGGTCTCGGCCTGAACCTGGGCGTCAGCAATCATTTTCTGAGCCTGCTGCTCGGCTTCCTGAATTTTGTTGCCGGTGTTTTTAGCAAAGATGACTTTCCCGGCGACCAGCCCGGCCACCAGCGCGATAACCGCGGCGATTATGATTGCTATAATGGTAGAATCCATTGATTTTGTTTTTAATACGGGTTTACAATCTTGTCAATATTTCCAATCGAAGTTCACGGAATACCTTAAAAATCAGGTAGTGGGCGAAAGTACAAAAGATAGCTCATATTATAACTGTTGAAATTATCATAAATGACAAGCGCACTCGTGCGGGTTCCTGTAAATTGCAGCTGCTAAAATCAAGCTTATGCGCTTACTTTCCTTTTTGCTGGCTGCCCTTATTTTCTGCCCGGGCCTGTTTTCCCAGTCGGCGGCCTTCACCGTCGATGGCGACCTGAGCAGCCTCAAAGCACCCGTCGAATGGGTTTACCTGAATTACGTATCCGGTAATCAACGCATAAACGACAGCGCAAAGGTGTCGGCGAACACCTACCATTTTACAGGGAATACCAGTGAACCGGTGCAGGCGGGATTACGGATTAAGTATGCGGCCGACCGGGTGAACCCGCAGCCCATTCCCTTCAACAGCAAAAGGGATTACGCTGTTTTCTTCCTGGAGCCGGGAACCATCCGGGTGGCTTCGGCAGATTCTTTTTCCAATATAACGGTCAGCGGCTCTGCATCCGATGCGGCTTACCGGAAGCTACAGGAGCTGGCAAGGCCCTATGACCTCCGGCTTGCTGCCTTATACCCGAAATTTACGCTGGCACGCAAAAGCGGGAATACCACATCGGCGCAGCGCCTGGAAAAGCAGATCGACAGTATCGATGCGGCGGCGAATGAAGATGTATACGGCAATTATGTAAAGCAAAACCCCTCCTCACCCATCGCCCTGTACGCCCTGCGGAACTGGGCCGGCTATGAAATCGATGCGGACAAGGTGGAACCCGTTTTCAACAGGCTTCCGGCAGCGACGCGCAATACCGCTTCCGGCAAAGCGCTGCAGGAAAAAATTTCAGTGGCCAGGAAGACCGGTATCGGCCGGCAGGCGATCGCATTTACCCAGGGTGATACGCTCGGTCATGCTGTTTCACTGGAATCGTTCCGCGGCAAATATGTGCTGGTGGATTTCTGGGCCAGCTGGTGCGGACCTTGCCGCGCAGAAAATCCTAATCTGGTCAGTACCTACAAACAGTTTCATCCCGATGGATTTGAGATCCTGAGCGTTTCGCTCGACAGGCCCGGCGCAAAAGACAAATGGATCAAAGCGATTCATGACGATGGCCTTGCCTGGAACCATGTTTCTGATTTACAGTTTTGGAACAATTCGGTGGCGAAATTGTATGGCATTGAAGCAATTCCTCAAAACCTGCTGCTTGATCCCCAGGGAAAAATTATTGCTAAAAACCTCCGGGGGGAGGCACTGGCGAAAAAACTGGCCGGTATTTTTGCCGGGGGAACCCGCTGAACCTTATTTAAGCCGTTCATAAAACATAAATACAGATAATCAGCACATCATTAATTTCGATTGTTAAACAAGTAAACCATTTATGAAAAAAGGATCTCGACTAGTAGTACTTTCTCTTGCCTTTTCCATTGTCCTCATGACCGTTCATGCCCAGAAAATTGCGCTGAAGAAAGGACAGAAGCTGGAAACCGTTGCCACTACCAAAATGACCATGGAAGTAATGGGTCAGAATGTGGATAACCAGAGTACGGCCACTTCCAGCGTGGTACTGAAAGACATTACCGACAGCGGCTATATCTTCAGCAACACCCTAAACAGGATGACCGTGAAAGGAAACGGCATGGGCCAGGATGTTAGCTTCGACTCAGACAAAAAGGAAGATATGGATGGCCAGATGGGCCAGGTGCTGAAAGAAAAGATCGGGGCAGAACAGGAAATTAAAGTGGACAAAAGTGGGAAAGTCAGTGGCATCGCTGAGAATGACTCCAGCAAGGCGGGTGGCGGCATGGCCGATATGATGAGTATGACAGGTACGCTCGCGAAAGGGCAGCCTTACCCCGTGCTCATCCAGCTTCCTTCCAAAAATATCAAACCGGGAGATACCTGGACGGACTCCAGCGGAACGCCAGCCACCGTGAAAACGATAATGGTCTACACCCTGAAGTCGCTGTCGGGCGACAGTGCTCTGGTGACCTTCACGGGCACCATCGCCAAAAATGGCACCCTGCAGCAGAATGGAATGGAAATCCAGATGGACATGACCGGCACAACAACAGGCCAATCCAGTTATGAAAGCAGCACCGGCCTGCTGAAACGCAGCAGCAGTATGTCTGATATCAGCGGATCGCTTGGCGTGATGGGGCAAAACGCCCCGATTTCCGCCAAGGTAAATACCGAAATGGTAGCCAGGAAATTATAAGTTGCCATAGGCCGGTTACCCCGGTAAGGGCAAGGACCTTCCGCTTCGCGGGAGGTTTTTTTATGGCTGAAGCGCACTGTCCAGCAGCAGCTCCATTTTGTTGAGGCGGGCACTTATCTCGTTTACGGCAGGCAGGCTGCCGCCGGATTGCTGGGTGGCATACCAGAGCACGACCATGCCGATATAATCCTGCATATCCTTTCCGGCAAACTGCGTTTTGAATTCAATAATCTTGTCGTTGATCAATTTTATGGTCTTCCGGACCACCTCTTCATCCTTCGGTTCCACCCTTACGCGGTAGGTCCGGTCAGCCAGCAGCAGATTTATCGCGATCAGTTCCTCCATAAGCTTGGGGGTTTCAAAATGATTTTATATATTTATCCACAGGTTATTAACCCGTTATGCTATCCCTGTGATCCAATCATCCTTAAAATCCAGCACATGTTTGCCAAAGTAAAATCACCCGTCTTCATCGATTCCCTCAAGTTTAATGTTTCCTGCGCGCCCCATTCCTGTCTGAAAGCCGTTCTGCGCGACGACAAAGGCAGCATTTGCAGCACCTTTGAGACCGACATGGCTGATGCAGATAATGAACTGACCTGGCGCAACCTCAACGACTTGCCCTACGGCGTATACACCCTTGAGCTTTCGCAGGGTGAAGAAGAAATGAAGCTGAGGATGGTAAAGCGCGTCTGATCATCCATTCAGCAGGGTAATACACTTTTCTATTTCACGGATAAAGAAGTTAAGTCTTTTCTCGAGGTCCTTTTTATCTTCTGGTCCGAGGTTGCTGGTAGCGGTTTTCAGTACAGCCACCTGCTGTTCCAGTTGCGACAACTGACCGCTCATTACTTTCTCATGCACTTTTACATCGGCCAGTTCTCTCCTGAGCCGCTCGTTTTCCTTCAGCACGGCCTGGTGTTGTTTCAGCAGCAGCTGTAACTTTTCCTGGATGCGGAGTATATGTTGTTCAAGCGGGTTCATCGGGCCCTGGGTAATTTTTTTATTTTCTTATTTCGGCCTGTAGTTCTGCTTCCATTGCCAACATGATCCGGTTCATCATGCCTTCAATTTCTTTGTCGGTAAGTGTCTTCTCGTTGTCCAGGAAGGTGAAACTTACGGCCATCGATTTTTTATCAATCCCCAGTTTTTCGCTCTCGAAGACGTCGAATAATTCCATGCTGCGGAGTTTATCCAGCTTCACTTTCCGGATAGTTTTTTCTACCGTGCTGTAAGGAGTTGTGCGGGGCAACACCAGGGCCAGGTCACGGTGAACAGCCAGCTGGCGGGGCAGTTCCTTGGTCTTTATCGGCGGTTTGGCTTTCAGGGTCTCCAGCAGCAGGCTCCAATTAAGGTCAGCATACCAGACCGGCTGTTTAATGCCGAACCTGGTCAGTTGATCGGCGCCGACGGATTCGAGTGACCCAACGAGGGCTTTACCCAGGCGGATACCGAGGCCTCCGCTTTCCCCCTCCGGAAATTGCAGGTCTGTCATCCCCAGTAGTTCAAGTATCCTTGCTGCCAAGCCTTTTACATAAAAAAAGTCGCTGGCGACTGCCTTGTTTTTCCATACTGCGGGTACCAGTTGGCCTGTGATATACAGGGCGAGGTGTTCCGTTTCATGGTAGTTACCGGGACCTGACGTAGTATAGGTTTTACCGAATTCAAAAAAGCGAAGGTCGTAGTTCCGGCGGTTGAGGTTATGCGCTACGGCCTGGAGGCCGCTTTCCAGCATGGACGGACGCATCATGTTGAGGTCTGCACTGAGGCTGTTCAGCATTTTTACCGATCTTTCGAGTACGCCGGCGTCGTAAAAAGCGCTGTTGCTGATTGAATTGGTGAAAATTTCATTGAACCCCTGGGCGGCGAGGTAGCCGGCAGTTTTCTCCTGGTAATGCTGCCGGTAGCCATTGGTATCCGCGGCGGGTGTAATGGTGATGCTGGCAGGAATTTCAATGTTATCGTACCCGTCTATCCGCATAATTTCCTCCACTACGTCGGCTGGCAGGGAAATGTCTGGTTTGCTGTATGGTGCCGCCACCCAGATATCGTCCATACCTTCTTTGATCACTTCGAAACCCAGCCCGGTAAGGATATGTTTTACCGTATCCTGGTGATATTTTTTGCCACTTAGCTTCTTGAGGTAATGATGTTTGAGCTGCACATGCACTTTTTCTTTTTTGTCTGGGTATACATCCACCACATCCGAGGCGATGGTACCGCCGGCTATTTCCTTTATTAGCAGGGCGGCCCGTTTTACCACGTTTACGGTGTTGCTGATATCGGTATTTTTTTCAAACCGGGCTGCAGCATCTGTGCGCAGGCCATGGCGAAAAGAGGTCTTGCGGATGTCCACCGGGTTAAACCAGGCACTTTCCAGGAAAACGGAGGAGGTGGTCTTGCTCACGCCGCTTACAAGGCCGCCAAATACCCCGGCAAGGCACATAGGTTTGTCGCGGTTGCAGATCATCAGATCGGCAGCCTGCAGTTTTCTTTCTTTCTCATCTAAAAATAAAAATGGGGTGCCTTCCGGGAGATTTTTTACAATCACTTGGTTCCCATCAATGGCTGCGGCATCGAACGCGTGCAGCGGCTGCCCGGTTTCGTGGAGGATATAATTGGTAATGTCTACGATGTTGTTAATGGGCCGGATACCGATTGCTTTGAGGCGGTGCTGCATCCATACAGGGCTTTCGCCTACGGTTAACCCGGCCAGGCTTACACCGCTGTACCGCTGGCAGGCCGTGGTATTTTCTATACTAACGGTAATGGGCAGGGTATGGTTATCCGGCCTGAATTGCTGGGTGGCCGGTGTCTTCACACGGCATTCCTTTTTGTCATGATGGGTCAGGTAGGCGCAAACGTCCCGTGCAACGCCAAGGTGACTCATGGCATCCATCCTGTTGGGTGTCAGCCCGATTTCGAATACCCAGTCTGTATACGGCTGAAAATAACTGGCAGCCGGTGTGCCGGGTTTAACCGTACCGGGGAGAATGAGTATGCCTGAATGATCGTCATTCAGCCCTATTTCATCGCCTGCGCAGATCATGCCCTGGCTTTCCTCGCCCCTGATCTTTACGGGCTTCATGGTCAGCGGTTCACCTTTTTTGGGATAGATGGTGCTGCCGGCGGGAGCGACCACCACTTTCTGGCCGGCCGCTACATTGGGTGCGCCGCATACGATTTGCAGCACGGACTCGCCACCGGTGGAAACGGTGGTCAGTTTCAGCTTATCGGCGTTGGGGTGGGGTACGCAGGTGATTACCTCCCCCGTGACGAGGCCCTTCAATCCGCCTTTAAATTCCTCAAAGTAATCGAGGCTTTCCACCTCGAGCCCGAGGGAAGTGAGAATTTTGCTCAGTCGCTCCGGTTCGATAGATACCGGCAGGTAATCGCTGAGCCAGTTATAAGAAATAGTCATATTGGTCTGTCAGATTTTCAATGGCGCAAAGATAACGGAATGGCAAGAGTCCGGGCAGCACGCCTTTCTGCCCCAACGAACAGTTTTGCAAAGACCTTTGTAGTAAATATGGGGCCTTACCGCTTACCTTTATTCTTATTGCCCGTATTTGAAAGGAATTCACCATGAGAGAAAAAAAGTTACACCCGGCCGCAATTGTGATTTTTGGTGCCAAAGGGGATCTGACTAGACGCAAACTTGTACCTGCGCTGTACAATTTATATATCAGTGGTCACCTGCCCGAAATATTTACGCTGTTCTGCGTGGATTTCATGGCCGCGACAGGCGATGAATTTAAGCAGGATTTGCAGCAGGGCGTCAACGAGTTTTCCCGGACAGGCGCAGCGGATGCCGGTCAATGGGCGGCCTTTACGGGCAATGTGCGGTATATACAGGGAGATTTCATGTCGCCTGATACCTATACCGGGCTGAAAGATGCGCTGGAAGCGTTCGAAGGAAAACAGCAACGGAGAAGCATCCGCGTATTTTACTATGCCGTTTCGCCGCGCTTCATTGAACCGATCAGTGATGCCCTTTTCAAAAACCGGCTTTGTGGTAATAAGAGCCTGCACCGTATCGTTATAGAAAAGCCTTTCGGGTCAGATTTAAAATCTGCGCAAATGCTCAACCGTTTCCTTAGGTCAAGGTTTGCTGAAAAACAGTTGTACCGGATCGACCACTACCTGGGCAAAGAGACCGTTCAGAATATTTTGGCATTTCGTTTTGCCAATCACGTATTCGAACCGCTGTGGAATAAGGAATTCATCGACCATGTGCAAATTAGCGTGGCCGAAGAAGTACCGGTGGGAAAGAGGGGCGGCTACTACGACAGTGCAGGGGCTATCCGGGATATGGTCCAGAATCACCTGTTACAGCTGCTTTGCGTAATTGCCATGGAATGCCCCGCTGCCTATGAGCCGGAGGTGATACGGAATGCCAAGGCAAGGGTGCTCCGGAGTATCAAAATCATGCGGGAAGACGAAGTGTTCAGTAACGTGATCCGCGGCCAGTATACCGCCGGGTCGATCGGTGGTAAAGTGCAGCCGGCCTATCGCCAGGAAGATAAAGTGGCCCAGGATTCTGACACCGAAACCTTTGTTGCGGCCAAACTTTTTATCGGCACCAAACGCTGGAAGGGTGTGCCTTTTTTTTTACGGACGGGGAAAACCCTCAAGCGCCAGGCTTCCGTGATTATCATCCAGTTTAAAGATTCACCCCACAAGATCTTTAAAGATGATATCCTCGCGAATAGGCTCATCATCAGTATTCAGCCGGAGCAGGAAATCAACCTGCTTTTCGAGAGCAAGGTACCCGGCCTGCAGATGAAACTGAAGCCGGTGGAAATGGATTTTATTTACAGGGATGCCTACACCGACGATATCCCTGAAGCCTATGAAACGCTGCTTTTGGATGTGCTGGAAGGCGATGCCACGCTGTTTATGCGGGCAGACCAGGTAGAGGCGGCCTGGAAAGTAGTGATGCCCATTATCAAAGCGTGGGAAAAACACCCCGCCCGGAAATTGCATTTTTATGAGCCCGGTACCTGGGGACCGGCCGCGGCGAAACGCCTGCTGAAGCCTTTTGCAAAAGACTGGTCGCTGCTGCCAGACGCCGCTGAAGAGCAGACCGTGCTGGTGCAGAAGAAAGGAGCACAGCCGTCCGCCGCGCGCTTATAAATCCGCCAGCTTTAAAAACGACTGCAGGCTGAACCGCGTGAGCAGCCCCACCGATAATTTCCGGTATCCCGGGGGCGGACCGGCGGCTATCTGACCTATGTTATTGCCGATATCCGGCAGTTCTGCATAAATGCCCCCCAGTACTACAGAACGATTGTTGAAGAGGTACAGCCCCACGCCGACATTGCTGTTATTCGGCAGCAGTTCTTTGCGGGAAGAAGCGGTGATTATACGCGCATAAGGATTAATAAAAATATAATTGCGGGCCTGCTCCGGTTTTGCCGGGTGACCCAACGCGACATCGATGATCATATCGAGGTTCACAGCCAGGTAATGGAGGGTGGCATAATTTCCCGACCAGGCCTTGACAGTGGCGGTTTCGGTGAGGGACTGGTTATTCAACGTGGTTGTCTGCTGGTAAGAAAAACTACGCAGGGAGAGCAGCGACTGGTTGTCTTCTGCCCGGTAAGCGAAGGTCGCACCGAAAAGAAGGTTCCGGTACTGCTGGTTGATACCGATGCCGGCGAAGCCGCCTTTAAAACTTTCGGTGGCAAATCCATTGAGCAGGTTGACCCGATCATACCCAGTGAAACGCGTGAAAGATTTTGCAGACATACCGCCAAAAAGGTAGGCTGTCGATTTATAAAAACCCACTTTCCCATAACTTTCTGCAGCCGCTGCTTCCAGGACCAGTACCGGCTTCAGCTCCGTTTCCGTTAGTTCCACGATCAGGCGGTGAACAGCTGTTGTATCCTGCTTTCCTTTTCGCAACTGATCCTTTACGAGGGCTAGCTGGTAAAGCCTTTCCCGGGCACTCGTTTCTCTCAATCGCAACTGTTCCCGTTCCAGTTCTCTGGATTTATCTGCGTTGTTCGTAAATGTAACACCCGCGAGGGCAGTCAGCCTGGCCGCCGGTACCAGTTCACCACTTTTGAATAATCCCGCCACGCCGCTTTCATTTTTTCCCGACAGCGACAGGCCCGCGATATAGCCATTGTTGCGGGAGCCCCGGAACAACCCCGCTTTCTGCACATCGGCCTGGATTGTTGGCTCAGTTACGTTGATGGTAATGGCACTTCCGTTCAACAAGATGGCATTGCTGTTGTTTTTGTTATCCGTAAGCCCCTGGCCCGCGGCGGAAATGGCCAGGCAAAGCAGTGGGAGTATACCGTGAGTTTTCTTCATGCTATGTTTTTTTGCATCACGAGGTTTCCGCTTTCCGGGATGTAAACGTCTTCTTTATATTCGGTTACCGCATCAATGATCAGTTCTACGGCGACCAGGGTATTGGGGAGACCGGTGAAGTGAAGGTATAATGATACCGGCCGGGAAGGATAGACCGACCCTGTGCCGGTCATCTTTTCATCTATTGCAGCATTAACATCGCGCAGCACGGCCGTGCCGTTTACATCCACTTCAGTAATATGAACGGCTCTTACCGGTATAACGGTGACTGACGCTGATTTTTTACTTTCTTCGGCAGGCACTGCCGCCAGAGT
>JBBROE010000096.1:0-17854 GCA_038229695.1 Chitinophagales bacterium | reverse complement strand
CTGGAATATGCTCACCGGCGTTCCGAAATCAATGCTGCGCACCAGCTGCTCGGTCTCGCGGCCTGCCGTGCCATTGCCGATACCAATCGCTTCGATGCGGTACTGGCGGACCAGTTGCTGCAACTGGCTGACTGCCGCGGCGGTTTGCTGCACCGATAGCGTAAAGATGGTGGTGTTGTGCAGCAGGTTACCCTGTTCATCGAGGCAAACCAGTTTACACCCCGTACGGAAGCCGGGGTCGAGGGCGAGAATTCTTTTTTTACCCAGCGGTGAAGCCAGCAGCAACTGCCTGAGGTTTTCGGAAAAAACACGGATGGCTTCTTCATCGGCTTTATTTTTTGCCATAACCCGGAATTCGCTTTCGATAGCGGGTTTGAGCAGGCGGGTAAACCCATCCTCTATCGCTTTCTTTACCTCTCCACTGGTGGCGCCGGTGCCTGACAGGTGGATCGTTTCAAGTGCTCGCAGCGCTTCCTCTTTACCGATGTTGATGTCCATGATCAAAAATCCTTCTTTCTCCCCGCGCCGGATGGCCAGGGTACGGTGGGACGGGCTGTCGGCCAGCGAGCCGCTGAATTCGAAATAATCGCGGTATTTTTGTGCCCCTTCATCTTCTTTTTTACTACTGAGAATTTTCGACGTCAGCACCGCTGAGTCGCCAAAAAGCTTCCGGATGACCTGCCTCGACTGTTCATGTTCGCTGATTCTTTCGGCGATGATATCCCTGGCGCCCTGAAGGGCTTCCTTACTGTCTTTCACATTTTCGCCGGTAAATGGAGCGGCCATGGATTCCGGGTCACCGGCTTCCTGTTTCCAGAGCAGGTCAGCAAGCGGCAGCAGTCCTTTGTCGATAGCCTGGGTGGCTCTTGTCTTCCTTTTGGGTTTAAAGGGCAGGTAGATATCTTCAAGCACGCCGGAATCAAAACAATCTTCAATGCGTTTGCTCAATTCCGGGCTGAGTTTTCCCAGGTCCCCGATTGTTTTGAGCATCGTTTCCTTTCTTTTTTCCAGCGCACTAAAATATTTGATCGATTCGGAGACATCGGCAATCACCACTTCGTCGGCGTTGCCTGTCGCTTCTTTGCGGTACCTGGCAATAAACGGTATGGTCGCTCCATCTTCCTGTAACTGGGCAATGCTGTTTACCTGTTGAAGGCACAGGTTCAGACGGCTGGCAATCTCCTGTACATATTTTCCTTCCATAGCGCAGTAATATTTTAACGGGCAGCAAATGTAAAGCAGTGGTGTGTTAAATCCGGGCGGACTTATCAACAACTGAATGATGATGGGTCATGACTGCAACCGCTCAGGCCGTAAGCCGCCCGATGCATGGCAGCTCCCGTTCGAGGATCTTGTTGATCTCTGCCGCGTTGGTAAGCACCATCAGGTGGCCAGCATGAGGCAACAGATGGGTGGGGGTGGTCAGCCGGGCGGGCAGCACGGCATCGGCAGCACCATGGATATGAAGCTGCGGGGAGGGAAAGGCCGACTCTTTCCAATTGAGGACGGCGTTCATAGACCATACTATAAATCGATCGTCACAAGAGCGGATCATATCGCGGAGCAACGCTTTATCCGCCGGGGTTTCCCGGGTGAACATTCTTTTATGATACGAAACTTTCTTAACAATGGCCACCGGCACCAGGTGCTGGAGGCGGAGATGCCCTGCCATCCTCAAATACCAGGGCAGTTCATGGGCACTGCGAATGCTGGACAGCAACACCCGGAATACCGGCTGCCTGTGCTTTGCAATTTCTGCGGTAATCATACCGCCCATGGATAAACCAACAAGACCAAACGGCTTTTCAGCATCTATGCTAACGGACATCCTCAGGGCATAGTCAGCGAGGGATTCGCCCGCATACGCCTCAATCCAGTGCAGATGAATTATTTCATAGGGTGCGGGAAGCCTTATCGATCGGAACATGCGGTAATCACCTGCCAGGCCACTGATAAAATACACCTTCATGAAACGAAACTACCAATAATCTGCGCCGGGTGAAAGCAGGATTGGAAAATTTATCAAAAAACTATTTCAAAGCCGGGTCTTACCGGGCAACCATCTGCCGGCACCCCTGCTCACCCACCCCTTTTAGTATTACCTTTGAAAGAATATTACTGCTATGGATATCAGGAACAACATTCTCGAAACGATAGGTCATACGCCGTTAATCCGGCTGAACAAAATTACCCGTTCACTACCCTGCACGGTACTGGCAAAGGTGGAATATTTTAATCCCGGCAATTCTATTAAGGACCGCATGGCCGTTAAAATGCTGGAGGTGGCCGAACAGGAAGGGCTGATAAAACCAGGCGGTACCATCATTGAAGGAACGAGTGGCAATACGGGCATGGGGCTTGCGCTTGCCGCCTGTGTAAAAGGATACAAATGCATTTTTACCACTACAGATAAACAGTCGAAGGAAAAAGCGGATATTTTAAAAGCCGTGGGCGCTGAAGTTATTGTTTGCCCTACCAATGTGGACCCGGCCGATCCCCGTTCTTATTATTCCGTCTCGAAGCGGCTGGCGAAAGAGGTACCGAATTCCTGGTATGTGAACCAATATGATAACCTCGCCAACCGGCTCGCGCATTATGAGCAGACGGGCCCTGAAATCTGGGAGCAAACGGATGGAAAAGTGACCCACCTGGTCGTTGCCACCGGAACCGGCGGAACCATCGTTGGCACCGGTAAGTACCTGAAAGAAAAAAATCCAGCCATAAAAGTTTGGGCAATTGACAGCTATGGTTCATTGCTGAAAAAATATTTTGAAACCGGTGAAGAAGACCAGAAAGAAGTGTATCCCTATGTCAGTGAGGGATTCGGGGAAGATTTTATACCCGCGAATTACGATATGCAATACATCGACCGGTTTACGAAAGTCACGGACAAAGACGGTGCTGTGATGGCACGGCGCATTGCAAAAGAAGAGGGGTTGTTTTGCGGGTACAGTGCGGGAAGCTGCCTGCAGGGAATGATGCAGCTGAAAGATGAATTGAAGGAAGGAGATATGGTGGTGCTGATTTTTCATGATCATGGCAGCCGCTATGTAGCGAAAATTTATAACGACCAGTGGATGATGGAACGCGGTTTTCTTGACGTAAAAACATTCAAAGACATCGTCAACGGCAGGGCGGCCAAACAAAAACTGGTACATGTTGATCCATCACATACCGTAGCGGAGGCGGTAGGAATGATGAAAAAATATGATATCGAGCATTTGCCGGTGATGAAAGACAACGTAATCACCGGATCAATCAGCGAAGGCGGTTTGTTTCAAAAAATATTTACCAATCCAGCTATTAAAAATGAACGGGTGGGCTTAGTGATCGAACCACCCTTCCCTTTAGTCGATTTTTTAACGCCTGTAGAAAAATTAAGTACGCTGATCAACCGGGAAAACGGCGCGGTGCTGAGTAAAGATGATACGGGTAATTTCCACATTGTAACTAAGTATGATGTCCTGAATGCTTTAGGAAAGTAAAGCCCGAATGCCTTGATCGGGATCATCATTCCGCTGAAAGCTTTGCCCTGCAAGGGATCTGGCTGACGAAATTTCCTGGTAAAATAAAAAGACTCCCAACTGTTCTCGTACTTTTACGAGTTTAGAATGGGACTTCTCCGATCTTGCCGTTAAAATCCGCAGGTTAAAAATTAGTTAAAAGCGCTCTTGCCCGGGCCCTACACCTGAAATATCTTTGTGTCAGAAGTTGATTGATAAGTAACGAATCCAATATCCCTGAAAGTCCAGCCCGTTTTTATCAATCCAAATCCTGAGAAAACCAAAAAATCCAGTATCAGTCAACTTCCTTTTTTTGTCCGTCAGCCTGCAGCAAAACGGATGGTTGAATGTCCTGATCCTTTGAAAACTGAAACTCCAAATCCTAAAAAATTAACATCCAATCCTGAAAGACCAACATCTAAATGCTAAAACCAACATCCAAGTCCTGAAAGACCAGCATCCAATCCTAAAAAACCAACATCCAAATCCTGAAACCGGTCGCCACTAAACAGTTCTTTCTTTGTTAATGATCAATGGTATACCCTTAACGTCATCGTAACCGGCTTAACCAGGCTGGCCAATCTGACCCTATGTTAAAAACCAAATGCCCTTGTCCTGAAAACCGCCGCCTAATCCTGAGAAAACCTAACACGGCCTGTTAAACCAATTCGTACCTGTCGAAAGCAAGAAACCCAATATCCTGTTCCAGTAGAAACCTAAACGTCCTAAGAAAAACCCGTTCCAGTATCGCTGAAAAGCAATCCTTTTAATCTCCAGTACCCTCCTGCCGGAAGCAATTTTGGCAGGAGGCAAAAGAGGATGAGGCACTTTCCCACTTTTAAAATATTAGTTACCTTGCCGGCAGGCTGTTCCAACGGACAGCCTTTAGTGTTTAAAGATTGACTGAAGGCATGGAAACATACACCGACCAAACCGGTCAGACCATCACCTTGCCGGGTGTTCCCCGCCGGATCATATCCCTGGTACCCTCGCAAACTGAGCTCCTTTATCAACTTGGGCTAAACGAGGTAGTGGTCGGCATTACGCGTTTTTGCGTGCATCCTAACCGATGGTACCGGTCGAAAACACGGGTAGGTGGTACCAAAGACGTAAACGCTGAAAAAATACGGGCGCTTTCGCCGGATCTGATCCTCGCTAATAAGGAAGAAAATGACAAACAGCAAATAATCGGCCTGCGGGAACATTACCCGGTATGGACGAGTGATATCAATACGCTGGGTGGCGCCCTGTCCATGATCCGGGAAGTCGGCCGGATGACGGCCACAGGCCGTGCCGCATCAGCGATAGCCCTTAGCATCACTGAAAAATTTGCCTCGATGCAGGCGGCCGCTGTCCCAAAAAGAATCGCTTACCTGATCTGGCAGCATCCTTACATGGCAGCAGGCGGAAATACATTCATACACGATATGCTTACCCGCTGTGGCTGGATAAACATCTTTGCTGACAGGGAACGTTACCCGGTCATAACGCTGCAGGATTTGAAAGACCAAAATTGCGGAGCCCTGCTGCTATCTTCTGAACCGTTTCCTTTCCGTGCGCCCCACGCGGCAGCACTGCGGCCATTACTGCCCGGTATACCGGTTGTTTTGGCTGACGGTGAAATGTTCAGCTGGTACGGCAGCAGGCTACAGGCTGCGCCAGGTTATTTTTCCGGCCTGGTACAGCAGGTATAACGGGTGGGCGAAGCGTGCCCATAAACGCATAACTTTATTGACATGCAGCGGATCGGTGAGAACAATACAGGGCTGGGAGCCGATAAGCCTTCCCGGAAAAAAACGATGTACCCGGTTATTGAGCCTTTGCGGGCCTATCTCAACCAGCACGGAAGAGAGGTAAAACTTCCCGTGGCCTACCGGGACCTGCTTCACTACACCTATTCCGTGCCCATTATCGACAAAAACGGCAAGGATACCCTTTGGGAAAGCGTGACCTATGATATGCGGGAGTGGAATTATGTGCGGGATGGCCTGATTAATATTTACGCAATTTTGAAAACCGAGGGCGATCTCACGTTCAGCAAGCACCTGGATGTGGCGCGGATCGACTACTGCACATTTGGCAACTCCCATCCTTTCCGGATTCGCATCGTTAACAAATTCAACGACAATTACGATCACTATTATATAAAAGTTGCCGATGCCTCGCGCATCTACGGGCTGGAACTGGAACATATACTTTCACCCAACCGCATCACTTTTTTTACGCAGGGCAACACGCTGGTGGAAGAGCATATACCCGGTATTCCGGGAGATGTATTTATCAGGCAATACCTGGAGGCGCCGGATACCAATAAAATCAGGCTGGCCAAGGAATTTGTCAAATTTAACGAGCGTTGCTTTGTCCGGCTGCTGGGTGACATGCGGAGCTACAACTTCGTGGTAGACATCACCCCTGATATTGAAGATTTCCAGTATCGGATCCGTTGCATAGATTTCGACCAGCAGTCCTACGAAGGGCGAAAAAATTTATACCTGCCGCAATTTTTCAAAGAGAATAAGGCATTTGTGGATTTGACGCTGCAGCACCTCAATACAGAATCCATATCGCAGTACCAGGCGGAAGAGCGCACACTGATGACTTTCAGGCTGGCGTCGGCCCGTTACCGCATTAAAGAGTTACTGGATATCATGTCGCGGGACAGGATCTCCAGTCCTGAAAAACTGGAGCAGCTGAAGACAGAACTGGGCAACCACTTTTCCAACCCGGTCCCTTTCCGGAAATGCAGGAGCATGGGGCAGCTGATAAAACGAAACCTGAAGCAAACGCTCCAGAAAAACCTGATGCTGATACCAAAGATCCAAAGCCGTTTTGAAGACTAATATAATAATGCGACTTCCGGTACATTGGCGTGGTACAGGGACACCTGTTCGGCTGACTGCCGGGAATTGATTTAAAATGACAAACTACACTTATCTTAGCGCCCTGAAAAGCCCGTCCAATCGTTAACCTGTTCAAATACTGAAAAACATCCTTCAAGTCAACCATGAAAAAATATCAACCCGGGGTTCTGTTCGGCGCTGAGCTGGAAGCACTTTACAATGATGCCAAAGACAATTCATTTGCGCTGCCGGCAGTAAACACCATCGGAACAGACAATATCAATGCAACGCTGGAAACGGCGGCGAAAGTCAACTCCCCTGTCATTATCCAGTTCAGTAACGGGGGTGCCCAGTTCCTTGCCGGGAAGGGCATGCCAAACGACAAGATGCAGGCCAATATTTCCGGTGCTATTTCCGGTGCCCTCCATATTCACAATGTAGCCCGGTATTACGGCGTTCCGGTTGTTTTACATACCGACCATGCTGCTAAGAAATGGCTGCCCTGGATAAGCGGCCTTATAGATGCAGGGGAACAGTTTCATAAAGAAAAAGGACAACCGCTTTTCAGTTCCCATATGCTGGATCTTTCTGAAGAACCGATAGAGGAGAACATCCATACGTCAGTCGAATTTTTTAAACGGATGGCGCCGCTGGGTATGGCCATCGAAATTGAGCTGGGGGTCACGGGTGGTGAGGAAGACGGTGTTGACAACAGTGGCGTTGAGAATGACAAACTGTACACGCAGCCGGAGCATGTTGCGTATGCCTATACTGAACTCGGCAAGGTGGGAAAATTGTTTGCGGTAGCCGCCGCATTCGGAAATGTACATGGGGTTTATAGTCCGGGCAACGTAGAACTGAGACCGGTGATTTTGAAAAACAGCCAGGACTATATTGAAAGGGAGCTGAAGACCGGCCCCAAACCCGTTTATTTTGTGTTTCATGGTGGAAGCGGCTCCGATCCTGTACAGATTAAAGAGGCCATAGGCTATGGCGCCATCAAAATGAATCTGGATACCGACCTTCAATGGGCTTTCTGGGAAGGGATACTGCAGTTTTATAAAAAGAATGAGCCCTACCTGCAGGGGCAGCTTGGCAATCCGGAAGGCGCATCGAAGCCCAACAAGAAATATTATGACCCCAGGGTATGGCTGAGAAAAGGGCAGGAAACTTTTGTTAACCGGTTGGAAACCGCCTTTGAAAATTTGAATTGCCTTAACAGGAACGCATAAATTAAAGCAGCCCAGCGCCGGATTTGGTAATGGCCGGCAAAGTATTTATCCAATATCATTGTAAAGCTGCTGACCCTACCCGCTTCGGCCCGTAGGGTTTTTTTATGCCCCGTCGCCAGGTCAGCCTAAGATCGCTGATTGCCTTTCAGGATACCTGCTATGGAATGCCATTATCATTCCGGTTGAGATCATACTCGTTGTGCCGTACACGTGTGCGACGCAACAGCAGCCTGGCTTTAGTAAAATGCCGGCTACACCTATTTGCCGGAAGACGAGAGCATGAAGAAGCAGACTCAAAGCTTTTCAAAACGACTACTGAAAACCTGTTGTTTACAATTAACGGTTAAAAAATAGACGCCGCGCCGAAGATGGGATACGTCAATAACTTTTCGTGGAGTTGTCATTATAGTGGTCAATAACGCTGCGCCCGAATAATTCTTCATTAAAAGGGTGCAGGGCAACAGGTCTGCACGCTCAATCGTTACGGTTATGGACTGCCGGGTGGGATTGGGATGAATGGAGAAAGCAGTGCCTGGGGCCGGCTGGGCGAGATCCACTTTTATGACCCTGCTGAAAATAGTTTTTCCCGCACTGGTATACCTGATGCGGTAATAATTGAGAACACCGGGTAGCCCATCGGTACTGCTGTATCGGCCGGCACCCATGCTGTTCACAGGGACCATAAGTTTTGAGAAATTATGGCCATCTGCTGATCGTTCGGGCTGTTGAACGAAAGCGGTGCCCGGGTCGCCGAGGGTCCAGTCGATAAGCACTTTCCCTTTTTTTGGTGTCGCAGTAAACGCCAGGAATTGTACGGGTAGTAAAAGCACCGTTGACTTTATGAGCACAATAGATGAAAAGGGTGGTAGTTCGATATTGCCAGCGTAAGTGCTGTTCAGCACATCCACAAAACTGCCATCCAGGGGAAACTGCTTTGTGGCAGCTGATGCGTTATAAAGAAATAGCAACGAATCGTCGGGGTTGGTTTTGGTTACGGCTGCTTCCATGAGCCGCAGGTTATCGATATAGACAGGGTTCGGCTGTTCAGGAATATCCAGCCCGACAGACGCGTTGTCATCCGTGGTGGTGGCCGTGAAAAGTACTTCGAGAAATCCCTTGCCGGCGGCGACAGATCTTAATTCACGTCCGGAAAGATCGGTGTAGGGAGAAAGGCTTTTGCGGAGGTAGGTTTCCACGTATTGATCCTGCTTACCGGCCATGTCCAGCCGTAAAAGATACTGGTGTCCCGCGTAAACTTTTCCTACGCCAATAATTATAGTTGCATGGTTATTTGAGCCGGACAGCGGGTTGAAACTTATCTTAAGTGCTCCCTGATCCAGCGGGCTGGTGGGTACCCAGGAGGCCAACGCGTTCCCGGCTGCCGCGAATACATAGAGATTATTGATGTTGCCATTGAAGTTTCCATTCTGGTATAAATTCGGGTCGTACAGTGCGTTGATGCGGTAGGGAAGGACAGCAACAGGAGCTGGTTTGGAGTGCTGGTCCTGTCCTGCATACTGCTGCCAGCCAGGGATGTCATAGATTGTATTTCCGTTTCCGGTATAGACCCCGATTTGCCGCCCGGGCTCAAGTGGCCGGCAATAATAGTTATTGTCCAGCATCCCGATTTTCCCAATATCATTTCCCGTGCTGCTGTATCTCAGGGTGAGTTGTGAAGCCAGCCTGGAGAAAAGAATATTGTTGGTAAAACTGATGTTCGTAAGAAAGCTTTGGGGCGCGATATTATCGTGTATCGCTGCGGCCTGTATGAAATTATTGAAGACGGTGTTGCCATCCAGTGACAGGTCGTGGGCATTGTGCAGGTAAATGCCGTACTGGCTGCAGTTGGCGATCGTATTCCCGGTAACCCGTACGTGGTCCGTATTGTCGTCCATGTAAATACCGTGCATGGAAGCAACAGCATCGGCAGTTCCTTCAGGTGCCCCGGTGCCGTCCAGGACAATGTTGTGATCGATCAGCCGGTTGCCGTGCACCGGCGCATTACTGCTATTGTTCCAGGCATAAATTCCACCACCATCATCTTTTACGTAACCGAAATTTCGGATAAGGTTTTGCCGGATGGAAATATTGTCGCCATAAAAGGTAATTGGATTATAGCCTGTGGACGTGATGCTGTTGTTTTCTACCGACTGGTTATCGCCCGACAAAAGGATGGCCTCGTAAGCACCACTGTCTCCTCCCCCGCTACCGGGTACCGTACCGGTTGACGAGATGATGTTATTGTTAATCAATACCCCGTTGCTGAAGGAAATATCGCAGGCATTGTTGGCCGACTGGTCTATAATCATTTGGCTGACCGTAAAATCCGCACAATGCGTTGCAAAAATGGCCGTGTTGCCGGCAAAGCGCACTGTTCCATTTTTTATGGTGATACCGGTCGCCGATTCCAGGTGAATGCAGTCGCCATTGGCCGCTTCGAATGAGATGCCATCAAATACAAGGTAAGCCTGGTTGGTGATGGTGAGTAGTCGTTCCACATTGCTGACAGCGATGCGGTGGTCCTCGGGTAAGGATGCCCCGAGGAAGATCCCCAGCGTATGATCGTCGGGGTTATAGTACCATTCGCCGGTATGGTTGAGGGTAACCGGATCATTCTGCAGGAAATAGCCATACCCGTTTTGGGCATTGTATCCGCTCTGGGAAATGTACCGGATATCCGGACCGTTCACAGCCGTTATCCTGTTCCTGTCGGTCACCCAGTGTGTTTTACGAATAACCACTTCAGCGAACTGCCACGAACTGGCAGGAAGAGTAGCACCGCTGATCGTACCCGGAGCCGGTACATTGCTGATGGTGAGGTAACCAGCATTGCCGTCCGTAACATCCGGAAACCGCCCGATGGCACACCGGTTGTTGTCCATGATCACCGTATTCTCCATAGCCGGTCCGGCCGGTATTACCGCTTTCCAGGTTCCGTTTCCCCCTGGCATCCAGTTCACGGGGTAGACGAGGCCGGAGATGACGGGGTTCTGGCCCGTACCGTAGCTGGAAAAAATAATGGGAGCGATGCTGGTGCCGGAAACGGACACGTCAAGAAATCCATAAAAAATGTCATCTTTTTTAAAACGGATTTCATCTCCCGGAACCAGTGTCCGCATCAGCAGGTTACATTGTTGCAGCGTTTTCCAGGGCGTTTCCTGGTGCGTAGCCTGTTCGGGACTGCGGCTGTCATCACCCGATGAGGCGGAAAAATAATAGGTGGCGGAGAAAACAGGAGTTGGAAACAGCGCAGCGACTGCCATGCAGGAAAGAAGAAGAAGTACAGCCGAAGCAGATTTCATGTGATCAATTCATGATAGATAATGAATGGCGGGCAAATAGTGCTCAGGGAGCCTACCGTTTAGCGTTGCAAAGTTACGGTGAGGTTATCCCTTGGTTCAACAATAAGGTGGTTACCGGAATACGGCTCAAAGGATATCTTTAGTTGCAGCCACGCTTTAATAAAAAGATACAGGAAAATTGAATTGGTCACGGCATAACGCCTGAACAGCCTGGCGGGTTCCTGTGACAGCCGAAACAGCCATTCCAGCCCGGCATTTTGCAACCATTTCGGTGCCCGGTGATGGTCACCGATAAGCACGGGCAGGGCCCCGCCAATACCGATCAGGATGGCATTAACTTTTGGAGATACCGCTGCCATCCATTTTTCCTGTTTCGGGCAGCCAAGGGATACAAAAACAAGTGCAGCTCCTGATGCATTGATCCGGTCGACCGCTGCTGCTTCCTCATTGGGCAATAGGGGCCGGAACGGCGGACTTTCCATGCCCGCAACGATAAGATTTGGGAGGTTCTTTTGAAGATAAGCGGACGTCTTTTCAATGAGCAGGGAATCGCCTCCGTAAAAATAAACCGGTATAGATTTTACAGCTGCTGCAGATAGCAGGTCGGGCAGCAAATCCATACCCGCCACACGTTCCTGTTTGATTCCGAAAAGCATCCTGATGGCCCAGGTGAGGGGTCTTCCATCCGGGCTTATCATGCCGGCTCGTTTAACCACCTCAGCGAAGGAAGGGCGCAGGTAGGCCTCGATAAGCATGTGCACATTGGCAATACAGGTATAATAACTTTTTCCAAGGCTGGCATCGCGTGTAAGTTTTTGAACAAAGCCCTGGTAAGTACCGGTCGTCACGGGTATGCTAAATACAAATAACCTGTTCATCGATTGCTGTTGACTAATGGGGGAAGACAGGTTGAACTGCTTCGAAACCCTGGAAGGAAGATTTTTTCGGGATACGCTGGGAATGGGCGAGTGCCGGGTAACATCGTGATAAATACTGAGCAATTGTGCTGCATTGTCTTCCGGCGTATACAGCTCACGGTAAGTAGCCAGTGCTTTGCGACTGTATTCCTGCTTCACGGTGTGCGGCAATACATGGTACTGATTCACGGCTGCCTGCAGGCTACTGGCATCACCAGGGGTAAAATGCTCGCCATTGTGCCCGGGTTTGATCATTTCTTCCATCGCCCCGAGGCGGGACGCAATAATAGGTAGACCGGCAGCAAAGGCTTCCAGCAAAACCATCGGCATTCCCTCATACCAGGTGGAGGGGAAAATCAGTGCTGTGCCTGCCGAAAGAAAATCAGATACGCTATTTTTTTCAATAACGCCTGCATACTCGATGTTGGGATATTGCCGGCTGTAGGCGATCACTTCATCGCGGAGGGGTCCATCTCCCGCAATCCTGATTCGGTGCGGCAACCCGGCAAACGCTTTTAACAACAAGGCAATGCCTTTTTCTTCCGACAGCCTTCCCATAAATACGAAATGTTCAGAAGTTGCGGCTTTCGGACTAAGAGAGGGCGTTGCAAAATTTGGCTTTATGGTGAGCTGGCCCGCACGGAACTTTATGCCTGATGAAAGAAATATTTGTTTGGCGTGTTCGGTAAGAACAATGTACCGGTCAGCCTTTTCCCAGGTACCCATCCATTGGTGTATTTTTGTGGAGAATGCCAGCCAGCCCGTCAACACCCTCGAATTTCGGTATACACCTGCCATCACGGCTGAATAGGGAAACCCTTGGTTGATTGAATGTAAAAAGAGTTTACCCTGGTGGAAGAGTACGCCGGATGGACACAGCATACGGTAGTTATGAAGTGTTTGAACGAAAGGCACCCCGCATTTCCTGATCGCAAAAATAACCGAGGGCGATGCGGCAAAATGCAGGTTGTGGATATGGACGATATCCGGCCTGAAAGACCGAATCTTTTTCAGCGTCTTTCTGTAAGCGCGGAGATTGAAGGCAACCTGCACGAGTTTCTGAAAGAGTCTACCCCCGTTGCTGAATGTGAGTTCATCCACTTCAATGCCGGACTGCCGAAGCAACTCCCGTTCGTTACTGACAACACTGTCTTCACCTCCCTGGTAACGGTAGGTACAATGCACCTGTAATACTTTCATGATGTTATGATTGCATGGTAATCAAATGGCAAGGCCGAATTTCCCTGCAAGGCCGATGAGGGTATTCCTGATTTTCCTGCTGGCGAGCGCCGGCAGTCCGTACGGTTTTTTCAGTTGGCGGCGGATATTTGGCGCAATGGTAGACGCGTCACAAAAAATAAAATTTCTCTTGCCGGTCGAATCGGTAATTGTGCGCAGGTAATTAACGCCGAATGTATTGGTTGACTCCTGGTCGAAGCCGATGTTGCTTGTTTTGGAAATAACAGGATACACCACTTTATAATGATTGATGGCCACATGCACCTGCATCTGGATATCCCAGGTAGAAATGGTTCCGTTAATTTGCTTTTTCAGCATACGGTAAAGATCCATTCCCGTCTTATTCAGGAGTCGCTTGAACGCGGGGGAAGCCTGGATGATATCCTGCAATGCCGCATTATCCCATTTTACTGTTTTCACTTTTTCAGACCAGCTTGCCCACCCATAGCTGCAAAACCGGTCATACATCACGGTATCGAACGGATACCCGCTTTTCTTTAGGGGGAAACAATATCCGGTGACGCAAAATACCGTGGATTCAGCCTGGTAGTAATCCAGCGCGAGCAGCATATACCGGAGGAAGTTGGGAGTAACGACAAGGTCGTCCTCCACTACGATGAACCGGTCCGCATGGGAGCACAGGTAAGCAATTCCCTGGAAGAAGTTAGGGCCCGTGCTCAGGTTCCTATCGCGGTATTGGCGGGTTATCTTTTTAAACCCGGAAATGCTCTCAATATACTGCCTTGTTTCTGCAACAGCGGCGGCATCTTTTTCGCCTTTGGCACCATCGCAGAAAAAAACGATTTCCATGTCGGCACATTCAGGATTTAAAAGCAGGGCCTCAACAACTGCTTTGAGCTTTGCGGCTCTTTTATAGCAGAAAAGTCCAATAAGCGTTCTCTCAGGATTAGGCATGTATTCGGTAATGGAAGCTGGTTAATAATGGCGCTGTATAAAATGGTTTTAGTGGGGGCTGCCGATGAAGCCGTTTTTAGCCGGCGACGCTGATCCCAGGCATTTTTTTAAACCGATCCCAGATTACGGGCAACAACGTCTTGAGCCATAACTTGAGAAAAGCAGCAGGATAGGAAAGCGGAAAATAAGTCCGGATGAACCACAGGTATTCGGTATAGTTTAATCCCTTCGGGGAATGCAGGTATTTAATACGCTCAACCAGTGGCGACCCGGCAGACACCCAGTTCACCTGGTGATCATCGGTACAGCTGCCCTGGAAGCCTGGTGCCAGCACCACGTTAATCCCATTCCTTTTAGCCCGCAGGCAATAGTCATAATCTGCCAGGGCGTGGGTAAAGCGATCGGATAATACTCCGTTAATCCTGGCCACCTCCGCCGGAACAAGCATTATATTGGCATTAGCGAAATCGCAGGACAGGATATCGGTGGAGCTGAAGACTTTTTCCGACTGCCAGCGTTTGCTGGCTGTTATTTTCCAGCCGCCGTAGGATAATAATCCCGAGGATTCATCCCGGGTACTGCCGATACAGATGGCCCCCGGTTTTTTTTGGGCAACTGCAAGCAGTGAACTGACGGCGTCGCTGAAAAGGGTGGTATCGTCATTTAACAACAAAAAAAAGTCTGGCTCCGTCTTCATGGCCATGCGCCAGGTATGGCGCATGCCGCCAGCCCAGAAAAGGCTTCCGGTTCCCTCGTAAAGAGTGGTTTGTGGAAAGGCCTTCCCTACTGCGGCAGCGGTACCGTCTGCCGATTGATCATCGGTAAGGAACACGCTGAGATCGGCACCCGGCGGAAGCGATTGTGACTGTAACGCTGAGAGGCACCGCAGCGTTTTCTCCCGCCGGTTAAAGGTTGTTAACAGAACAGCTATGCGCATGGTGTTATTTGATAGATAGGTTGAGGTTGCGCACTACGGGCAACTTTTTTATCCTTTTTTGCAGTGCCCTGTAATAACTGAAGAGGAAATAACGGCATCTCATGATCACGGGAAGGTGAGGAATACCCATCACCTGCCTGATGTTCATAAGATACATGTCGTCGGGCACTGCAAATCCGAAATTCGGGCGCTCCATAAAATTCCTGTACAGTTGATGTATGCCATATGTCTTTTCTGCCGGCAGGTGCCAGATAGCCAGTTCGGTATCTGTGTTGGACACGTTGCGGTAAAAGGCGGGATTGGTCCAGATGCGCTTGATGAAACTATCCCGTTCCCCGGCTACCCATCCATTTTTAAAATACAGGTAGCTTAGGGTGTGTGCTTCTTCGTTGAACTTTAGCCTGCCTGCGGCATGCCGTTCCAGCAGTACCGGCCAGAGTTCCCTAAAATCCTCCGCTATCTGCTTAATATTAACATAGCTGGCCAGGAAAAATTCCCCAAGATGATAGGCAGGGATGGTATCGAGTGGATGCCCGAGCAGCTCTTCGTAAATGGATTTGAGGTGATTGCGGCTTAAGCCGTTGATGACATAATCAGGTTTGACGTCATCTTCAAAGGAAATGAAACCACCGGGTGCTGCAGCCTTAAATAATTCGTCTGCCGGTTTAAGAAAGATACAGTCCGAGTCAAGGATCAGGTAACTGTCGTTTTCGCTGGCGCGGGCACGGGCGATATGTTCCAGTATAGAGAACTCGTAAAACTGGTTCTGGAAGGAAAAGAAATAACCCGGCGGGGTTTTATATTTGAAATCGGTGAACACCACTTCCACAGACAACTGGTCAAGCAATTCCTTAACCGGGCGACCATCCACTTCCGGCAGGGTCTCCGCATTGGTGAAGAGCAGGTGTTGGTGGTTCCGGTTAAACCGGAGACTGGTTATAAAAAACACGAGTACGCAGCGCCAGTAAATGTCCTGGTGGTCTTTCGATGACGACAGCTTTCCGGTTTGCGGAAAATAGCTTTCTTCGCCCTTCTCATCTACGCATATCCATGTGCAGATATAATTCATCCGGGGTTATTTTTAGAAAGGTTGAGTTTATCCTGTTCCATATAGTACAATGCCATCCCCGTGACTGCCCAGAAAATCAGCGGCAGCACGTAATTGAATGAAAAGACGAGCCCGGAAATACAAAAAGCGGCGAGTATGATGGAATTCCCGGTAATATTTTTACTGAACACTTTCACCAGCAGGTAAATCAAAAATGAATATTTCAGCAGCAGGCCTGCTATACCCAGGTAAAAAAGCATTTCCATATACCCTTCGTGAAAATGCTGACCACTGAGCGGCGGCCACCAGTCTACCAGCGGGTTCGGCATTTCGAACCCCTCAAACGTCCAACCGAAAACCGGACGTTGTAAAAAAAGCCTGCCATAGACTTCGCGTTGTTCCAGCCTGAAATTACCGGTACTGCCTTCCCGGGCGGGATTGAGGATCTCGCTGAAACGGTCCGAAAGAAAGTCGACAAAACCGGGTAATAAATTGGCAGCAAAAAAATAAGTGAGCGCTGCTATACCGGTAACAATGATCAGAATTTTTGTGAGGCGCCCGGTTTGCAGCATCCCATTGCGGATAACGGCAATAAAGTAAAAGAAAACGGCAACCAGGGCACTGCTCCAAACCGACCGGTGCTGGTGGAGGAGGATAACTACAACACAAAAAGTGACCGGCAACAAATATTTTCCCATACCGGTGACAACGTACCGATGGATATACCACAACAGGGGCACTATCATCATCAGGATGTGGCTGGCATGAATGATCCTGGTGTCCCCTGAAAATGGTCCATAATCGGTCATGTCCGTCAATGCCAGGTTGAAGGAAAACCCCCGGCCGAAGAGGATCATAAAGATGGTGTAAGTCAGCAGGTAAAACTTCGCGAAAAAAGGCAGCGGATCCATGCCGGTGGTGCGCAGCAGGTATTTGGTAAAAACGACGTATACCACTGGAAAAAGCACGGTGAACAGGGTGAGCTGGCGAAACAGGGTATCATATTTTATGACGGATTCGCCGACCAGCCGCAGCATAACAGCGGTGAAAAGAAAGAGGTAAATGCGCTCATCTTTTTCGAGCGTGCGGTAGCGGGCCAGCATAAACGCGTATATGCCTATCCCCAGCAACTTGGTATAACCCTCTATCACCAGGGAATTGCGAATGAACAGCCAGGAAAATATCCCTTCGGTAAGCAGGAAGCAAAAGAACAGCAGCAGGAAATTTTTCCAGTGGAATGATTCTTTCAAAATCCTGATAGTAGTAGTCATAACTATTATGCCTGGATTGTCTTATTTATGGGTTGGAGGCGATTCCTTACCCGGTCAAATGCTTTAACCGCATACTGCCGCAGGAGTAACAGGTTGAGCCATCCATTGAATAATATGACCTGTGGGTGGTTCCTGTTGTCGCGCCAGGCCATCTTCTTTTCGTTGTGCAGATACATCGTGTTGATGTTTTCAATCTTATCGGGCGTTATTACGCTCCGGTAAACGGACGCTTTAAGGTCTACCAGTTCCTTATTGATATAACCCAGGTGTTTCAACCGGATGCTGGTAGGTATTTTGAGCCCGGTTATTCCTTTAACATTAGGTGAATCGAGCACTTTGTCTTCGAAAAAACCTCCGGGCTGTTCGCGCCACATAACCCGGTCGTGACCAGCAGAATAATTTCGCCAGTAGGCCGAAGCCGCAAAATGGCCAGTATCGCTGAAATGGAACCGGCGGAAGGCGTAGCGGTTAATGAACTGGTGTCTCATGAGGCGGTCGAGGTCTTTCCGGGTTACGCCGGGCTCCATAATTTCGTCAACGTCCACCCAGAGGCACCAGTCGGGCTTACGGGAGCGCATGCCGGCATACAGTAGTTTTTTATCCCGGCCTTCATTATAGCCAACGGTTTGGATGAGTTCCACAACTTTGGG
>JBBROE010000095.1:0-17864 GCA_038229695.1 Chitinophagales bacterium | reverse complement strand
TCCTAGCCAAGGACGATGGCCGGAATCAGTTAGCAGCCGAGTTCTACAAGGTGGAGACTCTGCGGTAGTACACCCGTCTCGGACTGCGCACCAATCTCATCTCAACAATCTCCCGCATCAAGAATAATCAGGTTTTCCTATTAATGGAGCACCGCAGCGACGCTGCCCGGGCGGCTCTCAATGAACAAACCTACCCACCTGCTGTTAATTGGCCAGAACAACCAACCAGCACATGGAGCATATCGTCAAAATTCTCGCAACACACCCAGTGACGCACGACGTGAAAAGCTTTACAGTTGAAAAGCCTGCCGGGTATAGCTTCGTTCCCGGACAGGCCACCGATGTATCCATTAATACCAGTGCATGGAAAAATGAACTTCGGCCTTTCACCTTCACCTCCCTGGACAGCGACCCTCATCTGGAATTTACCATAAAACGTTACCCTGAGCATCACGGGGTTACCGATGCGCTGCATCGCTTACAGGCCGGCGACGAATTAATCCTCCATGATGTATGGGGGGCCATCAACTACAAGGGACCCGGCTGTTTCATCGCCGGCGGGGCGGGTATTACGCCCTTCCTGGCCATCCTCCGCTGGCTCAAGCAGACCGGGCACGAACAGGGCAACACGCTCTTGTTTTCCAACCGGGCTTATGCCGATATTATCCAGGAGGCAGAACTACGTAATATCCTGGGTAACCAGGCAATCTTTTATCTCACTCAGGAAACAAGAGATGGTTTCCGGCAGGGAGAGCTGAATCAGCAGGAACTGTCTGTTTACGCGGGCAACACCGCGCTGTATTTTTATATCTGCGGCCCCGATAAAATGGTGACCGGTTTGGCGGATAGCCTGCGGCGGCTTGCTGTAAATGACGACAGGATGGTTGTGGAAGCCTGAGTGCTCAGGAATTTTCCAGCTGCTGATCCTTTTTTCTAACCAGCTCTCCGAGCTCCTGCAGGTCCGGTTCACTCAGCCAGGACGTAGCAGGCGACTGGCTTTCTATCCGCCAGACAAAAGTGGTGCTATAGCTGATATTTTCATTGCTGACAGGAGTTGTTTTGGCGTCGTTAGGGTACTTCTGGATAACCATCCATTTCCCGCCGGGAAAACCCAGCCTGTAGTGCTTATCCACTGAAACGGTGATGATTTCTGTCCTGAACGCAAGGCTAAAATTTTTCATGCTATGAAGATAAAAATGATTCCGGTTAGAAAAGGCCGGCGAAGCCCACAGGAAGTTTAAATAATTAAACTCGGGTTGGCTTTGCCGGTAATTTTATCAACTTTGCCGCTTCTTATATAGTTTTGATTACACAATGCCTTACATGCAGCACGAAAAGGACTCACTGGCCGATCTTTATTTTTTGAAAGGCGGCGGGGAAATGGGAAAACTGATCCGGGCAGCAGACTGGACGAGCACGCCGCTCGGGGATCCATCTGAATGGCCGGCAAGCCTGCGCACGGCAGTGGCTATCATGCTCGATAATCCTTTCGGCATGTACATTGCCTGGGGCCCGGAGTATACCCAGTTGTACAATGATGGATACCGGCCGATACTTGGTTCCACCAAACACCCGCAGGCGCTGGGCATCAGCACGCGGGAAACATTTTCAGAAATCTGGCATATCATCGGGCCGATGTTCCAGGGCGTAATGGATGGTAAGGCGGTGGGTTTCCCTGACTTTATGCTACCGCTCAACCGCAATGGATTTATTGAAGAGTGCTATTTCGATTTTTCGTATAGCCCTATCCGTGAGGAAACGGGGGAAGTGGGTGGTGTGCTGGTTACTGTTATAGAAACAACTTCCAAGAAAAAAGCGGAAGATGCGCTCCGGGAGAACGAAGTGAGGTTGCGCACGCTGGCAGATAACATTCCAAACCTGGTCTGGATGGCCAATGCGGATGGCTATATTTTCTGGTACAACAAGCAGTGGTATGATTACACCGGCACCACCCCCGCAGACATGGAAGGCTGGGGCTGGCAGTCCGTTCATGACCCTGCCGTATTGCAGGATGTGCTGGTAAAATGGAAGGCATCTATCGCAACCGGTGAGCCTTTTGAAATGATCTTTCCGCTCAAAGCTGCCAACGGTAATTTTTGCCAGTTTCTTACGCGTGTAATGCCCATCAAAGACGGCGACGGGAAAGTATTCCAGTGGTTTGGAACCAATACTGATATAACCCGGCAGATAGAAACGGAACAGCAACTTAAAGAAAGTGAAGAGCGCTTCCGGCTGATGGCGGAAGGAACGTCCATCCTTATTGGCCTAGGCGATGAAAGCAGCAACGCGATTTATTTCAACAAGGCATGGACAGACTTCACCGGCCGGCCCATGACAGACCTGATCCGGTATGGCTGGACCGAAATGGTTCATCCAGATGACCGGGAACAGTATATTGCTAAGTACCTGGAGGCATTCGCGGAAAGAAAACCATTCAGCGGGGAACTCCAGGTCCTTAACCGGGATGGCCAGTTCCGGTGGGTGCTTTCTCAAAATCAGCCACGTTTCAGCCCCGATGGATCCTTTGGCGGCTACATCAGCACCTGCGTTGACATAACTGAGCAAAAACAGGATGAGCTGCGCAAGAACGATTTCATCGGCATGGTTAGCCATGAACTGAAAACACCCATCACCTCCATCTACGGATACCTGCAGCTATTACATTCAAAGGCCAGTAAAGATGGCGACGAACTGACCGCACATATCATGGACAAGTCGATCCTGCAGGCGAGGAAGATGACGACTATGATCAACAGTTATCTGAACATTGCACGGCTGGAATCCGGTAAAATCCAGTTGTCGCCTTCCAATTTTTACCTCAATGACCTGATCCTGGAAATGATTGATGAAATGTCTGCCGTGCAAAGCACCCATGTTATCAGTTGCGCACCCTGCGGCCCGGTACTCGTTCATGCCGACCGCGAAAAAATCGGCACCGTCATCTCCAACCTCCTGAGTAACGCCATCAAATACTCCCCGGGAAAAAGCCAGGTGGAAGTGCGCTGTACCATTGAACATGATACTGCGATGGTGGTGGTGCGCGACGAAGGGATCGGTATCCGCCAGGAAGAAAAGGAAAAATTGTTTGAGCGTTATTACCGCTCGGATGCGCATAACAATATCCCGGGCTTTGGCATCGGGCTGTACCTGAGTGCCGAGATCATCCAACGGCATCATGGAAGGATCAGCGTCGACAGTGAACCCAACAAAGGATCGGTGTTTTACTTTACCCTGCCCCTCGCCAGGGACAGCGGAACCCCGCAGGAATAACGTTTTCATCTCGAGGCTTTCAGTGTTCAGGGGTAGAGTATTCTTTTTCCTTCGGGAAAAAGAGTTGTCGATCGTGCCCCGAAAACGATGACAGCCGTTTCACTCCCATACTTCCCGGCAACTTCGCCCACAAGGGGATGTTGGTGCATTTAAGCGCATCTCTTTCTCAAAAGTCTTCTTTCCTACTTTTTTGCTTCGCCAAAAAAGTAGCAAAAAATGCGCCCCGAAAACGAAGACAGCCGTTTTCGGGTGGTCCTTTGGGGAGCTGTTGTGCAAAGAGATGAAGAGCAGCGGGGCTGTGGTCAGCGCCATAGATCTGGCCTTTAAAGTATCGGCTACTGATGATGACGAGAAATGAAGGCCAAGGATCTACCCTGTATAGGATTTTTCTTTCGCAAAGGTTTTCTTACCTACTTTCTTGTTTCGCCAAAAAAGTAGGCAAAAAAGGTGCCCCGAAAACGAAGACGGCCGTTTTCGGGTGGTTCGCAGTTAATCATTTATAAATAGAGGTGAAGGGCAGCGGGGATGTGGTCAGCGCCAGAGATCTGGCGGCAGCATGGTCGCGGGCAGCGTTCATCAACACACTTCCCAGCAACGTCTCCCGCAAGGGACGTTGCGACACTTACGGAGAAACTTTATTTACGTTAATTACTTTTATGTTCTTTTTGCTTCGCCAAAAAAGTAGGCAAAAAAGGCGCCCCGAAAAGGATGCCTGCCGTTTTCGGGTTCAGCTTTGGGGATCGCCTGTGCAAAGCGGAGAAGGGCAGTGGGGCCCAGGTCAGCGCCTTACTTTTGGCTTTAAAAGGATCGATTGGCGTTTTTGTATCGGACCCCTCTCGACGCAGAAAGCCACTTTTTTTGACGCTTTCATACCCTATCTGTTTTGTAGTTAAGCGGTACATTTGAAATACACCAAAAAAATAAAGATTATGGCACTTATCAATCCGCACATTAACTTCAACGGAAATGCAGAAGAAGCATTTATATTTTATAAATCAGTATTTGGGGGAGACTTCAAAAAGATTATACGCTTCAAGGATATATCAAGCCCTGAATTCCCCATAGCAGAGAAAGAGGAAAATAAAATCATGCACATTGCTTTGCCTATCGGTAAAACTAATATGCTGATGGCAAATGATGTCCCGGAATTTTTGGGGAAAGTAAGCGAGCTTGAAAACAGAAGTAAAATTTCAGTAAGTACGGAAAGCAAAGAAGAGGCGGATAAATTATTTACCGGGCTTTCGGCAGGAGGAACAATAGAAATGCCTATTACAGATAGCCCCTGGGGTTCATATTTTGGTATGTTTAGAGATAAATATGGCATTGAATGGATGGTGGAATTTGACCCAACATACAATGGAAATGGATAAGGGACAAACAACTAACGCCTAGCACTGGTATTGCTGTGCGTCGCTGTACTTTTCTTCCGGCAGAAGAATATCTGTTTGGCCTTTCGTTGATAACTTCGACGCTATAATTCAATTGGGCAGTGTTTCCGGGGCGTACGTTATACACGAACCCGCCTGCAGCACTACATTTTCGGCTACTGATGTTGACTGGCAATCAAGGTTAAGTATAAACCCTTTATGGGATTTTTCTTTCGCGAGGGGTTTTACCTACCTTCTCGCTTCGCCAAAAAGTACCGGTAACAGGCGCCCAGAAAAAGATAACAGCCGTTTCACTCCCCATACTTCCCAGCAACGTCTCCCGCAAGGGGACGTTGCGGCATGTAGTCTATAGCTTTCATTTCTTCTACATTGTCTTTCTCTTCTTTTTGCTTCGCCAAAAAGAAGCAAAAAATGCGTCCCGAAAACGAAGACAGCCGTTTCCGGGTGGTTCTTTGGGGGTCACCTGTGCTTAGAGGTGAAAAGCATCGTGGCAGGGGTCAGCGCCATAGATCTGGCGGCAACGGAATCGCGGGCAGCGTTCATCAATTTAATGTTTTGTTTTTGCTGTGATGGAAAATCACGTGCTATTTATAACGGTCGGGTAATCGCGTAGTATTTTTAATGCAGCTTTTCCACGTGGGACTTCAATCCTGCGTAATATCGGACAGCTCTTTTCGAGGCAGAAAAATCGGCCAGCAGGAACAGCACCGCCTGCAAGGTGAGGGTAAAACCCAGGCCGTACCAAAATGCCTGGTCGGACTTCTTACGAAAAAAAAACATCAGTAGCAGTCCAGCAAGTACACAGGCCGTCTCTGCCCGTTTCAGCGGGATGAATCGCTGCACCACTTTTTCCATCCGCGGTAACTCCTCTTTCTGCAGCTGTCCGGGGTTCATGTCATACGCATAAACATTCCGGGTGCGGTCGGCATCAGATCTCCTGGATACCGTTACTGCGGCTGCCAGTTCCACCAACCCGAGAACGAGCAACGGGATCGCCGCACCTTTACCAAAGGCCGTCTTCTGGAAGAAAAGGAGATAGATTGAAATCAATACCGAAAGCGAACCGATTACAATGAACAGCCATCCCAGCTGTTTTTCTGCCTGGAAATATTTTTCAATGTCTTGCTTACTGAACATACCATTTATTTTACGGTAGGGTTAAATCAATGGCCACCTTTTTGGAGCATCAAAGACATGTTCCGCACCACAGACCTCGGTACAAGCCGCACCGCCAATACCATCAGCTTGTTGGTCCATCCATGAATCGCTACCGGCTTCCCGTTCATCATAGCGCGGTAGCCATACCGGGCCACAGTGGATGAAGACGGAATGGGATGCCTGTTGTAAAGCACGCTGCGGCCGAGGGAAGCGGCTTCCTGGAACCCACTTGCCGTGGGGCCGGGGCAAAGTGCTGTCACAGTTACACCAGTATGCAGTAGCTCTGCCGACAGCGCTTCTGAAAAACTAAGCACATAGGCCTTACTGGCAAAGTACACACTCATCAGCGGGCCCGGCACGAAGGCGGCAGCGGAAGCCAGCTGGAGGATGCGGCCGTGCCCCCCTTCCAGCATCCGCGGTAAAAATTCGCGGGTGAGCGCGGTGAGTACCATAATATTTACATTGATCATATCCTGCTGCCGGCGCCAGTCCGCAACTGCAAAAGCCCCGTAATCTCCAAAGCCGGCATTGTTGACGAGGTAGCTGATGTGAAGCTGATGCTCCCTGCAGTAATCAGCAATTACCGTTTGTGAACCGGGAACGGAAAGGTCAAGGGGTATCATATGAACGGGCACAGTGCAGGTCTGCCTAATCGCCAGTGAGACTGCGCGCATGTCATTTTCGCTGCGCGCAACGAGTACAACACCTATCCCGTCACGCGCAAACAAGAAGGCCAGTTCGCGGCCTATACCGCGGGACGCGCCGGTGATCAGCGCAATGCGGCTCATACGGCGGGCAGGGCCAGGGCATCGGCAACTTCTTTTCCGAGCGGTGATACCGCCGTGCCGAAAATATGCGTCAGCCGGCCGTTTTCATCGACCAGGTATTTGCAAAAGTTCCAGTTGGGCGACAGGCTGTTCCACCCGTTCTTTGCGGGCTGGGTAAGCCATTGGTAGACCGGATGCTGCTCTTTTGTTTGCAGGGTGCTGGTCTTTTTCATGAGCGGAAAAGTAATTTGATAAGATTCTTTACAAAAAAGCGCAATGGCTTCATCGGAACCCGCTTCCTGCCCTTTGAAATCGTTAGCGGGAAAGGCCAGTACCCACAGCTTTCCGCCTTCTTTGTCGGAGAGTTCCTGCAACGCTTCAAACTGGCCGGTAAACCCACAACCCGATGCGGTATTCACCACCAACACTTTTTTCCCGCGCAGCTGGAAGAAATCAAACAGGGAGCCGCCGTTGAGGGTCGACTGTAAACTGTAAAATGAAACAGGTGCGGTCGCCGTCCTGTTTTCCAGCACGCGGCCCATTTCCGGCGACATCGCCGCGAAACGACGCAGCAGCGGATAGATGCTGCGGAAGATTTTTTGTTTTGCTGTCATACCATTTGTTTAAAAGGTTATGCCATACGTTTTCAGCTAGCCCTCACCGTTATCGTTTATTTTGGCATTGCGTCATATACGGTGTCGAGGATTTTGCGGCGCACGCTCAAAGTCGAAATCTTCATGTTGGTACCTCCGTCGGGGTAAACGCGGTTAGCTAAAAATACGAATACCAGGTTGTATTTGGGATCTATCCAGAAGCAGGTTCCCGTGTAACCGGTATGCCCAATCGTGAGCGGCGACGCCGCGCGTGCCGGGTAGGGGTCCTTACTGGTTGCATTATCTTTCTCTGGTTTGTCGAACCCAATTCCACGCCGGCTGTTTTCGCCGTGGTATTCGGAGAAATAGCTGATGGTTTTCTTTTTCAGCAGTTCCTGGCCATTAAATGTTCCGCCATTCAGCAACATCTGGCACAGTACCGACAGGTCATACGCATTGGTGAACAGGCCGGCATGACCAGCCACCCCGCCAAACATGGCAGAGCCGGGGTCATGGACATCCCCCCAGAGCTGCTGGTTCCGGAATCCCTTTTCATTTTCCGTGGGCGCGATATAATTCAGGGGAAACCGTTCCCTCGGTTTAAAGCCGGTAAAGGTCAGCCCAAGTTTATCATAAAAATTCTGTTTCGCATACTGGTCCAGGGTAAGTCCGCTCAGCGCTTCCACGATTTTGCCCAGGAAGATAAAGTCGTTGTCGCTATAAATATATACACCCTGTTTTCCTACGGGGCTTTTTAGGATTCTTTCGTAGATCGTGTCCGTCCAGTCGTTCCGCATGAACATGTGGTCGGCCACGCGGATACGATGCAGGGAATCCGGCTTCATGGAATAGAATTTTCCCGAAACCAAATCGGGATGGGTGCTGTCCAATGTTTCCCGGAAGAAAGGGATAAACGATTTCAGGCCGGCCTGGTGCAGCAGGATATCGTAGATTTTAAGGCCGGCTTTGTTGGTACCCTTTGTCCATGGGAGATAGTCCCCCAGTGTTTTCTGCAGCTTGATTTTTCCTTCATCATACAGTTTCATGACAGACAGCAGGGTGGCCATAATCTTGGTGACAGACGCCATGTCGTAGATGGTCTGGCTGTATACCGGCGCTGTGCTGTCGTACGTAAGGTACCCATAGGCGCGGTTCAACACTACTTTTCCGTTGCGGGCCACCAGCACCACGCAACCCGGAAAAGCATGTTTGGCGATAGCGTCATTTGCAATGGAATCGATGTTATTAAGCACGTCCGCCTTCAGACCTTCGAGACCCGGCGCTATGTCAGCCAGCTGGTGCACGGCAAGTATGCCCGAGCCATAAGGCAGTTCTGGACATACGGTTACCGGAAGCCGGCCCCTTGCCGTGAAGCGGCCATTGAGCAGATCCGCGGCTGTGCGTTGTATCATGGCATCATCTTCATAACAGGCAACCAGGTTTTTAGCCGAACAGAAATTTTTTATCGCATAAGGATTACCGAAAGCGAAGGTGACTGAATTGAACTGTTGCTGGATGGTTCTTACCAGTGAAAGTGCGGCATCGCTTATGCCAAAATTGTTGGCCGGATAGCGGGCGTAATTGTGGAGACCGATAATCACCTCATCGTACCGGTTAGTCAGCAGGCTCAACAGGGCGTTTGCCTTACTGCTGTCGAGGCTGTAATCGAAATAATAGCAGTGTGCCCGGTAATCCTGTCGCATTCTTTCGCCGAAGGCGTCATCGGCCAACAGGCCAAAACCTATATAGGCCACTCGTTTACTGGTGTTCACCGGCAGGGGGAAAACAAAGGGGTCATCATTACGGAGAAGGGTGACCGCGTTTTCGGCAATTTCTCGGTCGAGGGCTGGAAGTGAGCGGTTGAGATCTTCGGTGAGGTGGTAAGTGTCGACGGGTTTTAAAGTAGCAAGTCCATACCGGTATTTGGCGTCCAGCACTTTTTTTACATGGGCGTCAAGATCCTGCTGGCTCAGCTGGTTGGCTGCAATCGCCGCTTTAATCTTTTCGATGGCATCGGGAATATCACCGGGCAGGCAGAGCATGTCATTGCCTGCTATCAGCGATTGCACAGATGCATCGCCGCCGGGAAAATATTTTGATACGCCTTTCATTTCGAGGGCATCGGTGAAGGTAAGCCCGGTGAAGCCAAGTTTATTGCGGAGCAGGCCGGTAACATTATTGTAGGAAATTGAAGTGGGGCGGTTGGGTCTGTCGTCAATGGCCGGAATGGACAAGTGCGCGACCATCATGCTGCCCACACCGGCTTTTATCATTTCCCGGAAGGGATACAATTCCAGGGAATCCAGTTCTGCCATTGTCTTGTTGATGACCGGCAGGTCCTTATGGGAATCTACCGCTACGTCGCCATGCCCTGGGAAATGTTTCGCACAGGCCATCACGCCTTCGTCCTGCATACCCCGCATATAATTGACGCCGAAAGCAGCCACTTTGTATTTATCTTCCCCGAAGGACCGGTCATTGATTACGGGGTTGTCGGGGTTATTGTTGATGTCGACCACGGGCGCATAGTTCACCTGGATGCCGGCGCGTTTACATTGCTGCCCGACGATCTTTCCAAACCGGTATAACAACCCCGGGTCTGTTGTGGCACCGAGCATCATCTGGTGCGGCAGGCCATCCACGCTGTCCATCCGCATGCCAACCCCGTTTTCTCCGTCGATACAGACCATGATGGGGGTTTGAGCGATCGACTGGAAATAATTGATGTAACCGGCCTGCATAACCGGCCCGCCCTGGAAGAGGCAGATGCCGCCAATATTATATTTTCTGATGGCATCCTCCACTTCTTTGTTGTAGAAAGTGACCGTAGTCTTTGCGGCGTTGCCGGAAGAAAGCCGGATAACCATCAGCTGGGCGATCTTCTGTTCAGGTGTGAGCGTGGCAAAGACGCTGTCGGCCCACCGGGAAGCAGGTTGTTGGGCGGCCACCGAAAACGGGAGGAGCAGGAGTAAGCACCAGGAAAAATTTCTCATATGTGCAAACTTAAAACAGTTGACGTAATTCCGATCGAAAAACAGGACAGATACAAATCGGATCGGGGGTAGCCGGTACCCGGGTGGCCGGCCTGCAGCGGCAGGGGATAAAGGGGGCGAAAGGCTGCGGGATATCACGTATTTTCGCTGGCAAAAGGGGAAAGCGTGGAGCAGGACATCATTCAGTTGTTGCCGGATAATATTGCCAACCAGATTGCCGCCGGGGAAGTCATCCAGCGGCCGGCCAGCGCCGTGAAAGAGCTTATGGAAAACGCCGTTGATGCCGGGGCTACCGAGATAAAATTATTTGTAGCCGATGCAGGCAAAGCATTGGTGCAGGTTACCGACAACGGTAAAGGCATGAGTGAAACTGATGCACGGATGGCCTTTGAGCGGCATGCGACGTCCAAGATATCCCGCATCGATGATCTCTTCCGCATACGCACCATGGGGTTTCGCGGGGAAGCGCTGGCCTCTATCGCTGCCGTAGCCCAGGTGGAAATGAAAACCAGGCGCGCCGATGACGAAGCCGGCACCTTTATCTGCATCGAAAACAGCCAGGTTACGCTGCAGGAACCGGTTGCCTCACCGGCAGGCACCAGCATCGCCATGAAAAATGTTTTCTTCAGTGTGCCCGCTCGGAGAAGTTTCTTAAAAAGCAACCCGGCTGAACTCCGGCATATCATCGACGAATTCATCCGGGTGGCTATGGCATTCCCGGAATTGTTTTTTTCACTGACCAGCAATGGGCAGGAAGTTTTTCATCTCGAAAAAGGCAGCCTGAAACAACGCATTGTGCAGGTACTGGGCACCGGCTACAATTCCAGGCTGGTGGCCGTTCAGGAACAAACCGACTACCTCAATATCTATGGATTCGTCGGTAAGCCGGAAACGGCCAAGCGAACCCGGGGGGATCAGTATTTCTTCGTCAATAACCGCTTCATCAAAAGTGCCTACCTGCACCATGCCGTGATGAACGCCTTCCAGGACATCATTCCCGGGGACAGCTTCCCGGCCTATGTGTTATTTATCGACCTCGACCCGGCACAGATCGATATCAACGTCCATCCCACCAAGCAGGAAATAAAGTTCGAGGATGAGAAGATCGTTTACGCATTCATCCATGCGGCTATCAAGCATGCGCTGGCCCAGTTCAGCATTACCCCCACCCTGGAATTTGACCTCGATATCAACATCCAGCAACTTGAAGCCGTCAGCAAGCCGTTTACGGCAGAACAGGAGGTGGCGGCCACCTCGTCTGATTTGTATAAAAATTTTACGCAGCGTCACCAGGCGCATACCGTTGACCCGAATGGGAAAAGCGCCCTCGGCCACTGGAACGATGGGAAAGAAGGTGCGATAACAGGGTCACAGGCTCCTTTTGAATCGTTGCTGGGGCGCATCTCCACGGAAACAATTGAGGGATACCCGCGCCAGGGATCCTTTCCCGACAATCGACGCCGGCCATTTCTTTCTGACGCGCCGATGGTACAGCTGCAGCAGGCGTATATCATTGCGGCCACTGACAATGGCTTCCTGCTGGTGCACCAGCAACTTGCCCATGAAAGAATACTGTATGAGAAATTTTCGTCCGCGCTGAATGGCAGCCAGCTACCGGTGCAGCGCAGCCTTTTTCCCGTCACGCTTACTTTTTCGGCCGCTGATGCCGTGCTGGTCACTGATTTGCTGGACGAACTGCACCTCCTCGGCTACCAGGTGGAACCGTTCGGCAGGGATGCCTTTGTATTACAGGGCACACCGGCAGGGCTGGACGCGGGGGATGAGAAAAAGGCCATCGATAATTTACTGGAGCAATACAAGAATTTCAGCAGCGATATCCGTTATTCAAAGCGGGAGAAAATCATTCGCGCCATGACCCTTCAGCATGCCATCAAAACCGGGAGAACACTCGTGGAAAAAGAAATGCGCGCACTTGTCAACGATTTGTTCGATTGTACCCAGCCTAATTCAACGGCAGGCGGCCATCCTACCTTTATCGCGTTCCCCGAAAGTTACCTCGAAAAATTATTTAGCCGGCCCTGAGGGCTGTCCTCCTGCGATCCTTATTTCTGATCGCCGCTTCCTTTTTTCCTGCTTTCAAAAAGATTATACCGCAAGGTCAGCAGCAGTGATTCGTTGCGCAGCTTTACATCCGGAACAGGTAGGCTTGCCGGGTCCGCAAATAAATGTTTGAAGGACTGGTTATAGGACAGGCCGAGCGTAAAACGGTTCCAGTAATATTCTGCTCCTGCCTGCCAGCGCCATTCATTCGGCGAAAGCCTGGCAGCGATGGAGTCATCCCTGAATTTTTCGACGCGCGTGGAGACATAGGTCGGGTGATCTGCCCCCGCAGCCGTAACGTACTGTTTTTCCCGTATGGATACGAGTCCGCTCTGGAAAGAAGAAAACCGGAGCCCGGCCGACAGGTAAAAATTATTGACCGGACTGTAATGCAGGGTAAAAGGCAGGTTGAAATAATACAGTTTTTCCAGGTTTACCGTGCGTTCCATACTGCTGCCGGGTTGGGAAGGCATGTCAGTGGTGGCGTGGAAGACCTGCACCTGCGGGGTGAACTGCGGCGAGATAAAATTAATCTCCGCCTGCGCATATACCACATCGTTAAAATGATACTGCAGGTAGACCGATGGAATATAGTCAGTGAGGATGCCCGACTTCGCATTGCTGTTGTACCTATAGCGGTTCTGCGCATTCAGGGTGATCCCGCTGTTGACGGCGATACCCGCTGCCCAGCGGGGCTCCGGATCGAGGCGGAGGCTGAATGGATGGAAGAGGTTGCTGAGATCGAGGTGCAGTCCCTTCTTGTCTTTTTGGGTGGCAGCAGCAATGGCCGCTTCCCGTTGGGCTTTGGCGATTCCTTTTTTGATGTCCATGTTGAAGCTGATGCCGGTGTTATTGAGTAACCGGGCACTGTCCGGGAGAATGGCTGCCCGTTCAATCCTGTTACCCGTCAGCAACAACCCCCGGGCCGTGAACCGGTCATCACTGGGATGGCCGATGGTATACGATCGGCCGGTGCCGAAATTTGGCTGGGCGACTGCAGCATCTGATGTATTCGATGCGCTAACCGCAATTGTGTTTTCACCAGGTGTACCGGATGCCATGTGGTTAACGGCAGGGATGTACCCGGGTAAAGAGAAATTATGCCGGGCAGATCCTGCGACGCGCTGCTGGTTGTTGCTGTTGCTATTTGCCGTTGTTGCCGGGTAGGAGTAAGTCTTCCCGTTCGCGGGCCGGTAGAGCAGCCTGTCCGGGTGGACGGGCACAGTTCGATTGGCAGGGGAAGCGGCGGCGCGATCGGTTACAGCAGGCGCAGGCGATACGTAAGCGTCCCGGGTTGCGGGTGCACCGTTTGTTTCCCGCGCTGTATTACTGGAAGCCGAGGTGGCCGGTGAAGCGGGTTCGATACGGTTAGCCGAAGGCGCTGTATACAGTGTAGTCTTTTTATCGATAAGAAGAGATTGAATAGAGTATTTGTTGGAACCGGCCTCATTTTTTTCTTTGCTGGTTTGCCCGTTGAGCCTGGCCAGCTTTGCCGGTTCAGCCGGCAGGTTTTCGGCGAGCGGCGTCGCAGTGCCCGAACTGGACGAAGCCGTAAGGCTGTGGTATAACCAGAATCCGGCAGGCACCAGTAGTGCCAGGACGCCTAGTTTCCACCAGCCGCTTCCCGGCGGTTTACCAATACCGCCTCCGCGGTTATCCGCGTCATCCAGCAGGGTTTTCATTTGCTGCCAGGAAGCTTCCTGGTCCGGCACCGGGAGCTTGCGGAGTTTGTCGGCCAGCAGCTGTTCATATGGGTGTCTGACTCTCATCTTACAGTATGCATAGTGAGTAATAGTTTCTTTAGCTGTCGCCTCGCTTCGCTGAGGTGCCATTTGCTGGTGCCGTCGCTGATGCCGAGGATGTCCCCGATTTCGCGGTGGTTGTAACCTTCCACCACGTAGAGGTTGAAGACGGTTTGTGTCGCCGTCGGCAATTGCTGGACCAGCTTCAGCAACTCGGCTGAGCCCAACCGCTGTATTGCATTGTTGTCGATGCTTCCCGCTTCCTGGTTCTCTTTCAGTTCCACCTGGTTTTTAAATTTCTGCACAGATCGGATAAAATCGATTGCACTGTTGACCATTATCGTTTTAATCCAGGTATAGAGCGAAGCTTTTGCGGCATCGTAGGTGGCGAGGTGTTTGAATACTTTCAAAAACCCGTTATGCAATACTTCCAGGGCATCTTCTTCATTGCGGGTGTAGCGCAGGCAGATGGACATCATCGGTCCATAGAACTGCTTATAGAGCAATTCCTGGGCCCGGCGTTCGTTTTTTAAACAACCCTGCAGCACATTTTTATCTATCCATTCTGCTGACAATAGATGCTCGGTTTTAAGTCCGGTAAATAATAAGGGTAATCTTAGGTCAACGGCCGGGCGGCTGATTTATTGCAGCCTTTTGGCTTCCACCTGTTAAAATTAACACCTGGTATTTACGTATTCTCCGGGCGGCGGGGGGTTAACAAAAACCTAATTACCGTTCCCGGGCAAAATCGGGTTCACTCGCTGCTGTATATCATCAACAAAATGCGTCAGGAGGAGTACGGAGGGAGGGGCTTAAACGTTGGTGTACGCAAAAAAATCCCCCGGGTGGCCGGGGGTATGGAGGAAAAGTATCAGCACGGACCTGAAAAACGGGTCGGGTTTGGTTACGCAGCGGGAAGGCCGGCGGTTGGACATGTGCGCAAATGGCGTCCTTCCGCATTCCGGGGTACCGCTTCAGACCAGCCGGCTGCCGCCAAAATAGCCATGCAAAACAGCGGGCAGCGCGATGCCATCTTCATCCTGGTAATTTTCCAAAATGCTGGCTACTATGCGGGGCAGGGCCAAAGAGCTTCCATTGAGCGTGTGAACCAGTTGCATTTTCCCGGCACTGTCTTTAAACCGGGCCTTGAGGCGGTTGGCCTGGTAACTTTCAAAATTGGAGACGGAGCTCACTTCCAGCCATTTATCCTGGCCGGCTGAGTACACTTCAAAATCATAGGTCAGCGCCGACGTAAAACCCATATCACCGCCGCAGAGCCGGAGGATACGGTAGGGAAGGCCCAGGGACTGCAGCAGGCATTCTACATGGTTTACCATCTGGTCCAGCCGGTCATAGCTATCGGTGGGATGAACGAGCTGTACAATTTCTACTTTGTCGAACTGGTGAAGACGGTTTAAGCCGCGCACATCCTTGCCATAACTGCCGGCTTCGCGCCGGAAGCAGGGGGTGTAGGCGGTCATCATCAGCGGCAGCTCGCTTTCCTTAATGATGGTATCCCGGTAGATATTGGTGACCGGGACTTCCGCCGTCGGGATCAGGTAAAAATTATCTGCCGTGGCGTGGTACATCTGGCCCTCTTTGTCAGGCAGTTGTCCCGTGCCGTAGGCCGAAACCTCATTGACCATGAACGGCGGCAGGTATTCTGTGTAGCCGGCAGCCGTATTAAAATCCAGGAAATATTGGATCAGGGAGCGCTGTAATTTTGCGCCCGCACCGATGTACACGGGGAATCCGCTGCCAGTGATTTTGTTGCCGAGTTCAAAGTTGATGAGGTTATACCGGGCGGCGAGGTCCCAGTGCGGTACAGCTTTGGCATGAAGGACAGGCGTACTGCCCCCGGAACGGACAACGACATTCTCGTCTGGCGTCTTCCCCGGTGGCACCAGCGGGGACGGCAGGTTGGGCAGCTGGTATAAAATACTTTCGATTTTTTTATCGGCGTCGTTGAGCTTGTCGGGGGAGAGCTGCTTTTTCCAATCGGCGACGGAAGCTTTCATGTCTTCCGCGCTTTTCTTATCGCCTGAAGCCATCAATTTCCCGATTTCCTTTGAAGCCGTATTGATTTTTGCCTGCAGTTCTTCCTGTTCCTGCTGGTAATGGCGGCGCTTTTCATCCCATTGCAGCAGTTCGTCAACCAGTTCAGGCTGTTTGAAATTCCGGATGGCCAGTCGTTCTTTTACCAGCCCGGGGTTTTGTTTGATAAAGCCTGCCTGCAGCATAAGTTAATAATTTGCGCAAAGGTACTTGTTGAACGGTAACTGCCAAGACGATAGCGAAACGCATGGGCATTAGGTGTGCCGGGCTTATCTTTGCGGCATGCAGGTACAGGACGATTTACAGGCGCGGTGGTGGAAGCTGGAAGAGAAGCTGGTGGAGCGGTTCGATAAAAAGCCGGACATGGAAACCATTCTTTTCCTGATTGGCGTACAGGAGCTGGGCGACCTGCGCGAAAAATTCAGCAAAGAGCAAAAGCAGGATCTCATGCACGTGGCCGTTTGCACGTTGCTGGCTCCAAGTGGATACTATGAACTGGAGGGGGCTGATGACGAGGGCTGGCCGCACTACCGGCAGATGAAGACCTTGCCGGTGATGGACCTGATCGCCCAGGAAAATTTTATGAAGGATCACGTCCTGCTATATTTTGAAAGCCACGATTTTTAATGCCGTACCGAAAATTCCGTATATCAGGTATGCATAAACGCTATTTTGCCTGGTTGGTGTGCGCTGCATTGACGGGCTGTAACCCGAGGCTAGGTAACGGCCTTAGGAAAAATGACCGCTCCCGCGATGTGGAGATGAAGACCACGAAAGGCACGTTGGTGATCCGGTTATATGATGAGACACCGCTGCACCGCGATAATTTTTTACAGTTGGTTAAAAGCCATTATTATGATGGCATCCTTTTCCACCGCGTCATCAAAAACTTTATGATACAGGGCGGTGACCCCGAAAGCAGGCAGGCAGCCGATACCACGAAGCTGGGCAATGGTGGCCCGGCGTATACGATACCGGCGGAATTCCGGCCTGATTTGTTTCATTTCAAAGGGGTGGTGGCCGCTGCGCGGGAAGGCGATGAGGTTAACCCGGAGAAGGCCAGCAGTGGCAGCCAGTTTTATATCGTTCAGGGCAAGACCTTCAGTGAAGCCGGGCTGGACTCGGTAGAACGCTTCAGGCTGAAAGGGATAAAGATTCCGGAAGCGCGCCGTACCGTGTATCGCAGTGTTGGGGGAACACCTCACCTGGATGGCAGCTATACCGTATTTGGCCGTGTTCTCTATGGGCTGGCGGTGGTCGATAGTATTGCGGCGGTGCCCACGCACGGGCGCAGTGGGGGTGACAGGCCGCTGGGGGATGTGCGTATCATACGCGCCCGGCTCATCCGGCGGCGGTAGTAGGCTGACGCCAGCACCCGGTGTTGCCGGCTATGACATCAACAGGTTTATTTCAGTCAATTATTTTGTGCGCGGGGCATTTATGTAGCCTTAGTTTTTCCCCAAAACCACCCAGTTTTCTTCCTGGCTACCCTGTAACGACTCCCGCTGGCGACGTTGCTGCAGCTGCCCGGATTTCTTAACGCTTTTTTCCCGTGGCCTTTTGAAAACCCTTCCGGGAATAAATGCAGTTTGGGCTTCAAATCAAGAAGACAGTATGCAGCAACATAACGTTCACTCGGAATTAAGCAAAGACAACTTGCCTAGGGGGGCTCAATATTGCCCCGCTACCCTTCACCTCTTTGCACAACAGCTCCCCAAAGAACCACCCGAAAACGGCTGTCATCGTTTTCGGGGCGCCTTTTTTCGTTCTTTTTTGGCGAAGCAAAAAAGAACATAAAAGAAAGAAATAAAAGTACCGTAAAAATCTTCTGAAGTTC
>JBBROE010000094.1:0-17986 GCA_038229695.1 Chitinophagales bacterium | reverse complement strand
TTAGCACCTCAGCAGCGGTATTTATTTGCCGTTGATCCATCCTCATATCCAGGGCAGCATCATGGCGTATTGAAAAGCCTCGCCCGGCTTCATCAAACTGGTGACTGGAAACGCCGAGGTCGGCCAGGATGCCGTCGGCCGGAGGAAGTTTGTGCAGGCGCATGAACCGGCGCAGGTGTTTGAAATTACTGGGAACGAACAATATCCTGTTGTCGGCAGGAATGTTCTGGCTGGCATCAGCATCCTGGTCGAAGGCAAGCAGTTTTGCGTCACCGTTCAGCCTGCGCAGCAACTCGCGGGCATGTCCGCCACCCCCGTAGGTACAGTCGATATACACCCCCCCGGGGTTCGTGACCAGGCCACCCACCGTTTCCTGTAGCAATACCGGCACATGATAACCAGGCGTTGCGGCATCCGGTTTCTCTATGGGTGGCTTGTTGTCCATACTTTACTGGCCGGCAGCCTGTGTTTTAACCTTCTTGTACAATTCCCGGTAACTGGCAGGAGTAAAGGAATCAAAGAACTGATGGTAACTGGTTTTATCCCAGATTTCAATGTGTTTTCCGATGCCTGATAAAACAAGATCCTTTTCCAGGCCGGCATAATCGCGCAGTGTCTGCGGGAGTAAGATGCGGCTGGCCGAATCGAGGTCTACCATCGTCATCCCATAGTTAAAAAACTTCTTTAATTTGCGGTTGTCGTCTTCGTGGTCCGGGAGGCTGTTAATGACGGCCGCTTCTTCCATCCAGTTTTCCATCGGGTGGAGATAAAGGCAGTCGTCAAGTCCGCGGTTGATGACAAAATGGGTGACTATCCCCTGGGGCAGCTGTGTGATGAGCTTCGCCGGGAGAAGAAAACGCCCTTTGGCATCCATGGTGACTTCGTATTCTCCTTGAACCAGAATCATTTAGATAGATTAAAACCGAATTTGACATTTATTTACACAAAATAACACTTTTTCACACTTAGGATGGATAATCGAGGATATTTAATTTTTCCACAGGTTGATTTTTAGGTAGATATGACTGCCGGCAAGGGTTACAGAGGAATTTGATGAAACAAAATGCGGGATGGTGTGAACTAGCGGTGGAAAAGCTGTGCACAACCTCGAATGACATGTGGATTACTCTTTCCCGGTGGGTACTTGTTTACAGGCCGAGAGTTTTTACCCTACAATTATGGATGCGCGTTCAATTTCAATCGACGACTATAGCTATACCCTGCCGGATGATAAAATCGCCCGGTTTCCGCTGCCCGAACGGGATGGTTCACGCTTGCTTGTGTACCGGGAAGGGCAGTTATCGGATCAGCTGTTCCGGGCCCTGCCGTCGTTGCTGCCGGCGGGCAGTCTGCTGGTATTCAATGACACCCGCGTCATCTTTGCCCGGCTCCATTTTCGTAAACCGAGCGGCGGGGCCATTGAAATCTTCTGTTTGGAACCGGGTCCGGCCTATGCCGGCATCGCTGCAGGCATGCAGCAGCAAAGGGGGGTGGACTGGAAATGCCTGGTAGGCGGAGCAGGAAAATGGAAGAAGGGGCAGGTTCTTGAAAAGCTAATCAGCGGACCGGCCGGCAACATGTCACTCCGCGCGGAAATACTGGCCAAAGAGAAAGATCATTTTCTTATCCGGCTAACCTGGTCTCCCGGCGAACTGAATTTTGCATACCTGCTGGCAGCCGCCGGGAACATCCCGATTCCACCTTACCTGAAACGCGAATCCGATGCTGCCGACGAAGAACGGTACCAGACCGTTTATGCCGGAAGTGAGGGATCGGTAGCTGCGCCGACGGCAGGCCTTCATTTCACAGCGGACACGCTCGCAGCCCTCGGCCCCCGACACATCAGCACCGCCTTTGTGACCCTGCATGTAGGCGCCGGAACATTTAAACCGGTTACTGCCGCGCGTATGGCAGATCACGACATGCACGCAGAATGGATTTCAGTTTCTAGGACAACGATTGCGCACTTGCGTGCTCATACAGGTGATCTTATCGCCGTAGGCACCACGTCTGCCCGTACACTCGAGAGCCTGTACTGGCTGGCGCTGAAAATAACAGCTTGTCCGGAGGCTGACCCGGCGAGCCTGGGACTTGATCAATGGGAGGTCTATGATAAATGGAAAGAGGAGACGATGCCGGCGGTGGCGGCGTTGGACAACCTGCTGAGCTGGATGGATACCCGTGGGCTGGACCAGGTACAGGCTGACACCCGGCTGCTGATTGCACCTGGCTACCGGTTCAGGATAATTAGTGGAATGATAACCAATTTTCACCAGCCGAAATCAACGCTCCTGTTGCTCGTTGCTGCCCTGGCGGGGGACGGTTGGAAAGATATCTACCAGCATGCTTTACGCGGGGGTTACCGGTTCCTCAGTTACGGCGACAGCTGTCTTATACTGCCGGGCTTTGTGCCGGGGAGAGTGGTATATCGAGCATAAACAACGTGCCTTTGCCTGCCGTGCTTTCCACTTTAATCTTTCCACCGTGGGCATCCACCATCGTTTTCACATAACTGAGTCCGAGTCCGAACCCCTTCACATTATGAACATTGCCAGTATGTGCCCGAAAAAATTTTTCAAAAATCCGTTTCTGGGTTTCTTTAGTCATCCCAATTCCATTGTCTTCGATGCGTACCTGGATAAAATCCCGCACATTGGCCGTCGAGATCTTAATAAGCAGGTTTTCGCGGCCATATTTTACGGCATTATCAACCAGGTTTGATATCATGTTGGAGAAGTGCACCTCATCGCCCTGTACCAGGTCATGCTGTGCATCCAGTTGAAGCAGCGCCCTGCCCTGCCGGTCTTCCAGCTGCAGGCGGAAATTGTCCAGCACGTCGTGGATCACCTGGTGCACATGAACAGGAACCTTGTTGAGCTGTATCTCGCGCCGTTCCATCAGCGAAGCCTGCAGGATGGTCTCCACCTGCTTATTCATTATTTTATTTTCTTCCTTGATGATACCGGTGAAATAGCCCATCTTATCGCGGTCTCCGAGTACTTTTTCATTGCGCATGGCATCCACTGCCAGCGAAATCGTAGCCAGGGGCGTTTTGAATTCATGCGTCATGTTGTTGATAAAATCGTTTTTTATCTCAGACGTCTTTTTCTGCCGGATAAGGGCGCGGACCGTAATATAGAAGGCAGAGCAGATAATAAGGGTGAATAAGATGGCAACGGTCATCAGCCCGCGCAATTCCCGGAAAATGCTATTTTTTACATCCGGCACCACCAGGATCATCAGCTCTTCGGGCATGATGGTCTCAAAGTCGCTTCCCCCCGGCACCTGCAGCGGATAAAAAAACTGCCTGTTATTGATCGTATCGGCGATCATTTTCATGAGGTTGGTTGATTTCAATTCGTAGGTGTTCAGGCCAACACTCGAGGAAATGCCGAATTCATAAGAGATATCTTTTATGCCATTGGCTTCAAATGCCTTTTTCAACTTTTCATCGATCTCGATGGCCGTATAATTCACCGCAATGGTGGATGGCTTCAGCAGCTCGTTCATGAGCTGGCCGCTGGGTACCATAAAACCGAGGTGATATTGTTGCCCGCGGATATTGGGAAGCGTTTGCTTTTGATCCATCAGCTCGGTACCGACCATCGCCATGGCCCTCGCTACCTTATCGCCCAGCTGCTCCTCTTTTATCACCAGCATATTTTTGATCCAGGATACCTGTATGGCGATAATACCGATCAGGGAAGCGGTAATCAGTATAATAATAACAGGTAAAATTTTTTTCATCGGCACAAAAATAGTGGAGCGGAACGGCTTTTGCTGGAATGTAGCTGCATGCCTCCTTTTTTTAACTAAGGTTTTGCATGGCGCTATGAACTAAGTACCCGTTAATTAAGATTTTTAAATGTCAATAAAGTAAGTAATTTAGGATAAATGATGGATCCCGCACCGGGTATATTGCTGATTGCCGATCCTTTCCTGAAAGATCCTAATTTCAGCAGGACGGTGGTATTCCTTTGCGAACACCAGGATGCAGGTACATTCGGTTTTGTGCTCAACCGGGAATTCAAGTACCGGCTGCACGAACTGGTGAGCAGCGCGGAAGACCTGGAACTGCCAGTCTATTATGGCGGTCCCGTTCAGAAAGATACCATTCATTTTTTGCATCAATACCCTTCCGATATACCCGGGTCCACCGAAATCCTGAATGGGATCTACTGGGGCGGCGACTTTGAAACGGCTATTGCACTCCTGAAAAGCGGCAAAGCGGAAAGCAGCAAGATTCGCTTTTTTATCGGGTACAGCGGCTGGGGCGAGGGCCAGCTGACCGAAGAGCTCAAGGAAAAATCCTGGCTGCTTGCCGAGGCTACCCGGAAGATTGTATTTCCCATTACCACCACCGAAACCTGGAAAGATGCCATCCGGCTGCTGGGAGGCGACTATGAAATGCTGATCAATTTCCCCAGCGACCCCCAGTTGAATTAGCTTTTTTGTCTACAGTCTTCATTTCTCTCACTTTTCATTCCCGGACAAAAAAAATTCCCGGGCTGGCCGGGAATAACTTGTAAACGAAAGGTATGGCCCGTGCAGTTAACCAAGCGGGAAACTGATGCCTGCGCGTGCCGTAATATTATTGAAATTACTGATGCCATTATAGTTAAAAGGCATCACATTATACCCTGCACCAAGACTGAAACCCGCCCTGCTGTATTTGCCGAAGGGAATATAAAAGCCGGCTTCCGGCCGGGCCGCAAAGCCAAACCTGTTTTTGGAATCGTTGGTGAACTCCCCGGCATACTGGCTGTAGTTGATCACATTTCCTCCCGCAGAAAGCCCGATATACGGACGAATATAGCCGTGGGGCAGGAAATTATACTGGGCCCTTACCATAACAGGAACCAGTTGTACAGAATTGGAAAGTACTGCCGAAACATCACTGCCATCGGCAGACTTATACAACTGCCTGGCAGTTTTCTGGTAAAATTGCTGCGAGCCCGTTTCCAGGCCAAGCGAAAAACTGTTGCTGAAATGATACATCAGCGCACCACCAAACCCGTTATAAGAATTATTGGCAATAACATCTTTGAAAGAACCGGTGGGGATGCCGACGGAGTAATTAAGTTGAAGCGTAAGCACGCCCTTTTCCTGTGCGAAAGCGCCTGCACTGCAGCACAGCAACACCAGGCCCATCCATAAAAATTTTATCTTTTTCATACGTTGATATTTGAGGTGATTAATCAGGGGTGAATGTAGCTGGACTGTTCAAAAAGGGCTTTTACATTCTGGCCAACGGAACTGCTGTTGAAGATCCCTTCGCCGCGGATGACGCCATTCCAGATTGATTTGATTTTGGTATAGGCGGCGGCGTCTTTAAGGTCAAACATATCAACGGACAGCACTCCCTCATTAACCTGGTAGGTGCCCACAAACGGCGAATAATAGCCATAACCAGCGTAGCCCCAGGAATAGGGATCCCAGTAATCGTAGTAACTGTTGTAATAATTACCGTAATCGACCAGGCCAGTATAGGAGTTGATGATCTGGCTGACGTTGATGCCAAGGTCTGGTTTGTCCTCGTTTGACACCTGGGTATATCCCCGCGACTTCATTTGCGTGGTAATAGCGGCAATGACCAGGGAGTCATAACTGTCTCGCGTTTTCTTCCGCTGGTGGTCGTTGCTGATGATGGCCACTGAATCGGATACCTTAAAAGTTTTGAAACCGGTGAAGTTTACGGTACTATCGTGATTGGTAATAAATAAGCGGGTTTCATCAGTGTTCAGCCGGCTCACGGGATCTTTTGTACACCCTGCCGCGATGATTACCAACACCAGCAGCGCGGGGATTGTCAACACTCTTCTCATCTGTAAAAATTTAAACGTTAAAGTATATAGCTTACTGCGCAAGAACATCACCAAACAAAGCCGGAGGATTAATCTTAACAGCTACCTAACAGTGACTGCAGTAATGTGAAAATATTTAACAGCATTTCATTAAAAACCGGTTAATTATGAAGCCGATGGCGGTATAGCGCGAACAATAAAGCGACGCGGTTGTTCTCCGCCCCCAAAGAAAGCAGGGGCGAAAATTCCACTACTTGTAGAGGTTACGCACTAATGACCTGCCGGGAAAAGGATCTAAAAGCGGTTATTCAGCAGCGTTAGTACCTGTTTGAGAAAAAAAAGAATCCCGCCGGATGGCGGGATTAATCGTTCAAAGCAGTAAGTCCTGTCTTTTAATAGAGTAGTAATAGCGGCCGGGCGGTTTTTCAAAGGACGACGGATCGGGGGATTCTCACGGGAACACTATAATCCTACCGCTGCGCCGTCCTGCGTGGCACCTTCCACGAGCACGGTAACGGTATTATTGACAACTTCCACGAAGCCACTGCGGATACTGAATACGGCCAAACTCTTCATCGATTTATCTTTCAGCACTTTCAGGTTGCCGGCTTTCAGTGCGCTGACCATGGGGGCATGCCGGTCGAGCACCTCGAAGCTGCCGCCGATACCGGGGAGCTGTACCCCATAGACGGTGTCGCTGAATATTTTCTTTACCGGTGTAAGTATTTCGAGTTCCATGTATAGGTCGTTTAACGGAAATGATAAATGCTGCTACCCGTGCTGCGGTAAAGGAGTGCGACGCAACGATGACCGGCTTTAGTCAGCCGCCCGGTCCAAAAATACCGGCGACTGCAGAGCCCGTTTACCTTACCTGCGCCTGTAATTTCTTACCTTTTTCAATGGCATCCTCGATAGTACCTACGAGGTTAAAGGCCGCTTCGGGGTATTCATCCACCTCGCCATCCATGATCATATTGAAACCGCGGATGGTATCTTCCAGGCTTACGAATACGCCTTTCAGACCGGTGAACTGCTCGGCGACGTGGAAAGGCTGTGACAGAAAACGCTGAACACGGCGGGCGCGGGATACAATCAGTTTATCCTCATCGCTCAGCTCATCCATACCCAGGATGGCGATGATATCCTGGAGTTCTTTATAGCGCTGCAGGATCAATTTGACGCGGTTGGCCGTATTATAATGTTCGTCACCCACGATAAACGGAGTGAGGATACGGGACGTGGAATCCAGCGGATCCACGGCGGGGTAGATACCCAAATCCGCAATTTTACGGCTGAGTACGGTGGTGGCATCCAGGTGGGCAAAGGTAGTGGCCGGTGCGGGGTCGGTAAGGTCATCCGCGGGTACGTATACCGCCTGAACGGAGGTGATGGAACCGTTGCGGGTGGAGGTGATGCGTTCCTGCATCAATCCCATCTCGGTAGCCAGTGTGGGCTGGTAACCCACCGCGCTGGGCATACGCCCGAGCAGGGCCGATACTTCGGAACCTGCCTGTGTGAACCGGAAGATATTGTCGACGAAAAACAGGATGTCACGTCCTTTCCCCTGCCCATCCCCGTCGCGGAAATATTCCGCGATGGTGAGACCGCTCAGTGCTACCCGGGCACGCGCGCCGGGTGGCTCGTTCATCTGGCCGAATACAAAAGTTGCTTTGGACTCTTTCAGTCCTTCCATGTCTACTTTCTCCAGGTCCCAGCCGCCTTCTTCCATGCTGTGTTTGAAAGCATCGCCATATTTCATGATACCCGCTTCGATCATCTCGCGCATCAGGTCATTTCCTTCGCGGGTTCTTTCGCCTACGCCGGCGAACACCGAAAGACCGCCATGGCCTTTCGCAATATTATTAATCAATTCCTGGATCAAGACCGTTTTACCCACCCCGGCACCTCCGAAGAGCCCGATTTTTCCCCCTTTGGCGTAGGGCTCAATGAGGTCGATTACCTTAATGCCCGTAAATAGGATTTCGCTGGCGGTGCTGAGGTTTTCGAATAAGGGTGGTTTATTGTGAATGGGGCGGCCGCCGGCTTTGGAAAGTGGGGGCAGACCATCGATGGCATCTCCGGTAACGTTGAAGAGACGGCCGTTGATATCCGGCCCAACCGGCATGGCAATCGGGCGGCCGGTATCCTGCACGGCTGTTCCGCGTACAAGACCTTCAGTTCCGTCCATGGCTATGGTCCGTACGCTGTCTTCACCCAGGTGCTGCTGTACTTCCAGCACCAGTGTTTCCCCGTTGTCGCGGGATAATTCCAGTGCATTATAGATTTCAGGCAGCTCCCCTTCGAATTGAACGTCTACCACGGCGCCAATAATTTGCTTTATTTTACCAGTTTTTGCCATACATGAGCGTGTTAACAGCTGTTTAAAAATTTGCCGCAAAGGTAAGGGTTGAGCCCATTATTCGGGCAGGCAAAAAGAAAAAAATAATTCTTCCGGGAACGCCCAATCCGTGCCGTTTCATCCGGTATACCCGCGGTGGAAGCCGCTTTGGCAGTAAGCCGGTTTTACCCCTAATTTTACCTATGACCAGATTCCAGACAATTGCTGTGACGACACCTGCGCTGGAGCAGGATTTCCTGATGGTGAACCCGCTTATCAACAGGGGAAACACCGGGTATATCAGGCCGCTCGACAAAGATATCAGGGAGGTATTTGATGTGGATCTGAACAAAACGTTTCGCCATGGCAGCTGTGCCCGCTGGGTGTTGAAAGACAGTTCCGGTGCGCTTCGCGGCAGGGTGGCTGCTTTCATCAATAAAAAATATAAAAATAAAGGCGATGATTTGCCGGTTGGAGGCATCGGGTTTTTCGATTGTATCGACGACCAGGACGCCGCCAATACGCTCTTCGATACGGCCCGGGCATGGCTGGCTGCGGCCGGTATGGAGGCGATGGACGGTCCCGTCAATTTCGGGGAGCGGGACCGCTGGTGGGGACTGGTGACGGCCGGATTCCAGGAACCGCTGTACTGCATGAACTATAATTTTCCCTACTACCAGGCGCTGTTTGAAAACTATGGTTTCTGCAATTTTTTTGACCAGGTCTGTTTTGGCCTGGACCCGAAAAAAAAGATGCACCAGAAGATGTACGACCGCCACGCGCTGTTTGCCGGCAAGCCGGATTTTACTGCCCGTCATTTCAGGAAGCGCGAGCTGCCCGCTTTCGCCGCAGATTTCACGAAAGTGTATAATAAGGCCTGGGCGGGCCATGGCGGGCTGAAAGAACTGAAGCAAAGCCAGGTGGAACTGATGTTTAAAAAGATGAAACCAGTAATCGACGAGAAGATCATCTGGTTCGCTTACCATAAAAACGAACCGGTCTGTATGTTTGTCAACCTGCCGGACATCAACCAGTATTTCAAGGCGCTGAACGGCAAATTCGGATTATGGCAGAAGCTGCGGTTCGCATGGATGCAGCGAACGCAGCCGAACAAGAAATTTGTGGGCCTGGTATACGGGATAGTACCCGAATTCCAGGGTAGCGGGGTAGATGCCTTTATGCTGGTGGAGGCGGCAAAATGCGTTCAGCCTGAAACGAGTTATACCGAATATGAAATGCAGTGGATTGGCGGGTTCAACCCGAAAATGCTGAATGTAGCGCAGAGCCTGGGCGAAACGTTCCAGAGCCGCAGGCTGGTGACTTACCGGTATCTTTTTGACAGGAGCCGGGTTTTTGTACCCCATCCCATGATCAGCTGATAAACACCGGTACTACCGGACAGGCACAAACGATTCTGTCAGTGCGGGGTAAAATTGAAATTTACGGACGGCTGGAGATAGACCGGCAATGCCTTGCCCAATTTTTTTACGGCGATGGCCACCTGGTTACGGACAGTGAGCTCCGACAAATGAAGAATTTCAGCCACCTCCTTATATTTCAACCCGTCTTCTTTTACCAGTTGCAGGATCAGCCTGCACCTGGGGGGTAGTTCCTGCAGGGCTGCCCGGATATTTTTAATAATATCGGCGGAAATACAAATTTCCTCCGGATTATTAAAATCGATACAGGTTTCCAGGGGCATCAGGTCCAGGCTCGTCACCGGGTGTTTGTATTGCCGGGTGATGTTTTTCAGGCAAAGATTTTTGGTGATGGTGTAAAGGTAAACACGGAGGTTGTCTACTTCCGGCAGCCGGCTGCGTATCTGCCAAACTTTGATAAAAGCATCAGAAACGATTTCCTCTGCCGGCTCTCTCGACTTTAGGAAAGTATAAGCAGTGCGGTACAGGCGGGGGTAAAAATAATCACACATTTCCTTATAGGCGACCATGTCGTCGTACAGGGCGATCTTTCTCTGCAGTTCAGTTATATGGGCAAACGACTTCAACGTAGATTGGATTTTTTAAATGTCCGTTCTGGAGTATGAAGGTAAACGATTTTTTAAAAAAAGTTTTTTCTTTTGGTACATTTTTACAGCAACGGGCATCCTGTTACATAAGCGCATTACATGGAGGAAGAAAAATTCTGGCAATTGCTCAGTGTCAAACTAACCGGCGAAGCAACCGAAGAAGAGTTGTGTGCGCTGGAGCAGTTATTGCTGGATAATCCCGGTCTTGGATTGCATGCCCAGGTTTTGGTGCAGATGTGGGAGTCATCAACTGCTGCCCTGCCCGCTAACGAATTATTTTTTAACCGGCACCTGCAGCGGATGAGTCTGCAGCCCGATGAGATCGCAGCTGTTCCGTTTGCAGGTCCGGAGTCACCCGCGGAAACGCCGCCTGCGCGGAAGATAAGAAAGGTAATTTTTCAACTGGCAGGCATTGCTGCAGTCATTTCAGGACTGGTAATCTGGTATAACACCAGCTTCATGGCTCAAACGGGTAAAAAAAAGAACGTTAACGCGTGGAATACAGTGAGTACCAGGAGGGGGTCAAAGTCGAATGTTCAGCTCCCCGATGGTACCGTCGCCTGGCTGAATGCAGAAAGCAGGCTTAGCTACAATGAATATTTCCAGGGGGATATCCGGGAGGTTTCACTGGAAGGAGAAGCCTATTTTGATGTGGTCAAAGACAAATCCAGGCCATTTATTATCCATACCCGCACCATTGACATCCGGGTGCTGGGAACGGCATTCAATGTGAGGGCTTATCCCTCAGAACACAACACCGAAACATCCCTGTTCCGCGGATCAGTGGAAGTGACCCTGCACAACAATCCCGAAAAGAAGATAGTCCTCCGGCCGAATGAAAAACTGATGGTGAACAATGGCCTGAATGAACCGGTTTCCGGAAGGAAAGATAACAAGCGCGGGGACATCAATATCCAGGTGGGTAAAGTGCACTTCCAGGCCAGGGACAGCACGGCGTGGGAAACCGGATGGATAAAAAACAAGCTGGTATTCGATGCTGAAACACTGGAGGAGGTAGCCGGTAAAATTGAACGTTGGTACGATGTGAAAGTGACCCTGCCTGAAGACCAGGAACTGCGGCACACGCAGTTCAGCGGAATTTTTGACAATGAAACGCTGTCGGAAGTCATGGAAGCTTTAAAGATCACCGGAAATTTCAGGTATAACATCAACAGGAATGCTGTGACCATCAGGTAGCTGACGGCACTTATCTAACAATACACGGTTGCCAGGACCTTTACATGTTCATGAAGAGGTTCTCATTTTTCCTTCACCCCAGCTAAAAACGGTTGCCATGAAAAAAATTACATAACCGCCCCAAAAATTAAAAACGGAGAATGGTTGCAACATCCTCCGCTGTTTTAAGACAAAACTGCCCGCGAGGGCAGTAATCATCATTTTTAAATCAAAGCCAAGATATGAAAAAATGTGAATACGGCGAAGCTGCCGGTATGCGCCGTTCATTACTCAAATACCTGCTTATGACGAAGATGGCCATTGTGCTAATCCTGTTGTTCTCCACCCAGACCTTTGCGCACTCCTACGGCCAGGGCATCAGCCTGAAACTGGAAAAGGTGCAGCTTAAGAAGGTGCTCAAATCGATTGAAGAACAGGGCGATTTTCGCTTCGTTTACAAGGACCAGCTGTTGAAAGGGAACCAGCTGGTGACCATTGATGTGAAAAATGCGACGCTTTCCGATGTGTTGGATAAGGTGCTGGAACACACCAGTCTAACCTACCGTAAACTGAGTGCCCAGCTGGTAGTCATCGTGGGCGATAAACTCACTGAAAATCAACTCGCCAGCACGGCCATCCCGGTAATCGGGAGGGTAGCCAATGAGAGAGGCGAACCAATGTCCGGGGTAAGCGTGCTGGAAAAAGGTACCAACAATGGTACCACCACCCGTGCAAACGGGGGATTCACCATCGAGGTAAGCAGTGCCAATGCGATGCTGGTTTTTAGCTTTGTCGGTTACAAAAGCATGGAGATCCCGGCAAATGACCCATCCCGGCTGCAGAACATCGTTCTTTCCGGGGAAGCCAATAACCTTAGCGACGTAGTGGTGATTGGGTATGGAACGGCAAGGAAATCAGACCTTACCGGTGCCGTATCCGTGGTAAAGGGAGATAAGCTGATGGATAAGCCTGTACCCAATATTACCCAGGCCCTGCAGGGCAAAGTGGCCGGCGTGGATGTGAGCATCAACAACAACGCTCCCGGCGCAGGTGCAAAAGTGCGTGTACGGGGTCTTGGTTCCATCAACTCCAGCCTTGATCCGCTCTACGTGGTGGACGGTGTGGCCGGGGTCGACGGCAACAGTATCAACCCCAATGACGTGGCTTCACTGGAAGTATTGAAGGATGCGTCTTCTACCGCGATTTACGGTGCCCGTGGCGCCAATGGCGTAATCATGATTACTACCAAGCGTGGCCGTGCCGGCGCAACCCGTGTTACGTACGACGGCAATACCAACGTCGCCGAACTCTCCCGCCACCTCCCTGCGCTGAATGCCACTGAATTTGTACAGGTGTATAATCTGGCTTATGCGAATGGCCAGAAGTTCGACCCCGCCGGTGGAACATGGGCTCCTCCCAAGGCACTTAACCATACCAATTTTCCCCTGCTCTTCGACGCCAACGACAAGCCCCTCTACAACACCAATTGGGAACACGAAATATACAAACCCGCTTTCTCCCAAAATCACCAGCTGAATTTCCAGGGGGGAAGCGATAAAACGTTATTCAGTGTTTCCCTTGGATATCTTGACCAGAAGGGAATCATGATGAACTCGGGCTTTAAAAGATACTCTGCGAGGATTACGCTGGACAACGACGTAAACAAATGGCTGAAAGTCGGGGGAAGCCTTTCGCTCATCAAAAGCAGCCAGAAAGTGGTGTCGGACGGTAACGGTGGTTTGAACGTACCGAGAATGGTGACCGAGGAAGTGCCCATCCTGCCTATCAAATATCCCGATGGCACCTGGGCAGGTAACAATGATATCGACGGACTGGAAGGTGGTGCAAACCCTGTGCATATCGCGCAGAACAGGTACACCCTCAATAACAATTTCCAGACGTTGGGTAATACCTACCTGCTGTTCCATATCACTAAAGACCTCGATTTTAAATCCGATTTCGGATTTAACCTGAATACCCTGAAGAGTAATTTCTATTCCGCAGGTGACCTGCACAATTTATCGCAGGACCAGGGCGGTGTGGCCAATCTCAACAGTTATTTCAACAATTACTGGCAGTCCGAGAATTACCTCACCTGGAACAAGGAATTTAATCCAAACCATAAACTCACTGCCTTGCTGGGAGCCTCGTTCCAGACCTATACGCAGGAGCGGATGAGGGCTGAAACGCAGAATTTCATTGATGACATTTTCCAGTACCATTACCTCCAGGCGGGTTCAGTGCGCTCAGCTTCTGAAAGCCAGGATTACAAATGGGCCATGAATTCTTATTTCGCGCGGCTTACCTATAACATCAGCAATAAATACCTGTTTACGGCAACCGGGCGTTATGATGGTTCCTCTAAATTCGGTGCCAACAACAAATACGCGTTTTTCCCGTCGGTCGGTGCAGCCTGGAGAGTGTCACAGGAAGATTTCATGCGCCAGTATTCGAATATCAGCGAACTTAAAATACGCGCCAGTTACGGAACATCCGGGAACCAGGAAATCGGCCAGTACCAGTCCATTGCCCAGATCCAGCCCAGCACCACGGTGCTGAATGGTGCAAACCAGTCGACCCTCATACCCAGCTACCTTGGAAACCCCGATTTGAAATGGGAGATTTCAGTGCAGGCTGATGCGGGTATCGAGCTGGGGCTGTTCAACAACCGAATTACCCTGAACGCCGATTATTACAACCGTACCACCAAGGACCTGTTGCTGCAGGCACCCATTCCATGGTCAGCAGGTCTCAACAATAATTTCGTGTACGTGAATGTCGGATCCGTCCGCAACACCGGTTTTGAACTGAACCTGAATACCACCAACATTTCTACCAAGAACTTCAAGTGGACCACAGGCTTCATCTTCTCCACCAACAAAAATAAAATCCTGAAGCTGAAGGACGGAAATGCGGATATTTTCCCCGGACCCAATTTCCTGGGCCAGACCAATATTCTCCGGGTAGGTGAAGCCATCGGTTCTTTTTATGGACGTACGCGCCTGGGTACCTACAGCGATAAGGAAGCGGCATTGGCTGCCACGCAGAACCTTAAACCCGGCGACCGTAAATACCTGCTGAATGCTGATGGCTCGGAACACTACGGCATTATCGGAAGGGCATATCCCAAGTGGACCGGCAATTTCAACAGCACCATCACCTACAAAGACTGGGACTTCAGCTTCGACATCCGTTTCGTAGAAGGCGTGAATACAGCGGCAACCTTCAAACACTCGTCTGAAGACCGCCAGACCATCGCCAACAGCCTGAAAACAGTACTGAATGCCTGGACACCAACCAACCAGAACACGATGATTTCTCAGGTGCGGAATTATAAATTCGCGCAGGATTCCAAGTTTGATACCTGGTGGGTGGAAGACGGCTCGTTCATTCGCGGGCAGAACTTCATTCTCGGTTATACGTTGCCATCAGCTTTGCTGAACCGTTACCGAATCAACAAGGTTCGCTTCTATGCCAGCGTGCAAAACCTGTTTATCATCACCAAGTACACGGGCTACGATCCTGAAGTGGATACCTACAACAGTTCCTATGGTGCCAACGGCTCATTTTCACAGAACCTGGATTTCTTTTCTTATCCAAGGCCGCGGGTATGGAATTTAGGGGTAAACCTCAATTTCTAATTTCAAAAAAAGCGAACATGAAGCACACAAAATATATCGTCATGGGTGCAGTGATCCTGCTGGGTGCATCCTGCAAAAAATTTCTACAGGAAACGCCCACCAATTTCATTACGCCGCAATCGTCCCTGTCCAGCGTGAAAGTGGCGAGGGCGCTTGCCAACGCATCATACCAGTACCTACAGCCGTCGATGTTAGGTGGCCAGCCCTCTTCCTACGGCGGGAACACCTGGAACCTCATGAATTTCATGACCGGCAAGGCAAACAGTGACCTCGGACAAACCGGGTTTATTAATTTCCAGAACCTGAGCTATAACGCCACGTCTTTTTACGTGGATACCTGGTGGCAGAACCTCTATAAAGGCGTAGGCGCAACCAACCAGGCAATACAGCTGATACCGGGCATCAATGCGCCGGGACTGACCGATGCCATGAAGACCAATATGCTGGCTGAAGCACATACGCTCCGCGCCTTGTATTATTTCTTCCTGGTGCGGATGTATGGAGCAGTACCAAATGTTACCAAGGTACCCACCGACATCGGAACCCTGAACATACCCCGCTCGCCGGCCAAGAACATTTACGACAGCATCATCATCCCTGATCTTTTACTGGCTGAAAAATCCACCCTGCCGTATAAAGATCAAACCGGGCTCGTTTCTATGGGTGCCGTTAAATCGCTGCTGGCTGATGTATACCTGACTTATGCCGGTGCAGCCATCAATGGAGGGGCGACCTATTATGCCGAGTCAGCAAAACGATCCCTCGATGTAATCAACAACGGTGGTTATACGCTGTTCCCGCAATACACGGATATGATTAAACCGGCAAATAAAAATACCGGTGAATTTATTTTCCAGGTGCAATACGCGGCCAGTGTGCCGTCCACCAACCCGCTGACGGCGCTAACCATCCCGAATTATTCGGGAATTTCCAGGTATTCGGACGAATACGGTTCGGTCTACCCTACCCCGCAATTCATCGCTTCCTATCCGGCTGGTGATAAAAGGGTACAGGACCGCCAGTATTATTATTACAGCTACCCGAATGCAAAAACCGGCGCAACCGTTACATTCAAAGGTGCCTATATCTACAAGTGGTTCGACAGCACGGCGGTGACCAATACGGTGAAATCCGATTTGAATTATACCCTGTACCGGCTCGCCGATGTTAAGCTGATGTATGCAGAAGCCGAAAACAGGGCCGACGGAGGCGCAAACGCCACCGCCTACAAGAGCGTGAATGATATCCGGCAGCGGGCCAACCTTGCGCCAGTTAGTGGTCTTAGCCAGGATGCGTTCGAGAAAGAAGTATGGATCCAGCGGTACTATGAACTGGCCTTCGAAAGCAAAATGTGGTTCGATATGCTGCGTACCCGCAAAGTGCATAACGATGTAACCGGCAACTGGGACAATTTTGTCGGACATACTACTGTATTTAATGCCACGTTCTCCGACAAACAGTTGTTGTTTCCTGTGCCTAAACAGGAGATCGACGTAAATCCAAAGCTGTTGCCGAACAATCCAGGTTTTTAAGCAACACGCATAAACCCATCATTACGAGGCTGCCCCGGGGCAGCCTCTTTTTTTTTCTCCTTACACCCAGCGCCGCCTTCCCCGCTGCCGGTACTTCCGCCATCAAAAAAATTGTTTTCGCTTAACTTTGTACCCGTTATGGACAAATTCGTTGTTTCTGCCAGAAAATACCGGCCCCAGAACTTTTCGACAGTGGTAGGCCAGGCGCACATCACCACCACCCTGAAAAATGCCATCCGGAACAGCCAGCTGGCGCATGCTTTTTTATTCTGCGGACCACGGGGCGTCGGTAAAACGACCTGCGCCCGCATCCTCGCCAAGACCATCAACTGTGAGGCCATTACGGCAGACGGAGAAGCCTGCAATGTTTGTCCCTCCTGCCTGTCCTTTAACCAGGGTACGTCGATGAACATCCATGAACTGGATGCCGCCAGTAACAATTCAGTAGACGATATCCGCGCGCTGGTTGACCAGGTAAGGTTTGCCCCGCAGGCCGGGAAGTACAAGGTGTACATTATCGATGAAGTACACATGCTCAGTTCATCGGCCTTCAATGCATTTTTAAAAACGCTGGAAGAACCTCCGCCCTATGCCATTTTTATACTGGCCACGACGGAGAAACACAAAATATTGCCCACCATTCTCAGCCGCTGCCAGATTTTTGATTTCAATCGCATCACCGCAAATGACACGGTGGATCACCTGCGGGAAATCGCAGGGAAAGAAGAAATTAAAGCTGATAAAGCGGCGTTGCACCTGATAGCACAGAAAAGTGAGGGCTGTATGCGCGATGCCCTGAGTATACTCGACAAGATCGTCAGCTTCACCAACGGGGAAGTAACGTACGACAATACGCTGGAACACCTTAATATCCTTGACTCGGCCTATTATTTTAAATTGCTGTCCTCCATGCAGCAACAGGACCTTGCGGGTGCCATGCTGCTTTTCGATGACATTAACAGCAAAGGTTTTGAAGGCGATATGGTGATTGAAGGCATGGCCGAATTTTTCCGAAATCTCCTCGTGGCAAAAGATGAACGGGTGGTGGCGCTGCTGGAAGTGGCGGAAAGTTTCCGGGAAAGATACCTGGAAGTGGCCGCACAAACTTCTTTCGCATATAGCATCAGTGCATTGAATATACTGAATGATGCCGGCGTGAATTATAAATCGGCGCGCAACAAACGCCTGCATGCCGAACTCTGCCTCATCCGGCTATCCTACCTGCAGCAGGCCATGGACATCGCCGCATCAGGCGAAGGACTGGTTAAAAAAAAAGCAATTGACGCCGTAAAGCCCGTTGCCTTCCGGCGGATACCCCTGATAACGGTACCGAAATCCAGGGCACAACCCGCGGTAAAAACAGTTGTGCCGGAAGACAAGCCCAGGGCCACGCTCCTCGTGGAGACGCCGCTGCCGAAAAAACCTATCCCGGCCCCTACAAACCAACTTCCCGAAACACAGCCGGGTAC
>JBBROE010000093.1:0-18172 GCA_038229695.1 Chitinophagales bacterium | reverse complement strand
AGGAATTTACTGAAAGGTGAAAATTTTTAACAAAAAAAATGTTGTCTTCGGCTGACCGGACAACCAGCCCGAAAAATAGGGGCGCATCACAAGTGAACGGCCGCCTGCCCTACACGCTTCCGGTTCAGCGCCGGCTTTGTTTAATGCCTAATAGGCCTCTAGGCGCGATATTTTGAATTAACTTTAAACAAGCCTGGAAAAACATGAAAATTATTGCTGTTTACCTGCTCAGTACGGTCGTCGCGCTATCGATGGCAGCACAACCCGTCCGAATTACGCCCGGAGAAATGATGGCTGCCGGCAATATCGCGCCCTATGCCCTCGTCGCCGGCGGCAGCACAGGCATCGGGTATGGTATCGCGGTGGCACTGGCCAGGCGGGGATATAACCTTATCCTGATTGCCCGGCATGCCGATTCCTTGCGGGAAGCAAAAATTAAGTTACAGTCGCTGTACCCTATCCGGGTAGAAACCCTCTCCATCGACTTAAGCTTTGACGAGTCCGCTACCGCCATTGCGGACTGGTGCAGCAGCCGGGATATCCCCCTGAAAATACTGTGCAATGTGGCCGGGTTCGGCGGGTCGCGTGATTACCTCTCGTTGCCGCTCGACAGCCTTCGGTATATGATTAACCTCAATATCGGATCCGCCATGGCCTTAACCCTTACCCTGTTGCCCCTGCTGGAAAAAAACGCACCGTCCTATATTTTAAACGTAGCCAGTATGGCCGGCTTTGCCCCAATCCCGGTGAAAAATCTATACTCCGCTACCAAATCTGCCGTTGTTTTTTTTAGTTACGCGTTGCGTTACCAGCTCGAAGAAAAAAATATCAGCGTCAGCGTGCTCTGCCCCGGGCCTGTTTTTACGAAACCCGAGATAAAAAAAGACACGAAAGAAAAGCTGGGCTGGATCGGTATGCGCATGGCCGTACCGCCCTTGCAGGTTGGCGAAGTGGCCATCCGCGAAACACTGAACCGGAGACTGGTGATCATTCCCGGTACCCTGTCAAAAGTGATGGCGTTCCTGATCAGGGTGCTGCCAAGGCGACTGGTAGTGGCCATTTACAACAAAGCCGGCCACCGCAAACCGGCAAAAGAAAGCTGATGTATGGAAAGCCCATTCGCGCTGGTGACCGGCGGCAGCAGTGGCATCGGGTTTGCCATCGCCACGGCACTGGCCAAACGCAAATTCAATCTTGTACTGGTATCCCGGGACATGGTAAAGTTGCAGGTCGCCAGGAAAGCGCTGGAGGCATTTGAGGTAAGGGTGGAGCTACTGGCCTTCGATCTCAGTACGGAAGGCGCTGCCACCGAGATTGCCGACTGGTGTGTTGCAAACAGCATTTCTGTAAAGATATTATGCAATGTGGCCGGTATCGGCGGCGCCGGGGATTACCTGTCTCTTTCGATTGCTGATACCCGTTATATGATCCACCTGAACACCGATGCCGCCGTGGCCCTCACCTACTGCCTGTTGCCGCTACTGCGGAAAAGCAGCCCGGCTTATATTTTACATGTCAGCAGCCTGGCCGGCATGGCACCGTTGCAGGCCAAAAACATCTATTCCGCAACAAAATCCTTCCTGCTTTTTTTTAGTTATTCGCTGCGCTACCAGTTAAAGTCCGATGGCATTTCCGTGAGCTGCTTGTGCCCGGGACCGGTGTTCACCAAACCGGGTATCGAGTCCGAGACAATGGCTAAACTGGGTTGGCTGGGCAAACGATTGGCGGTACCCGTGGCTGAAGTGGGTGAAACTGCCGTCCGCCAGACCCTTCGCGGAAAGATGATTATCGTTCCCGGCCGGCTGGCTTACTGGGTATCCGTGCTGATGAGACTGGCCCCGGCGAATTTTTTTAATTGGCTGTATCATGCGTTGCGGGTGCACAAGGCACCGGCCGCAGGTAAAAGATAGCCCCGGCGGGGCGGATTGACAGAGAAATCGGGAAGAAAATGTTTCAATGCGGAAATGGGATAGGGCTGCTGGGGTATGTGCCCAAAAAAGCCCGGCAAAACCATGTTTACCGGGCTGTGAGTACGTTCATTTAGTGACCGCGTCAGGATTCAAACCTGAAACCTTTTGATTCGTAGCGATCGAATACACCTTTTTCTACTTTATTTAACTGTATCTAAGTTTCCATCAAACCCTTGCTGGTAAACGGTTTCAGCGAAATCACTTAACTTTATCATTTCTAAAAAAGAGCTGTTTAACTGTCGCGTGTTAGGCAAATTGTTAGGCACATTTTAAACAATGAGAAGAAAATGAAAGCAACAACAGCATGCATTCTTGACAAAAGAAGAATGCTTAAAAAATCCAACTCATACCGGCTTGTCATTAGGGTCACATTTGATAGGCAACCATTGTCTTTTCCAATTGATTTTTCCCTACCGAAAGTGATTTTAAAAAATTAAGGTCCCCACACTTAGGGGAAGAATTATCCCGTGTCCGCGATGGCGTTCAAAAAGAAATGCAAAGAGCAAATGATATTATCAAGAGCTTAGGCACCTTCACTTTTAATGCATTTCGTCATGAATTCTACAAACAAAAAGAATATAATAAAAAGATCAGAAGGAACGTAACAAAAACCGAAGAAGAACTTTTAACAACTGGTTTACCTAATTATATTGAAGCACGCTTGGAAGGCAAAAACAGAAAATATGGAAGGAGAAAATACAGTAGGATTAGAAGTGAAGTTAATTATAATATCTGGGGACCAGTAGCAGTCGCTTTTGGCGAATATATCACTGTCCTCGAACAACAACAACGAATTGGAACACTGGAGTTATATTTTTCAACGCTCATTAGCTTGTTAAAATTTAGACCCGTGTTAAGATTTGAAGATATCAACGTTCAATTCCTATACCAATACGAACATCCGCGAAAGGCTTTATACAATTGTTAAGAACGAAAATGGAAGCAGAGGATGATAAAAATTTGTTTTTGGCGAAAAAAGCTGATGACTCAATTAGTAAAGTGAATAAACTTGTTGCTGAATTAATGGACGTAAGTAAAATACAAAATGGCAAGCTTAACTTAAATATTACTGACTTCGACTTTAACGAGATGATTTCAGGAGCGATAGACGAAGTTCAATTTTCATCCCCTTCACATAGCTTTATACTTTCGGGTAAAATTGATCAAACTATAACCGCCGACATGCAGAGATTACAACAGGTACTCATAAATTTATTGACAAACGCAGTTAAGTATTCACCCAGAGCTGATAAAGTATTCGTAAACGTTATTCAAATAATGAATGGAATTAGGGTTTCTGTTGCTGATAGTGGTATCGGTATACAAAAGGAGAATCTTCATAAAGTATTTGAGCGATATTTCAGGGAAGAAAGCACAGCTGTTCATTTTCAGGGCCTAGGCATTGGGTTATCTATATGTTATGAAATCATTCAACGCCATAAAGGTAACATATGGGCAGAAAGCCAGCTGGGTCAAGGGAGCACCTTCTATTTTACTATTCCGCTACAATTCTGAAAATTTTGGTTTTAGTTATATAAACATTTTTCAAACTCAAGTCTACCTTCCATATCTTCTTGCTTGTAAGGGCAGACTTATTTTTGAGAATATTTTACTTCACCCGCGTTCTTGAATTTATCCAAAACGATTGCCGCAATTTAATCTTTGTCATTGAAATGAGATGTTTAATAAGTTAACCAAACATTAATTAAAATGAATGTAGCATTACTTTCAACTAATTCTAATCTGTATAAATCATAGGATTTTTCCTGATTTTGAAGTGACGGCCTCGGCCATTATTTAGCTCTTTTAACTATTGATAAATGAACTGACATAACGACCAGTAAAAATTGCAAAATCCAAAATGTTAGGCAAATTGTTAGGCACATTTTCGATATACCGGGAAAGTTCAATTAACGGACTCACTGTTGTAAGAAATTCAAAGATCCCCACACTTCTCTAACAATTTGATTTATAGCTGATTAGTACAATAAAAAAGCCCCACTTTTCAGTGAGGCTTGGTGACCGCGTCAGGATTCAAACCTGAAACCTTTTGATTCGTAGTCAAATGCTCTATTCAGTTGAGCTACGCAGCCATTCTTGTAACGGGCAGCAAATATACAATAAATATCAAATCTGAAAAATTTGATGGGGTTTTCTGCTGCAAATACTTGATTTTATGGCGCTTACTCTTCAGACAGAAATGGATAGCGATAATCCACCGGCGGCACAAAGGTTTCCTTCACCGTACGGGCACTCAGCCAGCGGTACAGGTTGAGGATGGACCCGGCCTTGTCGTTGGTGCCGCTTGCCCGGGCGCCGCCAAACGGCTGTTGCCCCACCACCGCGCCGGTGGGCTTGTCGTTGATGTAAAAATTACCGGCGGCATGGCGCAGCCGCTCCGTGGCCCGCTCCACGGCGTAGCGGTCCTGTGCCAGGATGGAGCCGGTCAGCGCGTAGGGAGAGGTGTTGTCCACCAGGTCCATGGCTTTTTCAAAGTCAGCGGCCGGGTAAACGTACACCGTCAGTACCGGCCCGAACAGCTCATCGCACATGGTGGGTGAGCCGGGGTTGGTGGTGGCAATCACTGTTGGCTCTATAAAATACCCGATTGATTTATCGCTTCCGCCGCCGGCCCATATACTGCAGTCTGCGCTGTTCTTCGCCGCCTCGAGGTAGCGGCTGAGCTTGTCGAAGCTCTGTTCGGTGATAACGGCGTTGATGAAATTGTCGAATTGCTCGACCGAACCCATTTTGAATGTTTTCAGCGCGGCCTGCATGGTTGACTTTACCGCATCAGCGATATTGTCCGGGAGGTAGGCCCTGGAGGCGGCAGAACATTTCTGGCCCTGGAATTCGAAAGCGCCACGGAGCAATGCGGTGGCCACCACATCAGGATCGGCACTGGCATGGGCGAGTACAAAATCTTTACCACCGGTCTCTCCCACGATGCGCGGATAACTGCGATAGTTGCTGATATTTTCGCCGATCGATTTCCAGATGGTATTAAAGACCCCGGTGCTGCCGGTAAAATGAACGCCGGCAAAATCGCGGTGCGTGAAGCACACTTCCCCGAGCACGGGGCCGTCTACATAGATGAGGTTGATAACGCCGTCGGGCAGCCCCGCTTCCTTCAGCACCTGCATGAACATGTGCGCGGAATAGACTTGCGGGTAGGCCGGCTTCCAGACCACGACATTGCCGCAGAGGGCGGCGCTGGTGGGCAGGTTGCCCCCGATGGCCGTGAAATTAAAAGGCGTGATGGCCAGGACGAATCCTTCCAGCGGGCGGTACTCCAGCCGGTTGTGCATGCCCGGGCTGCTGATGGGCTGCTGGCGGTAGATCTCCGAGAGATAGTGCACGTTAAAGCGCAGAAAATCGATCAGCTCGCAGGCCGCGTCGATCTCCGCCTGGTAAATATTTTTGCTCTGCCCCAGCATGGTGGTGCCGTTCATGTAAGGACGGTCTTTGGTGGCGATGAGATCAGCTGCTTTTAAGAAAATATTTGCCCGGTTTTCCCAGGGCATGGCGGCCCAGCTTTCTTTGGCTGCAAGCGCCGCGGTGATGGCAGGTTCAATATGTTCCTTGCCGCCTTCATGGAAATATCCCAGCGTGTGTGCATGCTCGTGAGGCGGGTGGATGGCAACCGGTTTGCCGGTACGTACTTCTTTTCCGCCGATATACATGGGAATATCCGCCGTTTGAGATTTCAGTTCTTTCAACACTTCTTTGATGCGCTTCCTTTCCGGAGATCCCGGACCATAGGACAGTACGGGTTCGTTTACCGGTAAGGGATAACTGAAATAGCCATTGCTCATGTAATATCTGTTTGAAGTTTTAGCAAATCATGTCCGGAGCTGGTTTCCTGCTGCCCCGGCGCTGCTGTACAAGTGTGCGACGCCACCACGGCCGATGGTTTGCTGCTGCCGGGCCCACCTAAGACGACGAAGCGATACCCGATTCTTTTTCCATCATCAGGTAAGCCTTGATGAATCCTTCCAGGTCGCCGTCCATCACCGGTTGTATATTGCCCACCTCGTAATCTGTGCGGTGGTCTTTGATCATTTTATAGGGGTGGAACACATAGCTCCTGATTTGACTGCCCCACTCTATCTTTTTCTTGGAGGAGTTAACCGCATCCTTCAATTCGTTTTTCTTGCGGAGTTCCAGTTCATAGAGCCGGCTGCGGAGCATTTCCATGGCGCGTTCGCGGTTGCCGAGCTGGGAGCGGTCCTGCTGGCAGACCACGACGATCCCGGTGGGGATATGGGTGAGCTGCACTTTGGTTTCCACTTTGTTCACATTCTGGCCGCCGGCGCCGCCGCTGCGCGAGGTTTCCATTTTTACATCAGCCGGTTTGATGTCGATCTGAATGGTATCGTCGACCAGCGGATAAACAAAAACAGAACAGAAGGAAGTATGGCGGCGTGCGTTGCTGTCGAACGGAGAGATTCTTACCAGGCGGTGTACCCCGCTTTCCGCTTTGAGAAAGCCGTAGGCGAAGGGCCCGTCGAACTGCAGGGTGGCGGTTTTGATGCCAGCGCCATCACCCCATTGCCAGTCGAGTTCGGTGACGGTCCATCCCTGTTTCTCGCCGTACATGCGGTACATGCGGGCGAGCATTTCGGCCCAGTCCTGGCTTTCGGTGCCGCCGGCGCCACTATTGATTTGAAGAATCGCTGTGAGTGCATCTTCAGGCTCATTGAGCGTGGCTTTCAGTTCCGCATCTTCTAGTAGTTCGGCCGCGGTATTGTAGGCGGCACGCGTCTCCTCTTCGGTGGCGTCACCGGATTTCCAGAAGTCGAATAGCACAGCAAAGTCCTCCACAGCCGTTTCCGTCTGCACGTACAATTTTACCCAGTACTCGTTATGCTGAATATTTTTGAGGATTTCCGTGGCGCGTTTGTTGTCATCCCAAAAGCCCGGACTCAGCGAGCGCTGTTTCTCTTCATTTATTTTATATCGTCGGTTCCCGACGTCAAAGAAACCTCCCCAGGACGGTAACCCGATCCCTCATAACCCTGATTTGTTCTGTTGTCATAGCTGCAAATATAGCCAAAAAATGAAACGCCGCTCAACCCGGGCGGATCGATAAAAAATACCAGGATTTCCCATTAACTTTAGGAAGAATTCCCACTGCCTGCCTTCTACTTTACCACCTGCTGCCTTGCCGCAGCCAAAACAACTATTATGCAAACACATTTACCCGGGCTGGTACTCTTAGCCACCCTTGCTCTTTTCTCCTGCAAGAAAGAAAATACAGCGGCCGGAGCCGGTGCCTCACAGTTTGGCCTGGAGACAGCGACTGTCATTGCCACGGGCAACCTGCAATTCAGCGATGACAAAACCACGGGCGGCACAGCAAAAGTATACCAGCGAAAAGACGGGTCGCTGGTGCTTGGGATCGAGCAGCTGACTTATAAATCCATTACTTCCACGGGCGTGTTTTTATCGGCTGAACCGACTGTGAACAGCAGCGCAGTGAAGGTGTACAGTGCCACGGACTATTGCGGCGATGTATATGTAGTACTGGCGCCCGGGCTGAACCCGGCGGCCCTTCACTGGGTCGTGTTCCAGCCAACCGGGGAACCACCCATTGCCACGGCCAGGCTACAATGATACGCTGATTGAGCAGCGCGGACCGTGCTACATGCTGGTTTACAAAAAAAATGCGGATTGATAACCTTTCCGGTTTGAAATTGTTAGAGGTTTGCCAACAGGCCTATTAACAAAATAAACAAATATGATTACAATGAATTTGAAATTATCGGGATTCGCCCTCGGCTGTACAATTTTTATGGCGGCCTGTAACAATGCCCCCGCTGTGAATGCTACTGCGGCAACAGCTGACAGTTCCAAGGTAGCTGAAATTAAGGATGAGACCGTTAGCTATCCGGCCGGCGACCTCACGATGAAAAGCTATGTGGCCTATGATGGCAGGACGGATGCGAAGCGGCCGGCCGTACTGATAATACCGGAATGGTGGGGACTGACCGATTACGCGCGTGGCCGGGCTAAGCAGCTGGCGGCACTGGGGTATATTGCGATGGCCGTTGACTTTTATGGTGATGGCAAAACGGCTGACAGCCCGGATTCCGCGGGCAAATGGGCAGGCGTGTTTTATAAGGAGCCGATGCTGGCGAAAAGTCATTTTGATGCAGCCCTTGCAAAAATTAAATCTTACCCGCAAACCGATACGTCAAAAATTGCAGCAATCGGTTATTGCTTTGGTGGCGCGATGGTGCTGAATATGGCAAGGCTCGGAGAAAATTTAAATGGCGTGGTAAGCTTCCATGGTAACCTGGTGGGTGTACCACCGAAAAAAGACCTGATGAAAGCGAAAATCCTGGTTTGCCAGGGAGAAGACGACCAGTTTGTAAAACCGGCGGAAAGGGCCGAATTTAAAAAGCAGCTGGACTCTATCGGGTATGCCTACACGTTTATTTCTTACCCAGGCGCAAATCATGCGTTTACTAACCCGAAGGCCACTGAAATGGGTCAGAAATTTAAATTGCCCATCGCGTACAATGCAGCGGCAGACAGTGCTTCCTGGAAAGCGATGCGGGAATTTTTCGGTAAAATATTCTAAGGCTGATGTGGATAACCTGGTGCAAAACAGGTGCACAACGAAAGGGCAAAATAGTTGGAAAACGGATGTTTAGGATCGTACATTTAATGTGCAATTGAGACAGAAATAAATCTTTGAAAAAAGACAGAAAGACGACTCAATCGAAAGCATCGGATTAATTCAGCGGGGAGGGCGAAAGCCGGAACCAATGAGTAAATTTGGTGCTTTCTGCTTTATATTCCTTCCTGCCTTTTTATTGGATTGCTGACGCTCCCCAATTCATGAATAGGATACGCGTACGGTGGCTTTCGGCTTAGAAGTGGCGGGCCTCAGTTACGGCTGCCTTTCTCCACACCCCACCCGCGGCTACCTGGCCTTAAAGTTAAACCGGTCGTCCGCTTGGAACCGATACCGTGTTGTCCTGACAGCCCAGCACTTGAAGCCGCTATACCGGCTCCGTCATGCACAAATTTACCGGGTTGGGGAGCTCTATCGTTTAATGCCGGTTGAAATACTGGATGTCTTTCTCGTGCTTTTCTGCCGCCTCGCGGGTATCGAAGGTGCCGAGGTTGCTGCGTTTATTGATTTTTAGGATTTGTATTCCGGGTAGTGGCGGTATTCGCCAAACTTAATTTTACGTATGATTTTGTTATTACTAATCGATCAATAATTTAGTGAATTGAATGAAAGATAAAAAACCGCTTCCCTCCCTCCTGCTGCATCTGAACAGGTATAGAAAGAAAGCGGTACGGAAACTGGTCGTGCGTGCTTAAAACTGCCGTGCTTTTTCGCCGGACTCAGCATCCTGTTTGTCATGGCCATGCTGTTTTACCATCTTGTTATAAATTCCAAACAGCAGGAATGGCGCAGCCCACTGGCCCACGAATAACGCCTCATTTTTTTTGCCGGATAGCTTCAGGGCCAGGGAAACGCCGATTGACCCAATAGCAGCCCAAAGGAAGATGGCAGACGGAATTTTTGCCGTCTGGTCTTCTATGATATTGGTGACCTCGCCTTCACGGTGTTCATTCTTTTGTGTATAATCCATAACCTGTTTTTAGTTGATGTAAAAAAAACAATTGGTATGCCACTATGCAGCCTGCGCGAAAGTGCATAGGGCAGCAACGATCGCTAAACAAATACGGGGAGAAGGGCCCTGCATTGTGCAAGGGTGTAGAAGATAGTCGCCATTGAGCAGTTGTCAGCCTTGCCGCCGGACCACCAATTGCCACGGGACGCCTTCAGGCGCATAAGCTTGCAAACCGTTTTAGCTGAAGATTTTATATGCACGCTGCAATAACCTGCTCAGCCTGGGTGTCAGCTGTTGTTTTTTGAGTTGTACAATCAAATGCTGGTTAACCCGCGAAGCGACGGGGTAAGGATATACTTTATTGAAGATGGCTTTGATGTCGAGGCCGCTGCTGTTAGCCAGCATCAGTTCCTGGATCATTTCCCCGGCATGGGGCGCCACCATGGTTCCCCCCAGAATTTTTTGTTTCCGGAACCATCCGCCTTTACCGATATATAATTTGAGGTAACCATAGGGGTAGCTGTCCACTACGGCCCTGTCGTCGGAACTGAAGTCCTGTTCCAGGGTTAGAAATGATATGTCTTTTCCCTGGAGTTGTTTCTCGTTCATACCAAAGGTCGCCAGTTCAGGACTGGTAAAAGTGACCCAGGACATGTACCGGTTATCCAGTTTTTTCCGGAACGGGTTGAAAAAATTGTTGAGCAGGATGCGGGCGTGAAACTCGGCGGCATGAGAAAATTTAAGGTCGCCGGCAATGTCCCCGCAAACGAAGACGTGAGGGTTGGTCGTCCGCAGGTAGGGATCGGTTACGATTTTTCCGTCCTTTACCGCGATACCTGCCGCGGCCAGGTTAAGGGGATCGAGGAGGAGTTCCCGCCCGATTCCGGCGAATACCGCGTCCATGCCGATGACGGTGGTGCTGCCGTCCGGCAGGCGAATCAGGCAGGTGTTGGGAGTAGGAAATTCAAGTGGCTCCGTTCCGAGCAGGACCCGGATATGCTGCTCCCTGAGTTGCCGTAGCAGGACTGCTGCCGCTTTTTTATCGTCGTGCGGCAAGATCATGTCGCCGCGGTGTATTAAGGTTACCTGGCTGCCGAGTGATTTCATGGCCTGGGCAAGTTCAGTGCTGATAGGTCCACCACCAATGAAAAGAAATCGTTCGGGAAGCTGATCCAACCCGAAGATGTTCCGGTTGTCATAATATTTTACGTTTTCTACACCCGGGATAGACAGTTGTTTGGGGACGGAGCCGGTGGCGATGACGATATTTCTACCGGTGAAGACCTTGCCGTTCACCGTCACTGATCTTTCTCCCGAAAAAAAAGCGTCTCCCAACTCCACGATAATACCCTGTCCCCTCAGCCAGCGGGCGCTTTCATGCTGCCGGATGGTATCCTGGCGACCGCGGATATACCGGATCACTTTCCCAATGTCTGCTTTGCCGGTTGTCATAACCCCAAAATTTTCCGCCTCCCTGGCATTCTGGAACATCCGTGCGGCATGGATAAGGGCTTTGCTCGGGACACAGCCTTCATTGAGGCAATCGCCCCCCACGGAGCGGTCGGACCTGCTGATCATCAATACCCGGAACCCTGCGCGGTTCATGAAGAGACCGACACTCAGGCCGGCAGAACCGGCACCGATAACAATGATATCAAACTGTTCATCAAACATATTGCTGCGATTGGTTTTTTATTGCCCCGGTCACACGACAGGGATGTGCCGGAAAACAGTCAAATTAAGTTTTATACCCGTGTTTGCCATGAGGAAAAAACGAAGCGGAAGTGATTTTTACACGGATTCTGCGGCCGTCCCAGCGAGGAGAGAGGCAACATCGTTTCGAATGTTAACAACTACAAAGCGCGGATAGCTTTGAAAGACAAGCGAATTGAATTAGTTTTCAGTCAATTCCGATGGCGCGGTTACATTATCACACGCAGTACGTACCTATTTATAAAAATAATCATATGCTGCCTTTTAAATGGCTACCCGTTGCCGGATTAGGCCTGGCTGTTGTACTTTTTTCCTGTACAAAGTCCACCGCCGACGCCGGCCAGAACCCTGTAAACGGTAATAAACTGCTGTATGCCGACAGCATTCTCTACCGTCAGCCATCGCCTGCCGACTACATCGTTTACCCGGTGTCCTCCCAGCTACCCGGCACTTATTCCGGTTTCCCGGAGGGCATCGATATTGATGCACAGACCGGCGCCATTAACGTAAGTAAAAGCGAATCCGGCCTGCGCTACCGCGTCAGTTTCCACCCGAATGGATCATCCGACTCTTCCAGCACCCTCCTGGTCATTTCAGGAATCAATTTCCTCGATGGGTTTTATCGGTTAAACAGTCCTGATTCTATCGCCCGCCCGACCTATAACGGCTTACGGAGCCCGGTTGCGGGGGTAGGTACCGGCTCTGTGTTCGATGAAAACGCGAACTGTAATGCAAATGGCTGTTCGGTTGATGTGGGTTCAGGCGTCATCAACCTGGCACAGACCGTAAGGAACGGGATATTTGGAACGGTTCCTGCCAACAACGACCGCCATGAGTTTGAATACGATTACAGGATCAACGATAAAAGCGGGAAGAGTTTAAATACGCTTCGCATAAAACTTTATTATTTTCAAACGATGAACGACGTAACGCAGGAGGCGTATGACATCCTGAGCTCAAGAGCAGGAACATTGCTCCGGGCAGCGTCTGTGGCACCAGCCGCCGTCTTTTTTCCCGGATCATTACAGTCGTCGCCGGATCTGGCCGGCCTAAGAACTTCGGGTATCAACAAGCCCGCCAAGCCCCGTCCCCCCTGTATTTTCATCGTTGCCCGGTAAGCATCCACACAATGATTAAGTATCTTCCCGGAAAATTTTTTCAGGCAAAGGGATGTACCGCATTCAACTCCACTTTATTATTCTTTTATTAGTTGCGTTTCGCAGCCTGGGCCAGCAACCAATTGACGGAAGCGCTGACCAGACGCTTTATCGCCAGGCCGAAAAATATTTTCATCTCCCCAACAGCAGCGTACGCACCGACCGGCTCGCCCTGCGTTCCTATGAAGCGCTCATTAACACCTTGCAGAGCCACGGAAATTTTTCTGATACGCTGACGGATAGTTTTCGCAAGTCAGGCATCTTGCAACTCATCCTGGACAACAGGGATAAAGCCAAAACGGCATTTGCAAATTCCATTGATAATTTTAGCCGGCATGGCGGGAAAAACGACAGCCTATTATTTCAGCCATTTCTTTATCTCGGCAGCCTGTATTACGAGGAAAATAAGCTGGATTCCGCCCGCTATTATTATCTCCGGGCGGAAAAAATATTAGACGCATTTCCGTTACTGCCGGAATCAGAAAGGTTGTACAATAAGTTTGGTGCGCTTTACTATGAAACAGGAGAATACCGGAAAAGCATCCCTTATTTTAAACGTGCGGCTGCGCTGCTTCAAGCAAGGGACCGGGAAAATACTGCATTGCTGGTCAACTATCAAAACAACGAGGCTACCGCTTTGCTGAAATCAGGTGATTACCGGGGGGCGATGGCCATATTCAGGCGTTTGTTATTTTACAGGATTCAGCGAGAAAGTATCTACCTCAACATGGCAACCGCCTACATAGAAATGGACAGCGCAAGAGAGGCGATCGAATGCCTGCGGAGAGTTCCAGGGACGGCACCGGTGAAATTAAATGCCATGACGAGGGCCTACCTCAGTCTCGACCGGCCGGATTCGGCTGCTTTTTTCAATCAGTCGGCACTCAGTTATTTTGCGGTTCATAAACCCTTGCTGCCGGCAACGGATGAAGCGATGGCCTTTAAATATGCAGGAGATATTGCCTTATCTGGCAGCAAACAATTGGCCGCAGCGTACTACCAGCAGGCTATCGGGGCAATCATCCCGGGATTCGTGGCGAGAGACCCGGGGGTCAACCCACCTATCTCACGGGGCCTGCAGAGCTTTGCCGCTTTGTTTGATTTACTGGCCGCGAAAGGGCGTGCCCTTGCAGGTGCCGACCCGCAGCCTGCCACTTTGGTTCAGGCGCTTTCTGCCTATGAAACAGCGCTGGAATTGGCCGCGCAAGTCGATCGGGATTACAGTTCCGACGAAGCGCGCTTTGTCCTGAAACAAAAGGTGTCCGATGTGTGTGGCCGTGCAGTTACGCTGTCCGTGAGGCTTTATGAACTAACCGGCAACAGGACTTTTATCACAAAGGCTTTTATGATCGCGGAAAACAATAAGGCTTCCGTGCTGCAGTCCGGGCTGAGGGAACTTGAACTTTCCCGGATTTCCGGGTTACCTGTTGCGTTGCTTGCAGCTGAAAAAAATTTAAAATTTCAGCTTGCACACCTCTCCTTGGCAATCAGCCGGAACAGCAGCAGTTTGGAAAGGGATTCATTACAGCGGCAGTGGGAAAATCATACACTCCTTTTATCTGCGGTACAGCGAAAGCTGGATGACATTCCGGCTTATCATAAACTCCATTATTATGCCGCTGCAATTGATGTGGATTACATACGCCGAAACCTGGGCAATAAGGATGGCATACTCACCTATTATTACTTCGGCCATCAGTTGTTTAGTTTTTATATCACTTCGGAAGACGTGGGGGTGGTTTCAACCCCGCTGTCTCCTCCATTTTTTTCGGCAGTTACCAACCTGCGCAGACAACTTGAATCACCTTTGACAGCCGACCCGGTAACCCTGAACGGAATCACCAACCAGCTCTACCGGGTATTGATAGCGCCGGTGTTCTCAAAAATCCATGATAAGCTTCACCTCATCATCATTCCGCACAATCAAATTTGCTACATTCCCTTTGAATTGCTGAACCGGCCAGGTGATAAAAGTCCGTTACTGACAGAGTTTGTGATTTCCTACAACTACGCTGCCGGCTTTCTCAGCAATGAACAGGCAGCAGGGGGTATATCTCCCTACCAGGTATTGGCGATGGCACCGTTTGACGGCAGCGGCGGTCATACCGGTGGACTTCCTTACCTACCCGGTTCGGGAGCGGAAATAGCCGGGTTGCCGGGCCAGCAACTTCGGGGCGCGGCCGCCACTAAACAAGCATTCCTTGATCTATCCGGACACTACCCCGTTATCCACCTTGCCACGCACGCCATCGCCAACGACCCGGCGGGTACCTATATTGAATTTTATCATGCCCCGGGTACTCCCGACTCCAGCGATCGGTTGTACGACCAGGAAATTTATACGCTTGATCTTTCCCACACCAGGTTAATTGTACTCAGTGCATGTGAAACGGGGAATGGGAAGCTGGTAAACGGGGAGGGTATCGTTAGCCTCTCCCGCGCATTTTCTTATGCCGGGTGCGCCAGCGTAATCACTTCTTTATGGAAAGCAGATGACCGGGCTACTGCACTTATCCTGCAACGCATGCACGAGTACCTGCAGAAAGGGAGTAGCGGCGATCAGGCACTGCAAAAAGCTAAGATGGACTATCTCAGCAACCCGGATGTTCCTGCACATGATAAACTCCCTTTTTACTGGGCGCACCTGGCCTATGTGGGCAACCGGAACCCGGTAATCGCTGCTCATCATTCTACCCCAGTTGTGTTAATTATTTTTTCATTGCTCCTGATCGCAAGCCTAATAGCGTTGGTACTACGGCACAAAAAAAACCGGCTGACATAATGTAGCCGGTTTGGGTTAGCATAGGTGCTTTTTATGGATGCAATGTTATCGTGGGGATACGTACCTCTTCTTTAAGACCCACCTGGATACCCGGCACCGTTTGATCGAGGTACCCGTTGGCGGTTGCATGATAAACCAGGGTATAGGCACCTTTCTTTAATCCAATAAATTTAAACTCTCCTTCACTGCCTGGTTTCGCGGTAGCCGTATCGCTTCCGTTTACGGCCATAACCACAGCCAACGCTCCTGCAGGTAACACGCTTCCTTCTATCGTACCCGCTTTATCCCTGCTGAACACCTTTACACTGGGCTTCAACTCAAACGCATTTCCAACTTTCCGGATAGAGTTACCGGCGTCAATATCCAGCCAGATATTGGTCATTCCGCCTGAGTTGACCTGAACAGCCGACTCATCTATCTGAATAACGATGATGTTGTCGTTATTTTTTACCGTAAGCGGACGTTGAACTCCATTAAAAACAACGCTGTTGTTCTGGCCCAGCGTTACCCTTATTTTTTTTAACTGTCGGTTGGCGGCAAATGTCCCTGACGTAAACAAGGTATCAAGACCATTGCGAAACCTGAGGATATCATAAACACCCGGGTGAATAGTAATGCTCATCCAACCGCCGGCGGTATTGCCGTGGCGGTCGCTTTCGTCCGCCTCAGACTCGTGGCCGCGTTCGGCTTCCGCCTCTCCGCTGTCTTCCACCTTTACCTCCACCGACCGGATATCAAGCAATACCTTTTCAAATACCAGGGAGGGGTCATCTGTTAAATAAACACTCACAGCAGATTTACCGGCAGCAGCACTTGGATCTGTAACATTTTTCTGACAGGAAGGGGTGGAAACGAGGGTGATAATAATGGCGATGAGGCAGGCAAGACGGGAGGCTTTTTGCGTTTTCATAATTAATTTTTTAGTGGTGAACGACTTTCATACCGAAGTCAATTATGAGTAAACGCAACGGAAACCTTTGTAACCCAATGGAAAAAATTATTTTTTACGCCTTTTCACAGTTGGTGATCACCCATGTGCCAGTCTTCTTACCCGTACCAGGAACCAATACCCCACCTGTTCATGGTATTGATGATCTTTATCGCGGTGTATTTTTTCAAACAGGGTGAGGGCCTTCGCTGGCTGATGACTGTCGAGGTACGCCATTGCCAGGTAGTATGCGGTGGGTTGCTCCAGGATATGGGTGTGGTGGGCCTGGTTGATTTCGTCTATCCTGGTGAACGACCGAATTGCTGTGAGCGGATCGCCCAGGCGCAGGGCGGCATTGGCATTGAGGAAATAGTCCTCGATCCCTGGCTTTGCCAGTTTCGGGAAAGCCTCGCGCACCCCGGAAAATTTATTTTCCGAGTAGAGGGTGGCCAAACCTGACGTGTTGTTTTCGCCACGGACAGATGCCAGTTGGAAAGGCTCACAATGGCTGTCATACAGCGCTTCCGGCGATGCCTGGTAATATTGCAGCACGACCGCCAGGGAGACGATCACCAGCAGACCCGCAGCCACCCTCATAGCGTTTCTCCAATTGTTGCCAGACCGGAAAACGATGCCAACGGGCTTTTGCCTGATCTCCCCCATCATTTCCCTGTGGAGCGAACTGATTTGCTGTTTTAAACCGTACGTTGACACGGCCTCCCGCGTTAGAGTGAGCTGTACCAGCCTTGCGGCCAGATCGGGGTCAAGCAGTAATTGATTGCGGACTTCAGCAGTGGTGTCAGCATCCAGTTCCCCGTCCATGTATTTCAGCAGGAGGAGCGTGCTATCATCGGGATTATTCATAGTGCAAAATTGCTTTTAGGTTTTGGGCTAACCGGGGGTTTTCATGCAGCATTTCTTCAAGTTGCTTGAGGCATTTATACTTTTTATTCCTGACGACCTGCTCGTTTTCATAAGGGAGAATCTGCAGTATCTCTGCCACAGATTGGTACTCATAATAAATTGCAATTAGTATGGTCTTACAGGTCTCTCCCAGGCTGTCGACCACGTCCAGCATCAGTTGCCTCAGCTCCCTACGGACGATATCGTCCCCGCTGTCGTTTTCTGTAGCAGCGGATGCGAGGGAGAATTTTTGATCCCGCAAACGGGACCGGCCTCGTTTCTTTAACTCATTCAGCCAGGTATTTCTGGTTACCGAATAAAAGAAAGTAGACAGGCTGCTCTCACCGCGAAATTTATTCAACCGGATGAGTTCAATTACCGTCAGCAGAACTTCCTGGAAAATATCTTCAGCGTCGGCTTCCAGTCCGTTATTTTTCAATATATATGCCCTGGACATTTTAAACTGTGTCCGGTACAGGTACCGGACGATACGCTCCGGGCTTTCGCTGCTTTGCAATATCGTGATCACCTCCTTATCAGTATATGTTTGAACAGGTTGCATGCAAGTCTTTTAATTGGTAAACGCAAAACCAGTCTTCATAACCGGAATTTAATTTTTTTTGTAAAAATAAAGGGTTTTCATACCGTGCGAGCCCGTAGGCAAATAGAGGGTTACAGGCCGTAGCAGTAAGTTGCCCGGCTTTTTACACCAGGTACCGGGCAACGTCCCCCGGGGCGAACTGCCGGCTCCGCCTGTTGACCTGTATCGACGCGGCCTGCTAATTGCGGGAATGTTTCGTTTTAAGGCGTCTTCAGGCCCTTAAGCAGCGGATAACGGACCGATTTGCCCTTCTCAGTCTTCAGGCAATAATGGGCGCGCGGTACGCCACACCATACTTTGAAAACAAAAAGAGTGCTCCATTGCGGAGCACTCTGATGCTTAAACTGATTTTCTTTATTTATGGATTAATAGCCTGTGTTCTGGGTAAGGTTGGGATTGACCCTGATTTCCCGGATGGGAATCGGCAGCACAAGCTTAGGAGAATTCCAGGGAAGGGGGCCGACGCTGCCCATCAGCCGCTTCACGTCGTGCAAGGCTTCCCCTTCAAACGCGAGTTCCAGCT
>JBBROE010000092.1:0-18278 GCA_038229695.1 Chitinophagales bacterium | reverse complement strand
ATGTAGCCACCGCAGACTACGGGGATAAATTAACTGAGGTCAGACTGTATGATCCTTTTCTGCTGAAGACGGCAAAAAAAACTTCCTCAAAAGGCGTCCTCTTTAAAAAATTTTCCTGCACTCCCTGGGTCCAAAATCTGAAATGGATAGCCAACAAGGGACAGCTGTTGTTAATCCAGAACCAGCGGGAAGGGAGGGGTTGGCGATTTACCTATGTTGACCTCGCAACATCCATTGCTTCCGGGAAGCAGCAGATAATCAAAGTCGTGGATGTAGACAGGACAGACGAGCTGGAAGGCTTCAGCTTCTTGGGCACAAATAGCAAAGGTATTGCTGTCAGCTCGTCGAGGCACAACAACGTCAATACAATGACCATCAATTGGTAAATGAGCAATAATGAAACCCAGTTAAAAAAAGTCTATGCAACAAAAACTACACAAAAAACACATCCTTCGGAGCCTGTTCACCCCAGGTGGCAGAATACTGCTCCTGTTGCTCGCCCTATGCGTCGGCAAGCTTTCAGCAACAGCCGCTCCGATTAAGGTATCCGGCACCATACTCACTGAAAATGGACAGCCGGTTGCGGGTGCCAGTATTATGATCAAGAACGGCCGTGCTGGCGTAACGACCGACGCAAAAGGTCAGTTTACCATCACCGCTGAACAAGGCAGTGTGCTGGTGATCTCCATGGAAGGTTATTTGCAACAGGAAGTCACCGTTTCCAGCCCAAGTTTGGCTATCCGCCTAAAAGAAAATGCCAGGATGCTTGAAGAAGTTTTTGTCGGCTATCAGCGCGTAAGAAAAAGTGATATTACGGGTTCGATAGCCAGCGTTAAGGCCAGCGAGTTAAACCTGAGCAGCACCACCCTTAGCCAGGCGATGGTGGGGAAGGTTGCGGGAGTCCAGATTTCTCAAGTAAGCGGAGCACCTTATTCCGGTGCCAAAATAAGAGTGCGGGGAATCGGCTCTATCAATGCCAGTTCTGAACCCCTCTATGTGATTGATGGCTATCCCGTAGGTGGCAATATTTCGCAGGGCCAGGGAAATGGCGGAAACGCGACGGGGGGCTATAACCCCGCCACAGCAGGAAATGATATTTTTATAAACCCCGATGACATCGAATCCATTGAAATTCTAAAAGATGCCGCATCGGCCGCGATCTATGGCTCGAGGGCGTCCGGAGGTGTCATCCTTATAACCACCAAGCGTGGGAAAATGGGAAAAGGAAGTTTTACGTACGATTATCAATTAAGTAGTCAGCAATTGGCGAAGAAGGTGGCTTTATTAAACGCCAGCCAATTCACGGATCTTTTTGTAAACGGCAGGAACAGCAATTACAAAGACATCCTCATTTCGAAAGGGATTGCCTGGAATGATGCATTCTACTCCGATGACAATGCCACCCGGGTTACAAAAGCAGGTCAGACCGCAACGGGATGCTCCGTCTGCATAATAAAAGATTTATACGACTTCACCTCCCAAAAAATCATCCAGCCAAAGTACAACACAGACTGGCAGAACGTTTTATATGGCAATGCCCTGGTGCAAAGACATAACTTATCCTTCTCCGGGGGCAACTCCGGCGTCCGCTACCTGCTAAGCGGAGGTTATCTCGATCAGCCGGGGATATTAAACAGTACTTACCAGCGGCGCATCAACCTGCGGGCAAATATCGATGCGGACGTATCGAAAAAATTGAAAGTGTCTTCCAGTGTATTTGTCACGAATACCAATAATAGGGAAGTGCAGGAAGGGCGTTTTAACCAGGGCCCGATATTGGGTGCGTTGGTGTACATGCCTATCTTCCCGGCATACAATCCTGACGGAAGCCTGGCACTCTCCAATACAGGCCCAGGCGCCCAGACAGACGGCTACTCCTATGCCTTCCAGACTATTGAAAATCCGCTCGCACTGGCACAAAGAGTAAAGATAACGCGTAAAGGAACAAGGGCTACCTACAACGTAAATGGTACGTATGAGCTTATGAAAAACCTCGCTGCAAAAGTCAACCTCGGCGGAGAAACCTACAGCGAAAAATACGACTATTATTTTCCTACCAATCTCAGTAACGGCATCAATCCACCCGGTTCGCCGCAATCCATACTGGCCGCCAATGCTTCCGCACAAAACCTGACCATACAGGACGGGCTGGCGGAATTCACCCTTGATTATAAAAAACAACTGGGTAAACATAACATCAATGTAGTAGGGGGTTATACGGCACAACAGACCACTACTGATGTGGTAGCCGTAGCCACCAAAAACTTTACCAACGACCTGGTACCGGAAATCACGGCGGGTGGTTCTACGCCAGGCGACTTTTCATTACAGGGCAATTCCGGAAAATCGACCACCACTTTACTTTCCTACCTGGCAAGAGCGGTGTACAGTTACAACAGGCGATATTTCTTAACCGGCTCATTCCGATCCGATGCCTCTTCCAGGTTTGGACCATTGAACCGCTGGGGCCAGTTTGGATCGGTGTCTGCCGGCTGGACCATTTCAAATGAATCCTTTTATCAACAGTTGCTGGGGTATAACTCAACCCTGAAATTGCGGGCAAGCTGGGGGCTTACCGGTAATAACAATATCGGCAATTACAAGTATGAGCAGGGACTGACCGGTCTTGGAGGAGAAGTGATTGGCAACACCGTGTACAATGCAACCTGGGCCAGTGGCCTAACTGATTCCCGCCTGGGTTGGGAATCAACATCACAATACAACTTTGGTGCAGATGCCACTGTTTTCCACAATCGCTTATCGGTAATGGTGAATTACTATATCAGCAAATCCTATAACCTTCTCTACAATAAAAATATTTCTGCCTTATCCGGTGCCACCTCTATACTGACGAATCTCCGGAACTCGGATATCCGCAACAGCGGTTTCGATGTACAACTGGACGTTAAAGCCATCAGCAGCAAAGACTTCAACGTCAATTTCAGCGGTAACATCACTGCCAACAAGAATAAAGTGGTGAGTCTGGGAGGAGCCAGCGAAATTCAAATCAATGGGGCAGAAAGAAGCTATATCACCCATGTTACCCGTGAAGGTGCACCCGTAGGCTCCTTCTATGGTTTGCGCGTGGCAGGAATGGTAAAACAAAGTGATATGGCCAATGTAAATGCAGACCTGGCCGTGTATAAAGCAAACGGAAACAAATTCCCGGCAGGATATAAACTACTCGCTTTCCCGATTTCCTCCTATTCGACCACTCCTTTGAACCCGGGCGACCTGTATTTCAAAGATAATAACGGGGACGGCGTCATCACCGATGCAGACAAGGATATCATCGGATCACCCTACCCTTCCTTTACCTATGGCTTTGGCATAAATATGAGTTACAAACTGGTTGACTTCAGCGCTTCCTTCAACGGTTCGAAAGGGAACCAGATAATCGATGGCCAGGATTATTACATCAGGAACATGGAAGGATCCGGTAACCAATACGCAGTGATTGACCAGCGGTACCGAAGTGAACAGCAACCGGGAAATGGGCACGAGTACCGGGCTTCACGCGGCGGTTCGCAAAGCAACAGCACCCGACTGTCCGATTACTACCTGCAGGATGGCTCTTTTTTCCGATGCACGAATATAACCGCCGGCATCAACCTGGGCTCTTTGCTGTTCGTCAATAAAGCCAGTATTTCCGGGCTGAGATGGTACGTTTCCATTGACAATGCGTTTACCATTACCAGGTACCTGGGCTATAACCCGGAAGTTGATTTTAACAATGGATCCAACCTTACGCCTGGCGTCGACTATGGAAAATACCCGCTGGCGCGTTCATTTAACACCGGCCTGAAAATTCAATTCTAAGAACCTCAAAGAAAAGATATTACTATGCGCAAGTATCAATTTTTACTATTAAGTGCAATCGTTTTGCAGGCATTCTCCGGATGCAGTAAATCGTTTCTTGAACAAACAAACCCAAACGGTGTGTCCGTAGATAACGGATACAAGACGGAGACGGATATTGCTACAGGAGTATACGGTGTTTACCAGGCGCTGAGGAGTTCCAACTGCGTAGGGGAGGGTGCGCAGTTGTGGACGGATGACCGGGCAGATGACGTCAACACAACCGACAATCAATCTAACAATGGTGAGCCTTTCCAGTTTACCGCCTTTAACCTTGTACCCAGTAACAGTTATTTATTTAGCCACTGGACTGCACTGTTCACCCCGATTTCCAGAGCGAATCTGATCCTCTCACTCATTAATAAAATCACCTTCGCAAATGACGCTACGAAGACCCAATACATTGCCGAATTAAAGTTCATCCGGGCCTACATGTATTTCAACCTGGTAAAGGAATTTGGAGATGTACCCTTGGTGACTGACCGGCTTACCTCCGCAGAGCAGGCAATAGCTCTCACGGTGAGGGTAAAGCGCGAAAACATATATGCACAGATCGTTGCTGACTTAAAAGACGTTGTTGCCAGTAATCTCCCGGTTGTACAGCCAGCCACCGGGAAGGGCCGCGCATCACTGCAGGCTGCTAACGGATTATTGGGACAGGTATATTTAACGATGGCGACTACCCTCGACGCGTCAAAAACAACAGATAATCTCAACAATGCCAAAACCTACCTGCTGGCGTGTTATAATCAGAAAACGTTCGCCAACCTTTCCGATATCCCATTTCCAGACGTCTTTGATGTGACCAAAAAATCGATTAACCCGGAGATTATCTTTCAAATCGTATACAAACAAGGAGATGCCAGCTATTCATCGGCCCTGGCCAAAAACAACCAGGCAAAAGGAGAAACCATCAATTCACAATTTGTGTCGCAGGGAGCCGGTGGTCTTTTTACTAAAGACCTGCTAAATGAATTCGAAACCGGAGATATACGCACAACCTTTTCAGTGAAATACGCGGCCGCAACCTCCTCTTATTTTATTACCAAATTCAGAGATGCCAGCGCCACTGCAGGTACCCTGGGCTATGGTGGAAATGACTGGATACTGCTCCGCTACGCAGACATTATTTTGAACCTTGCTGAAGCGTATATGTACCTCAATGACAATACCACGGCCATACAATACCTGGACATGGTTCGCCTAAGGGCTGGGCGCCCTTCGTATGCTTCAATGATGACAGATCCAATCTACCTATCCAGGTATCCAACACTAAAACTGGCCATCCTGCACGAGAGAAGAATTGAACTGGCTTTCGAGCACCACCGGTGGCATGACTTAACCCGATTTTTCAACCCGACTGAGCTGGCCGCCTTTTTTAACGCAAAAAGCCAGGCCAATTATGACAACTCTCCTTTAACCAATTGTACCACCAAGGATTTCTATTTCCCCATCCCGTTAAGTGAAGTGAAATTGAATCCTGAAGGCATGCCGCAGAATCCGGGGTACTAGTTAGTGTTATAATTAGTAAAGTTGTTAAAGTGTGTTTGAAAGCAAATAATTAAATTGATTTTAAAGCATTGATATGAGCGAGTGCAGGCTAAACATTTATTTTTTCGATTTTAATAAAATCGGGGAAAATGTCTCCTCAAATTATACCATTGATAAAATTGGTCCCGGCATCCCCGACCCCAATGCCAGCATACTACACACTGCGTGATGATTAAAAAGCCATGGGCAACTATTGGCAGGGACAAGTCTTTTACAAAAGAAGGTAGTTTAAGCGCTACAACTTATCACTGCTCATGAAAAATTTTGCAAAAGGGTTTTTCCCGTAAATTTAAGGAAGATTTGCGTCCGAAAATTGGGTGAGCGAACAGGTGAGCGTGTGGTAAAAGGAGGAAGGTAGTGGCTTGATAGTCAATTTCTTGTAATTGTATTCAACGGACCCGTCCGGTCCGCTCTGTTTCCTCTAAAACCCGCGCTGTTCGCGGGTTTTTTTTTTATTCTATTTTTAATTCTATAAAAACCCAAAAGCGACTCAAGTCTTACCTTGTTTTACCTGACTTTATTCTACCCGGCAATTGACCCTATAAAGGAACGATTTTCCATTTTTAAAAGATCAGAGGAGCATACATTACGATCAGGCTATCAAAAAGCAACGAATTTCACTGCTTCCTCCGCAAATGAGGCCTTTGTAAATTGACAGATAATACGCCTTACTGTTTTTGCTACTGACCATATTTGGAGCCGGTATATTTCATACTGTAGCAAGAATGACGGATGCGAAATATTTAGTCGCAAATTCTCCTGTTATAAAGGCATTAATACGCTGTTGTTATCCAGAAATAAAAGTAAATAAATTACGTTATATCGGTATCACGGAACCAGGCATCCTAAAATGACGGTTTAAGTATGACATTTTAATACAATCAGGTTGTTTTTCGCTCACCTGGAGCACTTCGTACTACCATTATTAAATAAAAGAAGATATTTTATCCAAGTATCCTTAACAATATGAAATTACTGAAAAAGTTAGCTTTAACCATCGCTCCTTTTATCCTGGTACAATCAGCGGCCGTTTGCCAACAATCCCATCTATCCGTTTCAGAAGATTTTAAAATCGCCGAAAAAGATTATCAGGGGCAGACCGTAACTCATTCGGTTTTTCACAACGATTATTTTTACACAGCTACCAATTCTGGAATCGGCGCTAATTATAAATGGGCATTTACAAAATTATACGACCTTAAATACAGCGTTACTGTTGCGAAGTACGACAAGAATATGGGTAAGGTGAAAGAATACCTGCTTGAAAATGGTCAACAGAAGTATGGCCCGCTAGTGCCGCAGCTGCTCCTACTCAATAACCGGCTGGCGCTGGCGTATTTCCAGCCTGATGAGAATAAAACTTCTTTTAGCTTTTTTATTGGTCTTGTTGACGAACAAAATCTGTCCTTGTCAAATGTTCAAAAGCTTTGTACCCTTCAGCAGCCGAATGTTGGCGTGTTCAAACTTGAGAGTGTAGTGAACGGAAACCTTGTGTCTTTCGCTTTTTCGCAGGATAAAAATAAAACCTTAATTGTGTGTGTGGCAGGAGCCGGGCTTTTAAAAACCTATGTTGTAGACAATACCCTGCGCATACTGAAGCAGTCAGACTTGAAAACTGTAACAACAGGTTTTAAAGTATCTTCCGCAGTGCTTACACAGGATAACGCTGAATGCATCCTGATGGATTCCGAAGAAGGAATCAAAGTGATTACGAACACGCCTGATAAACACAAGGCTGAAACTAACCTACTCGTAGGCGGCAACCTAAAACCATCCAACGCAAGTCTTATGGCTTCAAACGATGGCAAGAGTATTTACATCTGCGCTACTGGTAGTGATGTGCTGGGTGAGGAAAAAGGTTGTAATGGACTGCTGCTTTATAATTTGGATTGTGCTACGATGCATCTTTCAAAGCCATTTATCTACGGTTTTACGCCGGAACAAATACAAAGTTTTTGTGAAAGCGGTGCCGGATCGAAACACAGGAAAAATTATTCGATGTTCAATTTTACCCCTGCCATGACTGAGCTGCCAAATGGAACGTTGGTAGTATTGGGCTGTCCGCAACAGGTTAGCTCGTCTACACGCACATCAGCGCCAAATATGGACAATAATACACACCAGACCGCAACAACTACTTTGGAGGTAGGGCCGGTGATGGCATTTTTCCCGGATAAGATTGGCAAAAACCTCGACTATGCATTGATACCGCGCAGGCTCGAACTATCAAGTTATGCGCAGAGTGGCTCAGGCACCATTCAGATCGTGCAGGCACCTGGGATAACCCATGAGTATTCAGGGTTTGTATCTGTAGTGCTGGGAGATAAGATAATGGTGTTTTACAACGATGACCCTGATAATGTCAGCCGGGGCATGGATGCTAAGGTATTAAAGGCAGACTCACCCAAGGATCTTGCCTTGGCTGAAGCGATGTTTGGAGCCGATAAAAAATTACAATACCGCAAACAGATTGGTAATGATTTGAAAGGGCGGAGTACATATTATCTGGGAAACCTTGCACCTACCTCTTCCGGCCTGATTGTTTTTCCCATCGCCAAACAGGGCGTTGGTTTCAATGCCCGGAAAACCTTCAATACCAACTGGTGTTTTTTGAATTTCAACTAGCGGTATGTTAAGCATGGATTGACTGATAATGTTATCTTTTTCCAGTGAATATTTTTTATCGGCAATCGCTTTTACACTAAGCGACCTTCTATCCCATTTTATCATAGCAAACAGACCATTGAACTGGCAGCTATTATCGGTACCAACAACGGCTTTATGCAATCAATGGTGGATGGCACTTTAAGTGCCGGCCGCTTCGAATTAGTGTTCGCCGGTGGGAAGAAGTTGGTCTTTCATCAACCGGTAAGTGCTGCCCTTTTAGGTAGCCTGATTGGTTAGTCATGTTACCCCTCACGACTTCCCGTAGTTATTATTTGTACAGTGATGGGTAAAATTGCCTTATCAGGCGGCCTATTTCGGACCACAAGGGTTTTTACCAAATCTTAACCCGAAGACTATCCGGGCGGTACATCTTATCCCCCGGCTTTACATCGAAAGCGGCATAAAATTCTGGAATATTTACAACCGGGCCATTTACGCGTTCTTTCGCCGGAGCATGCACATCGGTCATCACCTGGCTGGCTAAATGCTCCTTTCGCTCTTCCGACAACCAGCCCAGCGCATACCCCAAAAAGTATCTTTGCAATTGGGTAAAGCCGCCAATCTTCTTATTCTTTTTATAAGTATCTGTTTTCTTAAAGGCATCCAGGCCGAGCAACATACCGCCAAGATCGGCAATGTTTTCGCCCTGCGTTGCATTTCCATTTACATGCAGGGTATCCACCGGGTTAAACTCATCAAACTGGTTGATGATCCTTTTTGCCCGGTTACTGAATTCTGTCGAATCCTTTACCGTCCACCAACTTTTTAAATTTCCTTCCGCATCATATTGTCGTCCTTCGTCATCAAAGCCGTGCGTGATTTCATGCCCTATTGTAGAAGCAGCTGCGTAGCCATATACCAACGCATCGTCAAGGTCGGCATCCTTATAACCGGGTACAGCAAATATGCCGGCGGGTAATACGATCTCATTGTTGCCAGGGTTATAGTAGGCATTATATGTTTGTGGTGTCATGCTCCACTCAGTCCGGTCTACCGGTTTTCCCAGCTTATTTATGTTATAATTATGCCACCACGTATTAGCCCGTTCCATGTTCAACACATACGATCCCTTATCAATTTTCAATGCGCTGAAATCTTTCCAGGTATCAGGGTAGCCTACTTTCTTGGTAATCTTCGCCAGTTTCGCAAGCGCTTTTTCTTTGGTAGGAGCACTCATCCAGCTCAGTTTATTTATCCTTTCTTTATAAGCTTCCCTGATATTCTCAACAAGATCATTATATCTTTTCTTTGCGGTTGCATTAAAATATTCTTTTACAAAAAGCTGCCCCAATGCCTCACCCATGGCATGTTCTTCCGCATCCAGGACCCGTTTCCACCGGGGCCTTTGATCTTTGGCGCCGCTTAAACTGGACGCATAAGCAAAGGCATTGTTGAAACTTACGGAATCCAGGTAGCCGCTCTGGCTTTGAATCAAATGAAACTGCAAATAGGATTTCCAGACCCCAACAGGAACTGTGGTGAGTGCTGTATTAAGCGCCGTGTAAAATTCCGGCTGTCCCATCACTACCGTATCCAAATTGCTGATGCCAATCTCTTTCGTGTAGTTGTTCCAATTAATAACTGGCGCCAGGGTGCGAAGCTGGGCAGCATTCATCTTGTGGTAGTTCTTATAAGGATCACGGAGATCCTGCAACCTGCGGCTCGCTGCCGCCAGTTTTGTTTCCAGCGCATATACGGCCGTAGCTTTTCTTTGTGCCGTGATGCTGTCGCCGCCTAACTGTTCAAATGTTTTTAGGAGGTACTCCTTATATGCTTTTCTTACCTTTTCCGTACGTGTATCGGTGTTGAAATAATAATCCCTGTTAGGCATCCCGAGACCACCCTGGCCTAATTTGTAGACCATTACGTTGCTGTTCTTATCGTCCTGTGTCACATAATCGCTAAACAGGCACCGGATACCCTTTATTTTTAATGCTGCAGTTTCCTGGATCAAATCATTCACGTTCTGAATAGCATCAATTTTATCAAGATCCGGTCTGAGCGGTGAGATACCGGCTTTATTTAGGGCAACCGTATCCATAGCACCCTGCCAGAAATCACCAATTTTCTGTGTAATGGTTCCGTTTGCGGCATGAGCGCCCACAGCATCTTCGTTTATTTTTCTGAGGCGGTTATAAATCGTATCCTGGACTACGTTTCCAATGCCCCATCCGCTTTCAGACGCCGGGATCGGGTTCTGCTTCAGCCATCCGCCATTAGCGTATTCAAAAAAATCAGCTGAAGGTTTTACCGTGGTATCGATGTGAGAAGCCAGCATATCTACGGCAGGCCGGGTGGAGGTTTTGTCAGCGCCCGCGTTGCACGCGGACAATAATGCAAGTATACAAGCAGCAGATACAATTTTATTCATGCTTGAAATTTAAGATAAATGTAAGAAATGGTTGTAAATAAGTAAGCGCAAGCAGCCAACATGGCCCTGGTTACAGCTATGATCACTAAAACATGTAATTTGCGTCATGCAAAATTTATCTGCCGTCCTAAAAACCAGGATTTGTTGTTTACTCTTTTTGGCGCTGTCATCTGCTATGCTTGCACAGGATGTTTCGGTAAGCGATATAGTCAACACTGAAAAAATGTATGATCTGCATTTTACAGCCCCGAAGCGGGATTCAATGCTGAGCCAACTGAACGCTAACCTGAAGTTGTATCAATACCTCCATAGCTTTAATTTAGCCAACAGCGTGCCACTGCCAAACTGGTTCGATCCGGTATTACCAGGCATGTCGTTTAGTACCGTTCAAAAGCCCATTGCCTGGAATATGCCTGCACGCATGGTCATGCCTGCCGACAGCAACCAGCTGGCATTTTATACCATTGCCCAGTTGTCTTCGTTGCTCAGAAATCATAGGATTACCTCCGTTCAGTTAAGCCGGTTTTTTATTAACCGGTTAAAAAAATACGGCGACACCTTGCATTGCGTGATCAACCTCACAGAAAAGAAAGCAATGGAACAGGCCAGGCGGGCCGACTCGGCTTTTGCAAAGGGAATTTATAGAAGTCCGCTCCAGGGCATACCCTATGGAATTAAAGATCTCTTCGCAGTAAAGGGCACCCGAACCACCTACGGCACACCGCCTTTTAAAGAGCAGGAACTGGATGAGGATGCATTCGTGTACCAGCAGCTGGAGAAGGCCGGCGCCGTATTAATCGCCAAATTATCCATGGGTGAGCTGGCGATGGATGACATCTGGTTCGGTGGTCAGACTAAAAACCCCTGGAACCTGCAGCAGGGTTCTAACGGCTCTTCGGCCGGCTCGGCATCGGCCACTGTTGCCGGACTGGTGCCATTTGCCATCGGGACAGAAACCTATGGCTCCATTGTAGCGCCTTCTGCCGTGTGCGGTGCCACAGGGTTGCGGCCTACCTTTGGCAGTGTCCCCAGAACCGGTGGCATGAACCTGGCCTGGACCTCCGACCGGATTGGGCCGATTTGCCGCAGCGCTGAAGACGCAGCAACTGTATTTGCGTATATCCATGGCAGTGACCTCTACGATCGGGCATCGAGAACAATGCCTTTTAATTATACGGGCAATGTCGATCTGAAGATCATCAAAGTAGCCTATGCCAAAAACTTCATCGACACTTTGCCCGAAAGTAGCGCGGAAAAAGGGGTCCTAAAAACCTTGCACGATGCAGGCATACAGGTCATTCCTATTGACTTCCCCTCCAACTTACATACCAATGACCTCCTCACCTCTATTTGGGCGGCAGAATCAGCAGCGGCTTTTGACCCGCTGACAAGGTCGGGTAGGGACAGCGAAATGGTCCAGCAATGGCAAAGCCGATACCCGAATATGTTCAGAAGTGCCCGTTTTATTCCGGCAGTGGAATATCTTACGATATGCCGTTTGCGCTACCTGGTTATGCAGCAGGCTTTTTCATCGTTAAGCAGCTACGATATTATTATTGTACCCAGTTTGGCTGATGAGCCTATGGCGCTCACCTGCCTTACCGGTAATCCCTGCATTACGTTACCGGCAGGTAGGGCAGCTCCCGGTGCTGCACCGCCCAGCATTACTTTCATCGGTGGTAAATTATACAGCGAGGCAGTAATTACAGCGTTTGCCAAAAAATTCCAGGGTCTAACCCGTTATCAGCAGCAGCATCCACCTTTGTTTCAACAGTAGAGTGGTCGCGGCGTGGGCTCATGTTGCTCACTAAAGCGGATTTTCAAATAGGGTAACCTGCGTCTTGTAACTGCTTTTATTGCAGTATAAGAACGGCAGTGGGCTTGCCATCCCTTGATTGGCGAAGTCATAATTCCTTGGACATTCCAGGGCGGAAGAGGTTATTGCCCGACAGGTGTCACAGGTTCCTTTACAGCCGGCTTTTTATAGCCTATGCCTGAAATTTTGACATGATGATCTATTCCGTCGTCTGTTAAGTTAATCGTACTGTCGTCCTGCTCAATTCCATCTACGCTTACGGTCATTTCTTCCCTGGTATTTTTCTGGAACACGTCAATTTGATACGATGTGCTTTTATAGCGGTACCGGATTTTAAATGAGTCCCATTCTTCAGGAACACAGGGAATAATTTTTAACCTGTTCCCTTCTTTTTGCATGCCCAGAAAAGATTCGGTAATTAACCGATACATCCAGCCTGCAGAACCAGTATACCATGTCCATCCGCCACGACCGGCATGCGGGGCCCGGGAATATACATCGGCGGCTAAGACATAGGGCTCCACTTTGTAAAGACTGATATTTTCAGCAGTTTTACCGTGGTTAACGGGGTTTATCATATTTAATAATTCCCATACCCGTTTGTTATCCCCCATCTTTGCAAACGCCATGATCATCCACACTGCCGCATGCGTATACTGACCGCCATTTTCCCGTACACCGGGAACGTATCCCTTAATATAGCCTGGATTCAGCGCCGACTTATCGAAAGCAGGTTCTAATAACTGGATGATACCTATATCTTGTTTTACCAAATGCCGGTAGGCAGATTCCATGGCGGTATCCAAATGGCTACTGTTTCCTCCCCCGGAGAGTACCGACCAGCTTTGAGCAATAGAATCTATTTTGCATTCGTCATTAGTGGCTGATCCAAGCGGTGTGCCATCGTCAAACCACGCACGTTTATACCATGCGCCATCCCAGGCGTTTTTATCAATATTTTTCTTTAGTTTCTTTGCCTCTGTTTTACACACGCTGGCAAATGCGCCATCATCATGTAGGTCCGCAATGTCTGCAAATGAGATTAATATTTCATACAGGAAAAATGCCAGCCAGACGCTTTCTCCCTGGCCCTTCTCACCAACCCTGTTGAATCCATCGTTCCAGTCGCCGCTGCCAATTAACGGTAAGCCTTTCTCGCCAAATTTAAGGCCGTGTTTCAGAGCACTTACACAGTGTTCATAAAGCGTAGCCGATATGTGAGAATCGAGCGGTAAATCAAAATAGGATTCTTCTCCATGGTTCAGCTGCCGGCCATCGATGAAATTCGAAGCCACCTCAAGTATTGCCGTGTCGCCGGTATATTTAATATAGTAAGCCGTTACGAAAGGTAACCAGAGAAAATCGTCTGAAATAGTGGTCCGAACCCCTCGCCCGATTGGGGGATGCCACCAGTGCTGTACATCGCCTTCCTTAAATTGCCGCGATGCGCAGCGTAAAATTTGCTCGCGGCCAAGTTCCGGCCTGGTGTGAAGCAGGGACATCACATCCTGTAACTGGTCCCTGAAACCAAATGCACCACCCGACTGGTAGAATCCACTTCGCCCCCACAGTCTTGACGAGAGTGTTTGATAGGTCAGCCACCCGTTGGTGATGATATTTATGGCCGGATCCGGCGTCTCAACCTGTAGCGCATTTATGGTCTCGTTCCAATATTGTTTTACTTTCTCCAGGGCATCGGAGGCAGCCATAGCGCCCCAAAATCTTTTCGCGATGGCACTTGCGTCGCTGGCATCTTTACCCGCCCCCAACCTGAAAATAATTTCCTGCTCCTCTCCGTCTGCTACAAAAAATGGGACCTGTATGGCGGCGCATGGATCCAGTGCAAGGCCAACCCTGCCCGACAGTTTTAACCGGGACATGCCATCTGGATGTTGCAAGGTTCCATTACGGCCAATAAATTCTGTTCGGTCGCCCGTAAAAGATTTCTTTAAATAATCCACATCAAAGAACGCTACCCGGTTATTGAATTCGGTGTTATACTGGTTCTTTGCAAATAACGCGCCGCTGGCGGGGTCCAGTTCTGTATGGATATGCATGGCCGTGTTCATCCTGTTATCGCCCAATACCCAGTCAATGTAGCCTGTCGCTGACAGCTTTCTCGGCCGTCCCGATTCATTCCTTATTTTCAGCACCGTAAATTTAATGGTGGATTCTTTATCGACGTACACGGTCATCTCTGAATAGATGCCATCTTCCCGGTGTTCAAACATACTATAACCAAAACCGTGGCGTATGAGGTAAGCTGACTGTCCACCGGCAGGCAGTAGGGTGGTAGACCAGAAATGACCGGTCTCTTCATCCCTGATATAAAATGCTTCTCCCGTTTTGTCCGATACTGGATCGTTACTCCAGGATGTCAGCCTCAGTTCATGGACGTTTTCGGTCCAGGTATAGGCTGAACCGCTTTCTGAAATGACCGTTCCAAAACTTTGATTGGCAATCACATTTACCCAGGGAACGGGTGTTGTATTTTTTTTGTCCGCAACAATAACATATTCTTTTCCATCGGGCGAGAAGCCACCGGATCCGTTAAAGAAAACAAGGTCGTTTGGTGTCGATACAGGTGCCAACTTTGGAGTATACGACTGTGCTGCATTGAGATAAGGAATTACCACCTTGGCGGGCACGCTCCGCTTTACATGGTCGGCCAGGGTCCCCCCGCTGTCAGCTATTATAATCCTGGCGACGGTTTGAAATAGTATCCTGTCCTCGTTCGATATCTGGTCAGAAGCGCGCACAAAAATACCTCCCGGGTGGCCTTTAAATTCGGATGGAATCAGGGCCTGGATATCATTTTGAAATTCCTGCCGGTAACCATTGTGCGCTTCATTCCAGATTACCAGATCTACTATCAGTCCTTTCAGACGCCAGTAGGCATGTGCCTGTATCAACTGTTTTACCAACTCCAGGTTCGCCTGGTTTTCTACTTTTAGCAGAACAATAGGCAGGTCGCCCGAAATCGAATATCCCCATAACCCGGATTGTTGCCGGTGGTTGTTTAACAGGATATTGGGGTCTGCCCGAAAAGTTGAATTGGTAAACAGGATAGAGCCGGCCAGCCGCGAATAGAGCGCCACGTCTGCGTCTGACGCATTGATTTGGCGCAGTACGACATGGCTATGTGTCCAGGCCATTTCAAATACCCGGTCTTTATGAGGAGTGTTGTCCTGGTATTTATTGACCAACCCCTGGCATATTTCTTTTGTCTCCGCAATGCCGGTAACCATGTCAATGGTCACTCTTTCATCCGGTTGAAGAATTATTTTATAGCGGATGGCCACAATAGGATCCAGTACCGACCCCTGGGACCCGGAGAGTTTTCCCGGGGTAGTCATTGCCCGCGGATTGACGATTGAGTTGCCGTGACCGATAAAGGCCATCCGGTCTGTTTCAAATGACACCTCCTCAGCAGATTTTCCTTCCACGGCCATCAGGTGAAACATCCAGGGTGCCCGGTCTTCAGCTGACCTGGGTCTACGGGTGCACATAATGGTGTTTAACCGGGGTATGATTTCAGTTTGAACGAAAAGATTGCTGAAAGCAGGCGCCATCAAATCTGACGCAGGGGAGGCAAGTACCACTTCTGCATAACTGGTAACCTCGATGGTCTTACGTGCACTGGAAAGGTTTGTTATCCGTATCCTCCGCATTTCAATATCATCTTCCGGAGATACCACGATTTCGGTACGGGTTTCTATCCCATTTTGCTCGGTATTAAAATCTACCCGTCCCTGCGAATATGCCACCTCATATTTATCGGCCTTTTTGAGCGTCGGTTGATGCGTATTTGACCAGTATTTTTTGCTGTCAAGGTCGCGGATGTAACAAAACGTACCCCAGTTGTCGCAACTTATATCTTCATGCCAGCGGGTTACCGCCAGGTCTTTCCAGCGACTATAACTGCCGCCTGCATTTGTGATCATAACATGGTATCTGCCATTCGACAACAATTGTATTTCCGGGATAGGGGTATTAGGCGTGCTGATGATCTGTGATTGCTGGCCGCTGGCTACATAGTTAACGTCTGCAATATCTGTGGTGTGTGCAAAAAACGTGGTTGCTTTCGGAATTCTTTCCTGCAACAGCAAAAGTGTTGCTTTAAACTGTGGTTCCGCTTCAAATAGTCTTTGCATGGGTTTGTCGCGCAGTAAGTAGGCCAGCGACAGTAAACTCATCCCGTGGTGATGCGCCATGAACGCATACACTGTAGCACTTGACTGGCCCCGCGGTAAACGCGAGGGAGTGTAGTCGGCAGCTTCATACATGCCATATCTACCCTCCAATCCTTTTTCGCTAAGCCACTGCAAATTTTCGCATGCTTTTTCAGGAGCTACCATAAGTGCCAGTGCCGAGGCATAAGGGGCTATTACGGCATCTTCTTCCAGCCCGCGTTTCAAGCCGAGACCCGGGGCACCAAATGCGCGGTATTGGTAATTCGCACCGGCATTTGTCATATTATAACACGACTCAGAAATTCCCCATGGCAGCCCTGTTTTCCTGCCATATTTTATTTGCCAGTCCACCGCTGCCTTGTAGGTTTGGTCAAGTAAGGTGTTGTCATAGGTGGGCATTACCAGGAGCGGCATCAGGTATTCAAACATAGAACCACTCCATGACAAAAGAATGGGCTTGCCGTCAACATTGGTTAGGAGTCTGCCCAGTGCAAACCAGCTTTCTTCCGGTAGTTTCCCCTGCGCTATACAGATAAAAATGCACAACCGTACTTCCGATGCCAGGAGATCATAATAGCTGCCATCCAGGCGGTGATCCAGGACGTTATAGCCGATGGATAGCAGGTGGTTTGACTTGTCGTACAGAAAATCCCATTCCATGTCTGCCAGCTCATTACATTGCCGGGCCAGCATTTCAGCGGTGTTAATCAGGTGCTCAGCCCTGTGAATCGATTCGATTAGCGATTTTTGCGTTACCTGGAGCCACTCGGATTCTTCTGCTGTGTTGCTCTCTGATAGTTTAGCATCGACATTATTGAGCAGGAGATTTGCTTCATGTACCACTTTCGTTAAAGTGAAATTTGAAGACAATAGTGTCAGGTCATTAAATTTAGGTGGCGTGGTGGTCTGCGGGAACCAGGGCTGTAAAATCTGCAGGTAGTCACTGGCTTCTCCCAGCTGTTTAGAAAAAATTCCTGTCCACCGGTACATTTCACTTGCCGGGTCTTTGTCTGTTTTGTCGGCAATCAGGCCGAATTCTTTCGTTATCGATTCGATGTGATCCCTCACTGCTGGGCCTTCATATTCTTTTCCGCCGGATAACCTTTCCACCATAAGCAGCATGGGCTCTAGCAACTTTCTGTCCTTTTCATTCGCGGTATCTGCAAGCACCCAAAGTGTGTCGGTCAATCCATTGAATAGTTGTGCGCCTTGAATCGGCTCATGGGGAATAGCCAGCAAACCTTGTCGTAAAACCAATAAATGACCGGCAAGGTTGCCACTGTCGACTGTGGATATATATCTTGGAAGTAAAGCGGCTAAAGATTGCGTGTCATACCAATTGTAAAAATGCCCTTTATACCGTTCCATTTTACATAAGGTGCTGATCGTATTTGCCGTCCTTTTAATAAACTGGTCCGTAGTTAGATAACCGAAGTCGCACGCCGATAAATCGGATAACAGGGACAATCCTATGTTAGTGGGGGAGGTGCGGTGTGCTATTAGCTCAACGGGTTGTTCCTGGTAATTATCAGGCGGTAACCAGTTGTCTCCTGCTACCACGAAGTGGTCAAAGTAACTCCATGTTTTCCTGGCCAGTTTCCTCAGAAAAATATCTTGTTCGTCACTAATCTTCGTTACCTGCTTTTCTAATGGTTTACTTGTAAACCATGTTATTAATGGGGCGATAAACCATAATGCCAGGATGGGACCGGCAACGAACAACTTTTGATAAAAAAAGATGACTAAGAAGGCCGAAATGGCGACGGTTAATGCCGGTTCGATCCACATCGTGGCGTAAGATGACGCCAGTCCTTTTGTATTT
>JBBROE010000091.1:0-18509 GCA_038229695.1 Chitinophagales bacterium | reverse complement strand
TCGGGGCGCCTGTTGCCCGTTCTTATTTGGCGAAGCAAAAAAGAACATAAAAGAAAGAAATAAAAGTACCGTAAAAATCTTCTGAAGTTCGATCAGGGGTGCTGATCAGGGCCCCGCTGCCCTTCACCTCTTTGCACAGGCGATCCCCAAAGCTGAACCCGAAAACGGCTGTCATCGTTTTCGGGGCGCCTGTTGCCCGTTCTTTTTTGGCGAAGCAAAAAAGTACGGAAGAAACCTTTTGCAAAAGAAAGATTTCTCAAATATCGCAACGTCCCCGTGCGGAAGACGTTGCTGGGAAGCAGGTTTGAGAAAACGGCCGTCATCGTTTTTATGATGCGGGTGCCAATTCATGTTGGCGAAGCGAAAAGAAGCAGAAAGAACGCGAAAAAGTTAAACGCCAGGATACTTGCGGGCGAGAATTTTATGAACACAAAATTTCGACAAATTCCAAAGCACATACAGCAGCAGCATCGAAAAAGAAGATATAGCTGTCCGCAATCTTAACGTGCCAACCAACAATATCACGGAGCCCATGATCAATGCAGCAAAAGCGAAAAGCTGCTGACCGGCGTCCCAGATGGTTTCATTTTTTAATGTCCATTTCGTGGTAAAGCCATAAAAAACGTTGCCAAATCTTGGGGGAAAATAAATATGACTATCGATGACAACACCAGCAGCAGGCCCATAAGTATATCTATGTGCTTTGGAAAAACTGCATACCTAATTTTTTTTGCCGATTAAAAAAATCCTGGTACGATGTGCGTACCCTGACCTTGTTGCTCAGCGTGGGATTTGTTTACCTGAGCCGCTGCTCAATGATAGCGAGTTTCGCTGAGGCATCGGCTTTTTTCTTTTGCTCCAGGGCCAGCACCTCAGGTTTGGCGTTGGCGACAAATTTTTCATTCCCGAGCTTCTTCTCCACCGCCGCCAGGAAGCCGAGCAAATGCTGCTTTTCTTTCATCAGGTCTTCCGCCTGGTCTTTTTGCTGCAGGGGCTCGTCTGTCTGCATGTAAAACTGGTCTTTACCGGCCACCACGGCGATGCTGCCGGCTACCGGTTGATGGGTATGGGTTACGGAAGCGGCATTCACCTGCCTCGCCAGCAGGGTTTCTATTTTAGTAAAATCGTGGTCAGCTGCTGCATGGATAAATAGTTCCACGGTCGCTTTGGGTTTCAAGCCCGCCTTATTACGGGCATCGCGGATGGCGGTGATGGAATGCTTCAGCAGGCTGCCCGTCGCCAGTGCGGCTTCGTCGGCAGCTGCCAGCGGCGCGAACTGTTTGATGCAGAGATCATCTTCTTTCATTTGAAGGAGGTGGTAAATCTCTTCGGTGATGAACGGCATGAAGGGGTGCAGCAGTTGCATCAGGTCGGTAAAATAGCCAATGGTCCTGCTCACGAGAGAAATTTCTACGAGGTCGTTCATCGGTGGCTTCACCCATTCCAGGTACCAGCTGCAGAAATCGTCCCAGATCAGGGAATAGATGGTTTTGAGTGCCTCACTGAGCCTGAACTGTGCCATCAGCGTTTCCACTTCTGCACGCACTTCCTGGAGCCGACTCGCAAACCAGTCGATGGCAAAGTCGGCCTGCACCGGGTGCTGGGATAGTGCCTGGCGGCCTTCCCATCCTTTTACCAGTTTCAGGGCATTCCAGAGTTTGTTGGTAAAGAATTTTCCCTGCTCCAGGGCCGCTTCATCGAACAGCAAATCGTTGCCGGCGGGCGCAGCAATCATGATCCCAAAGCGGACGGCGTCGGCGCCATATTTATCGATCAGTTCCAGCAAATCGGGAGAATTGCCGAGGCTCTTGCTCATTTTGCGGCCCTGGCGGTCGCGGACCATGCCAGTGAAATAGACATCGCGGAAAGGCACTTCCTTTTCGTATTCCAGACCCGCCATTACCATGCGCGACACCCAGAAAAAGATGATGTCCTGACCCGTTACCAGGACGGTGGTAGGGTAGTAGTAGTTGATCTCCGGGTTGCCGGGGTGCGTGATGCCGTGAAATACTTCCATTGGCCAGAGCCAGGAGGAGAACCAGGTATCCAGGACATCTTCATCCTGCAGCAGCGGTGTTGTGGTATGCGTTTCTTTTGCGGCGGCGTGGGCCGCGTAGGCGGCTTCGGCTTCCTGGCGGCTGTGACCGACGAATATAAAATTGTCGGCGCCGTACCAGGCGGGTATTTGCTGTCCCCACCAGAGTTGGCGGCTGATGCACCAGTCTTTCACATTTTCCAGCCAGTATTTGTAGGTGGCAAGAAATTTTTCTCCCGGGTGGATATTGACCCGTCCTTCAAGGACGGCGGCGAGGGCTGGAGCGGCCAGGTCTTTCATCTTCAGGAACCATTGTGTGGATATCCGGGGTTCCACTACGGCGCCGCTGCGCTGGCTGTAGCCGATGCGGGTGGTGTACGTTTCTTCCTTGTCGAGGAAGCCTTTCTCCTCCAGTTCGCGGATGATCTTTTTGCGGACCGTGAAACGATCTTCGCCCACATAGATCTGTGCGGCCGGGCTGAGGGTACCGTCGTCGTTGAGGGTGTCGACGATCTGGAGGCCGTGTTTCAGTCCGAGGTTATAATCGTTGATGTCGTGCGCGGGGGTAACTTTCAACGCGCCGGTGCCGAAGGCCGGGTCAACGTATTCGTCGAAAATGATGGGTATGCGGCGGTTGATGAGCGGTACCAGGGCAAAGCAGTTGCGTAGCTGCGCATACCGGTCATCGTGAGGATTTACACAGATCGCGGTATCGCCCATGATGGTCTCCGGACGCTGGGTGGCGATGCTGATGCCACCGGGGATAGGGTTACCGTGAGTGTCCTGGAGCGGATAGCGGAGGTAATATAATTTTCCCTGTACATCACGGTGTTCCACTTCTTCGTCGCTGAGAGCGGTTTTGGCGGAAGGATCCCAGTTGATCATACGGGCACCGCGGTAAATGAGTCCTTTTTGGTAAAGGTCGATAAACACCTTCAACACCGCCTCGTAATAATGCGGATCCATGGTAAAGGTGGCGCGTTTCCAGTCCACGCTGCAACCCAGTTTTTTGATCTGGTTATAGATGATACCCCCGTATTTTTCCTTCCACTCAAAAGCATGGGCGAGGAACTCGGGGCGCGACAGGGAATTCTTTTCGATCCCTTTTTCTTTGAGCATGTTCACCACGCGGGCTTCGGTGGCGATGGATGCATGGTCACTTCCCGGCACCCAGCACGCGTTGAAGCCGCTCATGCGTGCTTTGCGAACGAGGATATCCTGGACGGTTTCATTGAGGGTGTGGCCCATATGAAGCAGGCCCGTTACATTAGGCGGGGGGATGACCACGGTGAAAGCAGGACGGTGATCCGGGGTGCTGTTGAAATATCCTTTCTCGATCCAGTGTTTGTACCATTTGCTTTCCGTGTCTGCCGGGATATAATTCTTGCTCAGTTCCATGTTGAATTGGGTTGTTGTAATCGGGCGGCAAAGGTAGCAAACTGCGTGGTTAAATCAGTCGACAGTCGTTCGGTGGTGACGGGGGCTGCTCCCTGCTCCATAGTGGTTTGCCGTTGAAGGGAGTGACACAACGATGCCGGGCGATGACCCGCTGCCGGTACCCAATTTGGTAAATAGCCTGTGGGGCAGATTTAATTTACTGCTTCCCCAATTTCTTTAGCAATTTTGGTTACTTTCATCGCCCCATGTATGCTGTTGTAGATATAGAAACCACCGGTGGATTTGCAGCCGGTAATGGCATCACCGAGATCGCCATCGTGCTGCATAACGGTTTAATCACCGAGGGAAAATTTCATACCCTGATTAACCCGGGGGTGCCTGTGCCACGGCACATTACGGCCCTTACCGGTATCACCAACGAGATGTTGTACCCCGCACCGCGTTTCGACGAGGTGGCGGAGCAGATCTACAGTTTGCTGCAGGATAGGATCTTTATAGCCCATAATGTTAATTTCGACTATTCGTTTGTGAAGCAGCACCTCGCGCAGGCGGGATACGTGCTGAACACACGCAAGCTGTGCACGGTACGGATGAGCCGTAAGGCCTTCCCGGGGCTGGCGAGTTACAGCCTGGGCAACCTGTGCCGTGACCTGTCTATTGAAATTAGTAACCGCCACCGGGCGATGGGGGATACGCTGGCGACGGTACGCCTGTTTGAGAAAGTGGTGGCCAGCGACCAGACCGGCATTATTGCGGGAATGCTGAAAGGGCGGAACAGTGAGCAGTACCTGCCGCCCAACCTGCCTGCCCCGGAAATAGAGCAGCTGCCACGCAAGCCGGGGGTCTATTATTTCTACAATCAGAAAAGAAAGATTGTATACGTGGGTAAGGCGGTGGATTTACAACAGCGGGTAAAGAGCCATTTCAGTAACAATGACGGCAGCAAAAGGAAGCAGGAATTCCTTCGGAATATTCATGCGGTGTCGGTGAAAGTGTGCAGTAGCGAGCTGGCGGCACTGGTGCTGGAGAGTACGGAGATTCGCCGGCTGTGGCCGCAATATAACCGCAGCCAGAAAAAATTTCACCAGTCGTACGGCCTCTACAGTTATGAAGACCGCTTTGGTTACCTGCGGTTGTTTATAGAAAAAAAACAAAAAAATATCGATCCGCTATACAGTTTCAACCTGTTACATGAAGGGCAAGTGCTGCTGAAAAAGATGATATCCGAATTTGCACTGGATGAAGGGCTTTGTTTTGTGAACCGGTTGGCAGAGCCCTGCCGGGAGCCGGTGGAGGCGTACAACCAGAAGGTAGCGCAGGCGCTGGCGGCGCTGACGCAAAGGCTGCCCAGCTTTGTGTTGATGGACGGTGAAGACGAGACCGCGAATTATTTTCTGATGGAGCGCGGAAGATTTGTGGGTATGGGTCCGCTTACGGCGGCTATCCTGAAAGCACAGCATGCGGAGGAATGCCGCGAAAGTATTACGTATTACCCGGACAACGATTATATCCGGGGACTGCTCTACCAGTTTGCCGAAAAGTATCCCCACCGTAAAATACAAATTTTGTCCTGAGACAAAAGCCTTGCAGGACAAAATTCAATTTTGCCTTATAACGGTAAACAGTAAACGCTTGAAGCCAGTGTAGAAATCTACTTCCAGGCCATGTAGGTTATCGTGGCGATAATCGCATACAGGGCGATCACGATAAGGGCGATCTTAAATCCGCTGCTGTGTGTGAGGTCAAGTTTCATAATTTAGTTTTTTAGCATGAACCAATAAAAAGGGTTGGGACAGGATGATGTCCAGTCTTCAAAGGGGATGTTACGGCGTGGTTTTTAAGGGGATGCGGAAGTGCTCGGTTATGCCTTACCTGGTTGGTTGTAAATGGCAAATAGCTGCTGCTAAGGTATTTACTTTATTTTGATGATGCAAGTTTTGCCGCAGGATTTTTTCTAAGGCCCTGTTAAGTCATTAAATGCTATTTTGTCCTAAATTAACGCGCATATGCATAGAGAACTCAGCTCCTGGTATAGTCCTGCGCTCAGCCGGGAGATGCCGGTTTCGGTGTATGGTCATTATGGATTTGCTCTTTTGCTGATTCCTACAGCTGGCGCCGATTACCTTGAGTATGAGCGCTTTCAGCTGATAGATTCCATTGCCCCTTTTATTGAGGCGGGTAAGCTGAAAGTGTTTTCCATCAACAGCATCAACCTGGAAAGCTGGATGAACCAGCACATGGACCCTTCTCACAAGGCCGTGCGCCACAACCAGTTCAACCAGTATGTCTATAATGAGGTGGTGCCGTTTATCCGCAGCCAGACCAGTATGGACACCATGATTTATACCTGCGGGGCGTCCTTTGGCGCCCTGCACAGCGCCAATTTATTTTTCCGGCGGCCCGATATCATCAATGGCTGCCTCGCGATGAGCGGGGTGTATGACCTGACCGAATATACCCGCGGCTATTACAATGAAGACGTCTATTTCAACAGCCCGATCCATTATTTACCGAACCTGACCAGTCACCCTATCTTGGAACAGATCCGCAGCAGCCACCACGTGCACTTTGTAACCGGCAGCGGCGCCCATGAGGATCCTGAAGCAAACCGCCGTTTTGCCGGCGTGATGTACAGCAAGGGCATCAATTATGAACTGGATGTATGGGGACCGGAATGGTCGCACGACTGGCCCACCTGGAGAACGATGCTGCCGCATTATCTCGGCACCCGTTTTTAAAGCCCTCCGGGCGAAGTTTGCAGCGCAATAACCCCCGCGTTGCGTCGGGTCGGTTCATTTCCTGCGGTAGTTTGGTTTGTGCCAATTGGATAAGCCCGTTGGTCATTTACCCGCAGCAACACGCTATTCTTTTATATTTGCATCCGGAACAAAAACAATTTAATGAAAGCAGTGGTCATTGGCGGGGGTATTGTCGGGCTCAGTTCGGCGTATTACCTGCGACAGTCGGGATGGGATGTAACGGTACTCGACAAAGAAGACTTTGAACACAACTGCTCTTATGGCAATGCAGGCTACGTTTGCCCGAGCCATTTTATTCCGATGGCAACGCCCGGCATCGTTAAGCAGGGTCTGAAATGGATGCTGAATTCCAAGAGCCCTTTTTATGTTCAGCCCAGGCTGAACGGGGCGCTTATCGACTGGGGCCTGAAATTCATGCGCAGCGCCACGCCCGCCAAAGTAGCAGCAGCCGCCGTGCCGCTGCGGGATATCGCGCTGATCAGCCAGCAGGAATACGAAGACTGGAACCGCCTGCCGGGGTTTGATTTTTCTTATGAGCACAAAGGGTTGCTGGAAATTTTCCAGACACCTGAAGCCGCTGCCCACGCAGCCCATACGGTTGACAAGGGAAGGGAACTGGGCCTCGATGTTGCCCTGCTTGATTATGCTGAACTGGCCGTGAAAGAACCCGGTACTAAAATAAATGCGCTTGGGGCGATTTATTTTAAATGCGATGCGCACCTCTATCCCGGTAAGCTGATGCACAACCTGATGAACCGCCTGCGTGAAAGCGGCGTGGAACTGGTTCCGCGTGCGCTGGTTACCGGCTTTGGCAAACAACCAGGCCGGATTACAGAGGTGCTCTGCGGCGAACGATCCTTTTCAGCGGATGTGGTGGTGGTGGCCACCGGTTCCTGGAGCAGGGAAGTGGCAGCGATGCTGCAGACAAAAATTCCGCTGGTCCCCGGCCGCGGTTATTCCGTGACGCTGGAAGACTCACCTTACCGGGTGAACCACCCGGCGATACTGGTGGAGGGACGGACCGCCATAACGCCAATGGATGGCAATAAAATTCGTTTCGGCGGCACGATGGAGATAACGGCAACCAATACCCCGCCGCGTATGAGGCGTGTACAGGGTATCCTTGATGCGGTAAAGCGCTTCTTCCCCGAATTTGATATCCCGATGCCCAGGCCAGATAAAGTATGGTACGGCTACAGGCCCTGTTCGGCTGACGGATTACCCTATATTGGCCGGGTAAAAAAGTGGAGCAACGTTGTAGTGGCTACCGGTCACTCGATGCTTGGGCTGAGCCTCGGTGCGGGCACGGGCAAACTGGTCAACGAAATCGTCAACGAAGCGCCCGCCAGCATGGATATGCGGCCATTCATGGTGGAACGCTTTGGATAAATCGCCCAGGTCCATTCCGTGATGGACAGATAACAAACTAGCCTGACCGCTGCAATAACAACAGGACGGATAAATGACAACAGGAAAAAACCCATCATGAAGTTTAAGGCTGAACAGGTTCCTTTTTCCGGCACCGGGTATTTCTCGGGCATTATTACAGCCTACCTTGCCCAGGAGCCGGACCTGCGACCTTTTTATCAACATAGCCCCGACCACGCCGGGATCGCTGCCGCCATAGAAGCCCGGAAAAAATTCACCGGGCACCGTGCGGCGCTGGTTACCGCGCTGGAAAAACAATACCGGTTGCTGCCCGCCACCAGTGCCGCGGTGGAGGCTAATATCCGGCTGCTGGGAAGCGATGATTGCTTCAGCATCACCACCGCTCACCAGCCGGTCATTTTTACCGGCACGCTGTATTTTATTTATAAAATTCTGCATGTGATTCGGCTGAGCCGGTATTGCAAAGAACAGTTTCCGCAATATGACTTTGTGCCCGTCTTTTACATGGGCAGCGAGGATGCCGACCTCGACGAGCTGGGTACCATCTGGATGAATAATGAAAAGATCAGCTGGAGCACTACGCAGACAGGGGCGGTGGGACGTATGCATACCGACGGACTGGAACCGATCATGAGCCGGATCGAGGGTGAACTGGCGGTGCAGCCGCACGGACCGGAACTACTCCGGCTGCTGCGCGACTGTTATGGTAATTATCCCGATATCCAGACGGCCACGTTCGCGCTGGTGGATGCGTTGTTTGCCCGCTACGGGCTGGTGGTGCTTATCCCTGATGCGGCTGATCTCAAGGCCCTGATGCAGCCGGTATTCGAAGACGATTTATTCCGGCAGACGGCTTCCCGGCTTGCAGAACAAACGATAGACCAACTCGGGGCGCATTATAAAGTGCAGGCGAATCCCCGCGCAATCAACCTGTTTTACTTAACGGAAGGCATTCGGAATCGCATCGTACAGGAGGGAACTGAATGGTTGGTGGATGGTACGACTACCCGGTTCACCGAAGAGGCGCTGAGGGTGGAACTGCAAATGCACCCGGAACGATTCAGTCCGAATGTGATCCTTCGCGGACTTTTCCAGGAAACGATATTACCGAATCTCGTCTTTGTGGGCGGCGGCGGAGAGCTGGCCTACTGGATGGAACTGAAAGCGATATTTACGCATTACCAGGTGCCTTATCCCGTGCTGCTGCTGCGCAATTCTTTCCTGGTAGTGCCGGAGAAATGGGCGGATAAAATCCATCGGCTGGGGTTTGCTGTGGGTACATTTTTCAAGCCGGAGCAGGAGTTGCTGACCGGCCTGGTAAAAGATCATACGGGAAATGTGCTGCAACTGGAAGCAGAACTGGATGCGGTGAAAGGTTTTTACCAGCAGCTGAAAACAAAAGCGGGGGCTATTGACCACACGCTGGAGAAACATATTGAAGCGCTTCGCGCGAAAGCTACGCGCCCGTTGTACGAGCTGGAAAAGAAGATGCTGCGCGCGGAGAAAAGGAAATATAAAGACCAGCTTCGCCAGATACAGGCCGTAAAGGCAGCCTTATTCCCGGGAAACAGCCTGCAGGAGAGAAGAGATAATTTCATGCCCTACTACGCGATGTGGGGATCCGCATTTATCGACCTGCTTTATGAAAATTCACCGGCTATTCCCGGCGCCTTTGTATTGCTGGAGGAGCAGTGAGCGCGGCCGGCAAAAAACGGTTCTGTCAACTTTCTCAGCTTTCCCAGTCGAGGTTCACTTTAAATATATTGTTGATGCCGTTCTCATCATCGGTCAGCAGCTGCAGTTTCACGCTGTGATCCTTTTCCGACTGGATGCAAACTGCTTCGAGGGTGTACCCGACAAAGTTTTTGTCGGCAGCCTGCAAATCGACCAGGTGGTTGATTTTCATCTTTCCTTTTTCCCGGCCGATTTTCCGGTAGAGATTTTCCACAACCGCAAGATAGGTGCCCGGTGTATGCATTTCGCCTTTGTCATCCTGCCAGGCCGGTGTATTGATCGTCAGGAACAAATCCTCGTGTTTGTCGGAATACGTAATACCGGAAACGGCGGGGTTGTTGTTGAGGCCAACGCTCTCAAAATCGAGTGTCACCATTTGCAGCGGCGTTTTTTCCTGGTTTTTCCAAAAGTCGGGTTTGGTGATGAGCAGTTGGTTCAGCGGGCGGTCAGCGCTGCTGCGGTTGACCAGCACCACGTAATCGTATACTTCAGCGATACCTTCAATATTCAGTGCACCCGCATTGGTGCTGCGTATCCTGTCATAAAATACGTGGAGGTCGAGCCGGCGGCCCGTATCATTTTTGAGGTTTACAAATATGGCGGCAGATTTCTCCGCCGTACCGCCCGAGCCTATGATGAGCAATTGTGACTTCTTATCGTTCTGTAATACCGTCATGGAAGCCATATTGGCGGTAGGGTCGAGGTCTGCCGGTGCGTCTGCGAGGGGAAGAGAAACAAATGCGGGTTTACTCCATTTTTTGCGCATCACCAGGAGATCGCTGAATTTTTCACCAACGATATACAGCTTGTCGTTGTACAATTCAATACCTGAACCGGAAGTACAATTTTCCAGCTCAATAAAGTCAAGCAAATCTAATTTCATAAAGTGGCTGTAATTAGCACGAATGTAGCAGAAAAATGCAAAAACAAATATTATCATTGACAGCCCCTTACCGGTGACGGATAGTTGCTGCCAGGGCAGCGAAGGTAGGAACACGGGGGGGAATTGACGCAGACTAGATATAGATAATACGTTTCTTTTTGAGGGCCTGTTTTAGCTGCTGCTGTTCGCTATTTTGTCGCTGCATGTTTTCGCGGTGGATTTCCTGGTTCTTCAGCAACACCTCCTGTTCTGCGAGTTGTTTCTGCAGTGATTCAAACCAGGCTTCGTTCAGCTCGTACTTTTTGATCTCCTGTGCCCGCTGCAGGACCTGCTTCAGCTGGTCGGTCATCATCGCCTGCTTGTCCAGCAGCGCTTCGCGGTTGACGCGCTGCCAGTCAACCCCCTCCACCTGCCGTAGGATTTCATTTTTCAGCCGGGTGAGGTCGGTCGATTTATTGTGCAGCGCCTTTTCAATCGCCTTCCAGTCCAGTTCATCCAATGCTTTTTTGGTTTTCAGCAGGGCTTCACGGGCCTGGTTTTCGGCGAGGGTGCTGCCCCGGGAAAGCGGTATGGTGGTATCCGGGATGAGGTGGTAGTCCAGCACGGTAGCCGGTACATAGGGTTCGGATGCATCGTAGCCGGTGAGCGGCGCCGGCTGGTCATCCAGGAAGCCCGGCAACGGCAGGGAAAACTGTCTATTTTGCAAGAGGACACCGGCATATACCGGCGTTTCATTCGTGGTAGTGAGGGCATTGATGAGATCAGCCCCCGGTTCTGGTTGGCGCCCGGCCAGTGCAGGACGGGAGGTCATGATATCACCGGCCGGCAGCAAAGTATGCTGCCGGGGAGCGCGACCTGCGGGAACGCGGTAAGTCCCGATCAGGCCGTTGCCGGGCTTTTCAGCAGTTGCCCCATCATGAGGAATCCGAAACGGCCTTCGAATGGCAGCGGGTGGGGCAGCGGGAGCCAGTAACAGGAGCGTAAAACCAAGCAGCAACAGGGAAGGTACAAACTGCTGCCAGCGGGCTGCGGCACGGTACCTGGTGTTGGTGATGCGGGCAATTCGCGCGAGCAGTTGCCTGGGATGGTTACCTGCGGCTGCGATGCCCGGTGTGAAAGCCTGCCGGCGGTTTTTTTCGAGTGCGAAAAGCGCATGCGCATAACTGTGAGGTTCCGCGGTGTGCCGGAGCACGGTATCATCGCAGCAATATTCGCGTTCCGTACGGATGGATGCGATGAGTTTCCGGGCAAACGGATTGAAAAAGAAAATGACATCCAGGTTGGCCAGCAACAGCTCCAGGGCGTAATCCTGGCGGCGGATATGGGCGAGCTCGTGGATCAGGATGGCTTCCAGCTGGCAGGTGGTGAGGCCTGCCAGGCAGGCGACGGGAATTAAGATGACAGGCTTGAAAATTCCGATGACCTGTGGTGTGTCTACGTGCACCGACAACAACACCCTGGTAGTGTAGCGGATACCCAGCCGCGCTGCCATTGCTTGGGTGAAGTCGATCCACTGCCGGCCGATTTCCGGCTGTGCGCTTCGGGTTAGCCATAGCACCTGGCCTGAAAACAACCACAGTCTAATCCCGCGCACGGAAACAATAAGGAGGTAAATCAGGGCACCCGCCGTAAGCAAGTCACGCAACCGGTCAGCCGTTATACCGGCCATGGACAGTGGCGAATGGAAGAGAGCGGGCAGGGGCTGCTGACCAGGGTTCAGCAGGTACCAGGGTGTACCAGGGATGAAATCGGCGGCGACTAGCAGCAGGCCCGTACCGAGGCTCAGCAGGGCCAGTAAGTGCCGGCCGGCAGCACCCAGCGGGCTGCCGGTTTTCAGCAGTGCCTGGTACAACAGCAAGGCCGCGCCAAGCTGCCAGCAGCTGTGGAGCAGCGACAGGCCCAGGATGTGCAGCATGGCCAACAGGAGCGTCGCCGGCATGGTGGTTATTTTTTCAGGTTATTCAGCAGTTGCTGGATCTCTTCGATTTCTGCGTCACTGGCTTTATAGCTACCCAGTGCCTGGATGACCAGTTTTGCAGAAGACCCCCCGAAGAGTCCGTCGATCAGTTTACCCAGTAAATGTTTCTGGGTTTTTTCCTGGCTCACCGCAGCCGTATAAAAATGGGCACGGCTGGATTTATCTCGCTTTACCAGTCCCTTCTCGTTCATGATCTGCATCAGCTTGAGGGTGGTGGTATAGCCTACATCTTTTGTTTTGGATAACTCTTCGTGGACTTCTCTTACACTGGCCAGCCCCTTGGACCATATTACCCGCAGTATTTCCAGTTCACCCTCGGTGGGTTTGATGTATTTGGGAGAAGCCATAGTATTGCTTTGACGCAAAATACGATCATTTTCGTAATTGGGAAATATTTTTTTCCTGGTTCTCCTACATTTACGGACATGGAAACGGATCTGCTGCCGGCGGGAAACTATGGCCAGCCTTTACCTGCCCGCGGTGTTGAATGAAATTCTTTTAGCCAGCCAGCTGTCCTTCACCGGGATCATCCAGCGGGTTTCCAGCTCAGCTTTGGTCTGCACCAGGTTATTGTAATAGATGGTATCGGGGTCAATGAATCCATTGTCAGCCGCATACTGCAACTGCGACAGCGGCAGCAGCTGGATCTTATCTTTTACCCGGAAAGCCAGCAGTTGCCGGTCGAACAGGCTTACGTTAAATATCGATTCAATTTCTTTGACCAGTCGCACCGAGCTGTCGGTACTGCAGCCGCTTACGCCGGTAGCCGACTCATCCGCCATCAGCACGAGGAATTGCCCGAAAAACAAGTTGGCATACCCTTCTACCGGGGTGCCATGCGATTTCCAGTCTTTGGTAAACGTTGCCAGCAGATCTTCCAGCTGCAGCGCCTCGCCGATGGAAAAACGGCGGTTACTCTGGTACATCCACACACGGGAATCCGGCGCAAAAGCAGCCGGCAGTAAATCCTGGTACGCGATATTGTTCATGTGGTAAAATTACAGGTTAAATTTTTGATTGCTGCCCCGTAATGTCGTCATCAGGCCATGCTCGCGGCTACAATTTCGGCGATGTCAAGCACGGCGATGCTGTCTTCTTTCTCTTCGTTTTTGATTCCGTCGGTAAGCATGGTATTGCAAAACGGGCAGGCCGCTGCCACAACGGTTGCCCCTGTGCCGACGGCTTCAGCCGCGCGTTCGAAATTGACGCGGGTGCGGCCTTTCTCTTCTTCCTTGAACATCTGCGCGCCGCCGGCACCGCAGCAAAAGCCATTTGTTTTACAGCGTTTCATTTCCACCAGTTCGGCATCCAGCCGCTCCAGCACCTGCCGCGGGGCTTCGTAAATATGGTTTGCTCGGCCGAGGTAACAGCTGTCGTGGTACGTGATCTTTTTTCCCTTGTAGACCCCGCCTTCTTTCAGCACTATTCTTCCTTCATCGAGCAGCTGCTGCAGGAATACGCTGTGGTGGATCACTTCGTAATGACCACCGAGTTCGGGATACTCATTCTTCAATGTATTAAAGCAGTGTGGGCAGGCGGTGACAATTTTTTTAACGCCGTAGGTGCCGAGCGTCTGGATATTCTGGTGCGCCATCATCTGGAAAAGAAACTCATTGCCGGCGCGGCGTACGGGGTCACCGGTACACATTTCCTCCCGGCCGAGGATAGCATATTTCGTCCTGGTTTTTTCCAGGATCAGGGCAAAGGCTTTGGTGATCTTCTGCGCACGCTGGTCAAAGCTCCCCGCGCAGCCCACCCAGAATAGAATGTCAAAAGAGTTTCCATTGGCCAGCAGGTTGGCGGCAACGGGTATCGTCATACAGGTTGTTTTGGTAAAACTACTCCAAAAGCCCCAGACCGGATTTCCATTCAGGGCATAATTTGTACCTTACTGCCAGAACTGCCGATATGACTGTCGATAAACAAATGCTGCTGATACGCAATTACGATCTCTGGTGCCACCTTTCCGAAGCGGAGTACCAGGAACTGGATATCGTACATAATTTTGTGGAGGCCCGCCGGGGTGACTATATCTACTTCGAAGCCTTTCACCACAATAAACTTTATTTTATCAAGGAGGGTTATATCCGTATCGGCTGCATAGACGAAAGCGGGAAGGAAGTGGTCAAGGAAATTATCAGCAGGGGAGAACTCTTCGGCCAGTTTACGCTCGAAAAAAATAACCTCAACGGGGAGTTCGCCCAGGCATACAAGGCCGATGTGAGCCTGTGTGCTTTCAACATTGATGATTTTGAAAAACTGCTCCGGCGAAAACCCGAAATTGCGCTTAGGTATACCCGTCAGGTCGGTAATAAACTCCGCCAGATACAGAACCGGCTGATTAACCTGCTGCATAAAGATGTGAAGACAAGGCTGCTGGATTTCTTATGGCAGCTGCTGCAACTCCACGAACCCGGCGGAGACGTTGCGGTGCTCACCATTCCCAATTACCTCACCCACGAAGACATTGCGCAGCTCATCGGCTCCAGCCGGCAAACCGTCACCACCCTAATCAATGAACTGGACGAAGAACAATTGCTTTCCTTCAACCGCCAGCAGATCAATTTCAGGGATGTTAAGAAATTACAAAAATTGGTACAGATTGGGTAAATGTCGGTTAGGTGACAGCCAGCCCCCTGCCGGCGATCTATTTTTGATCAACAAAACAATTCATGAAAAAAATATTGTTCTCGTTGTTATTCGGCAGTTGCCTGTCAGCCACCTTCGCTCAGGACGCTCCGCTCCGTAAAAAAGAATACAATCTCGAAGATGGGGTGGCCATCAGTGGATATGACCCGGTAGCCTATTTCACAGCACACAAAGCCGTCAAAGGTTCAAAATACAATGCGGTCGTTGACCAGGGTGTCACCTATTATTTTGCAAGCCCCACCGCTGCTGCTGAATTTAAAAAAGACCCCGCTAAATATGAACCGGCCTATGGTGGCTGGTGTGCCTATGCCATGGGTAACAGCGGGGAGAAAGTGAGCGTGGATCCCAAAACTTTTAAGCTTGTAGATGGTAAGCTGAACCTCTTCTACAACAAATTTTTCACCAACACGCTGACGAGCTGGAACAAGGACGAATCCAACCTGAAAAAAAAGGCTGACAGCAACTGGGCCAAAACCATTCATTAACTGTAAACCTGTAATATGACTGCCAAACTAATCATCACCTGGCTCCTCCGCCTCACCGCGGTAATTATTATCGGGATGACGCTTTATTTCAAATTTTCCGGCCATCCGCAGTCCGTCCGCCTCTTTACCGCACTGGGCATGGAGCCTTGGGGAAGGATCGGCACCGGTATTTTTGAAGTCATTGCCTGTATCCTGCTCCTGAACCCTAAAACCACGGGCTGGGGGGCTATCCTGGGCTGCGGGCTGATGGCAGGCGCCATCTTCTTCCACCTCACCAAACTCGGGATAAAATTTGAAGGCGATTATGTGTTGTTTACCGAAGCGGTTGTGGCGTTCGTATCCTGCCTCCTGCTGCTGGTCATTTACCGGGTGCAGGTGCTTCGCCTACTGCCGGGTAACCACCCGGTGTATTCCTGAAAGAATTTGATATTTTTGCAATCCCGGGAACAATCTCATTGCAGCCCGGTTAGAGTACTATATGAAAAAAATTACATGTATCGCCAGCCTGGTGCTGTGCACACTAGTTTCGCTGGCACAGAACTTCGAGCCCGCTGATGATAAATCTGCCATTAAATTTACCGTCAAGAATTTTGGTATCAACACCGGTGGGTCGTTCAAAGGGCTCAGGGGGTCAATCGCATTTTCAGCAGCCAATCCCGCCGCAGGCCGGTTCGAGATCAGCCTGGAAACCGCCACGGTGAATACCGACAACGACCTCCGCGACAGCCACCTGAAAAAAGACGATTACCTGGACGTGGAAAAATATCCCAGGATGACCTTTGTCTCCGAACAGATAGCGAAAAAAGGCAGCCACTTTACAGTAACCGGCAAACTTACCATCAAAGATGTAACGCAGGATATATCCTTCCCCTTTACGGCGGAGCAGGAGGCAGACGGCTTGCTGCTCAAAGGCAGCTTTACCATCAACCGCCGCGATTTTCATGTCGGTGGTAACAGCATGGTACTGGCCGATAAAGTAATTATCGACCTCAGTATCTTCGGCAAAAAAAAGTGACCAGTCGGCCTTATCTACCGATCATTTGAAAAATGGCCGTCATCCTAAGCAGCTATAAAAGAACCTCATGCTATTACAGGAAGTTACCAGGAAAGAACTCAGCCAGTTAGTGGATGCTATCGGCCAGTTGCCGGCAGCCGAATACGGGGCAGCAGTAAATGCGTTGTCCGGCGCAGGCATTGGCCAGCATGTACGGCATGTGATTGACATGTTCCATTGCCTGGAAACCGGCTATGAAAGCGGCCGGATCAACTATGAGCACCGGGAGCGCGACGCGATGACGGAAAATGACCCCGCTTATGCCATTACAAGGGTCCGGGGTATCATCAGCCGGCTGCAGCGGCCCGATAAGGAACTGGCGCTGGAAGCCGGTTTCGACCTGCCCGGCCAGGCCACCATCCCCACCAACTATTACCGGGAATTACTATACAACCTCGAACATGCCATTCATCATATGGCACTGATCAAGATCGGCATCCGCGAAATAATGAAGTTATCACTGCCCGACTCTTTTGGCGTAGCCCCCTCCACCCTCAAGTACCAGGAATCATGTGCACAGTAAGCTTTATACCGGGTAGCCAGTCGGTGCTGATCGCGCATAGCCGGGATGAGAAATCCACGCGGGGTCGCGCTTTTCCCCCGCGGCTGTATGAATTAAACGGAACCCGTTTGTTGTTCCCGCGCGATACGACAGCCGGGGGCACCTGGGTGGCCCTCAACGACCGTGGCGACGCGGCAGCCCTGCTGAACGGTGCCTACCACAACCATATCCCAGCGCCGCCCTACCGCAAGAGCCGCGGGATCGTTTTTCTCGATATTTTTTCGGCGCCTGACCCCGTGCAGCATTTCCAGCAGCTGGATCTCGCAGGCATTGAACCGTTCACCCTGGTGATCTGGAGCCGCGAAACGCTGTACGATTGCCGCTGGGATGGTACCGAAAAACACCTCAACCGCCCCGACCCTGCAAAGCCGCATATCTGGGCGTCAGTTACCCTGTACAATAAAACCATCTATGCCAAACGGGAACGCTGGTTCAACCAATGGCTACAGCAACAACCGGCGCTGGCACCCGATACCCTGCTGAATTTCCACCTCAACGCAGGAGAAGGCGATCCCGAAACTGATTTGAAGATGAACCTCGACGATGAATTATTTACCGTGAGCATCACCGTTATGCAGCTGGGATCCGGCAAGGGAGCCATGGAATACCTGGACACGCGGGACGACCACCGCAGCCTGCTGGAGCTCCCGATTTCCCAACCGGCCGTACTGGTACCATGACGTTGCTGCAACGCCTTGGCCGCCGGCCTTTTTTCATCCGGCTTCTACACTGGGAATACTGGTCGTTCAACCAGGTCTACGGTTGGGTATTGCCGGTATGGGCACTACTCGCTTTGCGCGCGCGTTCCTTTTTTTTCTTTGCCGCCGCCAACCCCACCATCGAGAACGGTGGCTTCCTGATGGAATCCAAGAAAAAGATTTACGATTTAATGCCGCCTTCCTTTTACCCGGCCACCCTTTTCTTTCCGGCCGGAACGCCGATGCCGGCCATCCTTTCCCAGATGGCACAACAACAGTTTGCTTACCCGCTCATGGCCAAACCTGATGTGGGCGGGCAGGGAAGGGGGGTAAAGAAAATCAATCATGAAGCAGACCTGGTACTTTATGCAAAACGGTCGAGGTTCAACTGGCTCCTGCAGGTGTACGTGGACTACCCCCTGGAAATAGGCGTGTTTTATTACCGCCTGCCGGGTGAAGATCGGGGCCGGGTATCCGGCATCGTGGGCAAGGAATTATTAGCGGTTACTGGTGACGGTAAGTCGGACCTGCTGACCCTGCTGCAAGCCGATCCCCGTCATATTTTACAGGTGGAAGCATTGAAGGGCGACCTGGGGGAAGGCCTTTACGATGTTCCGGCAGCAGGTGAGCGGCGGGAATTGGTGCCGTACGGCAACCATGCGCGTGGCGCAAAATTTCTAGATTACTCCCATCTCGCCGATGCGGAATTTGTACGATCGATCGATATCATCTGCCGGCAGGTGCCCGGTTTTTATTTCGGACGGCTCGACGTCCGTTACAGGAGCTGGGCCGAACTGAGTGCCGGCAAACACTTTTCGATCATCGAACTCAACGGCGCAGGTTCGGAGCCGACCCATATGTACGATCCCAGGCACAGCCTCTTCT
>JBBROE010000090.1:0-18720 GCA_038229695.1 Chitinophagales bacterium | reverse complement strand
ATTCACAGCGTATTACAATGGGCGCTCTATACCTATGCTGTTTTTCATATTGCTGGCGTACTGAGAGCCGACCTTACGCTGTACCCGGGCATTGTTTCGCGCATGATACACGGCAGGAAAACATCCGCCTGAACATCACCGGGTAACAAAGAGAAATATGGAGCAACACCGATGCCTCATCGTTCGCGCGACGGTGTACATTGGTCCCTGCTACATTGCCGCATCCGTGGCTATACCGGGTAATTGGTACAATCCTGCTAAAACTTTATCTTCCGATCCTAATCAATCCAGCTGCCGTGCATATCAGATTTCGCCTCATCGTCCTGAATTTTCTTGAATTTTTCGTGTGGGGCGCCTGGCTGATATCACTCGGCGGTTATCTCTTCTTCCTGAATTTTACGGGGGTACAGATCGGCAGTATTTATGGTACGATGGGCGTCGCCTCGTTGTTTGCCCCCGCATTGCTGGGTATAGTGGCCGACCGCTGGATCAACGCGGAGCGGGTGCTGGGTCTCTGTCATATTGCAGGCGCTTTCCTGCTGCTCTGGGCCTCTACCGTTACCGACTATAAGACGCTGTACCTGATCATGCTGCTCAACTCCGTGGTGTACATGCCCACGATTGCCCTGAACAATACGGTATCCTATATCGCCCTGGAGAAAAAAGGCTACGACATCGTCACCATTTTTCCGCCTATCCGCGTTTGGGGCACGGTGGGGTTCATCTGCGCGATGTGGGTAGTTGACCTTTTTGGCTGGACCAAAAGCCCGATGCAATTCTATGTCAGTTCCGCTGCGGCGTTGGTCATGGGCATTTACTCGTTTACGATAACGAAGTGTCCGCCGGTGAAAAGCGATGTTAAAAAAAGCCTGGTCTCCTCGCTTGGGCTGGACGCATTCATCCTGTTCCGGCAGCGGAAAATGGTCATCTTCTTTATTTTTGCCATGTTACTGGGGGCGGCCCTGCAAATCACCAATACGTTCGGGGTGCCTTTCCTGAATGACTTTACCAGCATTTACCCGGATTCATTCGCCGTAAAACATCCTAACCTGCTTTCGTCGGTGGCGCAGATTTCTGAAACCCTTTTTATCCTCACCATTCCATTTTTTCTGCATCGCTTCGGCATCAAAAAAGTTATGCTGATGAGCATATTTGCCTGGGTGTTCCGCTTCGCGCTATTCGGCCTCGGCAACCCGGGCAGCGGCCTGGGCCTCCTTATCCTGTCGATGATCGTTTACGGGATGGCGTTTGATTTTTTCAATATTTCCGGGTCGCTTTTCGTAGAACGGGAAGCGGATCTAAAAATCAGGGCAAGTGCCCAGGGACTTTTTATGCTGATGACCAATGGGCTGGGTGCCTTCTTCGGCGGGTTACTGAGTGGGTGGGTGGTAGACCATTTTACCTCGGTGGTGAACGGCGTAAATGTACGGGACTGGCAAATGATCTGGTTTACATTCGCGGCTTATGCGTTACTGTTAGGTATCACGTTCCCGTTTGTTTTCCGTTACCGGCACGACAAGTCCTTACCCGCAGTACCGGCACATTGACACATGGTCAGGATTCACCGGGCGTAGCATTCTCGCCGGAATCCGGGGCTGTTTCCGGCTCTTGCGGACTGAGCCATCGGGCAGCTCTTTCAATGGTGAGCCCCTGCACCAGTATGCTGAACACCACTACCATATAGGTAATAATCAACAGCAGCTCCCTTGGGCCACTGGGTGGCAGCGACAGCACGAGCGCGAGTGAAAGGCCGCCCCGCAGGCCGCCCCATACGATCAGCCGGGCTTCATTCAGCCGGAGATTGGTGAATTTCCGAAACATAAAACTGGGCAAATACACCACGATCACCCGGGCCATCATCACCATCGGAATCATGATCAGCCCGATGAAGAAATAAGCCTTTTTAAATTCTATTACCACGAGTACAAAGGCGATGCTGATAAACAGGATGGCATTCAATATAACGTCCACAAGCTGCCAGAATTTATGAACGTATGAGCGGGTGTGATCACTCATCGCTGCTTCCATTTTATAATTGCCGACAAACAGGCCCATAATCACCATGGCCAGGGCGCCGGACAAATGGAAATGCGAACAGGTGGCATAGCCGCCCATTACAAATGCGATGGTGAGCAACACTTCTGTTTCATAGTTGTCGATCGTACGCATCAGTTTATGCAGGATATACCCCAGCAGGAGGCCAAAAAGCAGCCCACCGACAGCTTCCTGCAGAAACAACCCGCCGAAATGCGCGAAGTCGATGTTGTCCTTCCCGCTCTTCAGGGTATCCAGCAGGGTAATAAATACCACCACGCCGATACCGTCATTGAACAGGGATTCGCCGACAATCACCGATTCTATCTTTTTAGCCACTTTCGCTTTGGTGAGGATACCGAGCACGGCAATTGGATCCGTGGGGGAGATCAGCGCCCCGAAAATCAGGCAATGCAAAAAGTTGATGCGGATCTGGAAAAGACCGGAAATATAATAAAGTAGCGCGGCGATGATGACTGTGGATAACATGACGCCCAGGATAGCAAAGAGAGTAACCGGCCTGATCTGTTCCCGGATGGATGACCAGCGGGTATGCAGCGAGCCGGCAAAGAGCAGGAACCCGAGCATGATCTCGAGGATGATACGACTGAGGTCAGTATGTTCGATTACCTGTCTTATTTCCCCGTAATGCTGTACATCCCAGTATTTGCTGCTGATTACCGCCAGCGAAAGCACGGTGGATAAAAAAAACAGCCCGATGACAAACGGCATTTTGATAAACCGGTAATTGATGTACGCAAATCCTGCGGAAAGTACCATCAGGATGACCAGCAGTAAATAACTGTTCATTGCAGCAGTTTGTTTGGTAACGCTGAAGGTAAGTCAACCTGCAGCCCCGAAAAAATAAGTACCCCGGGGTGGCCACAAAAAACCCCGGAAAATTCCGGGGCTTATGCTTTACTGGATGGTTTAGATGTGCTGTTCAATCTTCTTGACGAAGTTCGACTTCGGCTGCGCGCCCACGAGCTTGTCTACCACATTGCCATTTTTTACAAACAGGATGGCGGGTATAGAGGTGATGCCGTAATTGGTGCTGAGCTGCGGGTTGTGATCCACATTTACTTTGCCCACATTCACTTTACCGGAATATTCTTTGCTGAGTTCTTCAATAACCGGTCCGATAGCACGGCAGGGACCACACCATTCTGCCCAGAAATCTATAACGGTCAATTTGTTGGAATCCAGTACTTCTGTCTTAAAATTTGAATCGGTGAATTCTGCTGCCATGGTATTTATTTTAGAATTATTAATGTTTCAACAATCAGCGTGCAAGATGCAAAATATTATCCAGTTTTGATAACCTGCATTGCTGGCATAAACCGGTACAATGTTGTCATTTAAGGCGATCCTGTGCTGGCAAAACGGCTGAAATCAACCTGGACCGTTCGTCCAGGGCATTTGTGCCAAAAGTATCATAAACCCTGCCTGTTTTATAGCCGACCGCCTATTGAGAAACCACATGTACTTCAAATTCAGGGTTTTCGGCCAGGAATCCCGCCATATCATCGTTCATTTCAAAACCATCCACGGTCAGCATTCCAACTTTCAGCCGGGAACTGTTTTCCTTCATAGAAAATTTCAATGCCGTTCGTCCGGGGTGGCGGCGCACGTTGTCCTCAAAAAAAAGAAGCATTTCCCGGTTCAGGTGCCTGGCTTCCATATCTACCACGACCTGCCTGGTCAGTTGTTGTTTGATGCTTTCCAGCAGCAAAATCTTCTCAATTTTGAACTCAAATTCGGCTTTATTGTAGCGTTGTTTGAACGTTCCGGTGAGGAAAAGGTTGGTCCCTTTTTCCATGTAATTCCGGAAACGGTTATAGTCTTCGCTCCAGAGCATAAATTCAGATTTGCCACTGTAGTCCTCGATGGTGATCGACCCGAAATTTTTGCCCTGGCGGCTGACCCGGTGCTGGGCGTCGACCACCAGCCCGGCAAGCCGTACCTGGCGGGAAGCGGTCTGCGGGCTGACTGCCTGTTTGATGTCATTAAACTCCTGCAGTCCTGTAATGCCATAATGCGTTATCTCGAATTTAAAATTGTCGAGCGGGTGGCCGCTCATGAACATGCCTGTCACTTCTTTTTCATGATCCAGCAATTCAGTCAATGACCAGGGAGGACAAACCGGGATCTTCGGGATGGGAACGTCCATTACCGACGGCAGTGCCCCAAAAAGTGTGTTTGCATTGCCTTGCAGCTGGGCCTGGCACAGGTTCCCATAACGCATGATTTTCTCTAGACCGGTAGACATATCGCCCTGCGGGATAAAGAAATACTGGGCCCGGTGCAGATCAGAAAAGCAGTCGAAGCTGCCGGCATAGGCAAGGCTTTCGAGTGTTTTTTTATTGACCGTCCGCTGGTTGGCCCGTTTGATGAACTCGAAAATATTTTTTACCGGACCTTTCTTGGTCCTGTCCTCGACGATACTCTCCACGGCTGCTTCTCCCACGCCTTTGAGGCCCCCCAGGCCGAACCTGATTTCTCCTTTACTGTTAACGGCAAAGCCTTTAAGCGATTCATTGATATCAGGCCCGAGCACTTTCAGCCCCATTCTTTTACACTCTTCCATGAAGAAGGTGGTCTTTTCAATGCTGCCGGCATTGTTGAGCACAGCCGCCATATATTCAGACGGGTAATGCGCTTTCAGATATGCTGTCTGGTAGGCGACATAGGCATAACAGGTGGAATGTGATTTATTGAACGCGTACTGCGCAAATGCCTCCCAGTCGGCCCATATTTTTTCGAGTTTATCAGCAGGGTGCCCTTTGGATGTGGCGCCGTCAATAAATGTCTCTTTCATTTTATCCAGCACCGCCTTCTGTTTCTTCCCCATTGCCTTGCGCAGGATATCGGCCTCCCCTTTGCTGAAACCGGCAATTTTCTGCGAAAGCAACATCACCTGTTCCTGGTAGACGGTGATGCCGTAGGTATCTTTCAAATCTTCCTCCATCACTTCCAGGTCGTAGGCGATTGGTTCACGGCCGTGTTTGCGATCGATGAAATTCGGAATATAGGCCATTGGCCCCGGACGGTACAGGGCGTTCATGGCAATGAGGTCATTGAACTTGTCGGGTTTCAGATCGCGGAGGTATTTTTGCATGCCTGCACTTTCAAATTGGAAGGTGGCATTGGTTTCCCCGCGCTGGTAGAGTTCAAACGTCCGTGCATCATTCAGCGGGATGGCATCGATGTCGATGTCGATACCGTGGTTGAGTTTTATAAGCTGCAGCGCATTCTTGAGAATGGTGAGGGTCTTCAGCCCGAGAAAATCCATTTTGATAACGCCGGCCTCCTCGATGATACTGCCTTCAATCTGGGTGAGCCAGAGTTCGGATTCTTTTGAGGTAGCCACGGGCAGCAGGTCGGTCAGGTCTTTTGGCGCGATGATGATCCCGGCTGCATGGATACCGGTGCTGCGCACCGATCCCTCCAGCGTTTCAGCTTCGTGCAGAATACTGCTGAGAATATCATTGCCCGCATAAATTTCGCGTAGCTTCCTCACATTTTCCCAGTCGTCTCCCTGCAACTGTTCTTTTTCCTCCAGCGATTTTTCAGTACCCCTGGCTTCCTTTGTGGTCAGCGGGGCATGGAGCAGTCGCTTCAGGTTCACGCCGGGTTTTTCCGGTACCAGTTTGGTGACTGCACGGCTTTCGGCCAGTGGAAGATCCATAACCCGGGCAACGTCTGCGATGCTGCTTTTGGCAGCCATCGTTCCGTATGTAATGATCTGGGCCACCTGGTTTTTACCATATTTTTCAACTACGTAATTGATCACTTTCTGGCGGCCTTCGTCATCAAAGTCGGTATCGATATCCGGCATAGATTTACGGTCCGGGTTTAAGAACCGCTCAAAAAGGAGGTTGTATTTGATGGGATCAATGTTGGTGATGCCAATACAGAAAGCCACCACGCTGCCGGCGGCGGAGCCCCTGCCCGGGCCAATAAAAACGCCCATATCACGGCCGGCCCTGATGAAATCGCTGACGATCAGGAAATAACCTGCAAAGCCCATGGTTTTCACGGTGAACAATTCGAACCTTAGGCGCTCTTCGATTTCGGGTGTCATTTCCGTGTACCTGCGCTTCGCTCCTTCCCAGGTAAGGTGTTCGAGGTATTCGTCCTGGGTGGCAAAGTTTGGAGGCACTACGAAATTCGGCAGCAGGATATCTCTTTTCAGGTCGAGCAGGTCAATCTTTCCGACTATCTCATTGGTATTGTCGATGGCTGCCGGCAGGTCTTCGAAAACCTTGGCCATCTCCTCGGTAGTCTTAAAGAAGAACTGGTCGTTGGGAAAGGCAAACCGTTTGTTTTTCGACAGCACGTCATCATCGGTAAATTCACGTAATGCGGGAGTGGCCTGCTTTTCGCCGGTGTTGATACAAAGCAGGATATCGTGGGCATTGAAATCCTTCTGATCCACGTAATGTGAATCATTGGAGGCAATAACTTTCACATTATATTTCCTGGCAAACTTCAGCAGTACCTTATTCACTTTGTCCTGGTCGGGGATGCCATGCCGCTGCAGTTCAACATAGTAATCTTCCTGGAAGATGTTGAGCCACCATTTGAATTCATTCTCCCCTTCCGCCTCCCCTTTTTGCAGGATCAGCTGCGGAACCAGTGCACCCAGGCAGCAGGTGGTGGCAATAAGGCCTTCATGATGCCGGTGGATCAGTTCTTTGTCTATCCTCGGGTACTTGGAATACATCCCTTCGATATAGCCAAGGGAGGTGAGTTTAACGAGGTTGCGGTACCCGGTTTCGTTTTTCGCGAGCAGCACCTGGTGGTGACGCGGATCGCGGTCGTCTTTAGCAAACTGTTTGCGGTGGCGGTTTTCGGTAATATAAAATTCGCAGCCGACGATGGGTTTAACCTTCGGCTTGCCGTCGGGCCCCTTATTGTTATACGCTTCCTTAACAAATTCGAAAACCCCGAACATATTGCCATGATCGGTAATAGCCAGGGCCGGCATTTTGTCCGCTATAGCTTTCTTGTAGAGGCTGCTGATGGAGGCCGCACCGTCGAGCAGCGAAAATTGCGTGTGCACATGTAAGTGAGAAAATGTGGCCATTGTTATAATTCAAAAAAATGATGTATTTTAACTGAAGTTGATTACCGGCAGGTCCTGCTTAAAATAGCCTTATCCATCCCTGTTGAGGGTTTGCTGATGATTGGGCATGCGTACCAGCCTGCAATTAACAAACAAACTTTTAATATCATTTTGCATAATTGGCACAATATTTCCACAAGCCGCGCGTATCTGTATGAATACTGGTATATTCCCGGTATACGTTCACAAATATTTAGCTAATGCGCTGGAACACAATCTTTATAATCAGTTTTTTATTCCTGTCGTGCCGGGCTTTTAAACCCGTGACACAGGGTACCGGATCTACTGATGGCGCAACCCGCACCCACGCTGCGGTGCTCAACAGCTACCCTGAAAAAAACGGTAAAAAAATGCCGCTGGCCAGCATTCATAACACCGCTGGAAGCAGTGGGTTCAGTATAAACGGCAATGCGCCTGAACGGTATTCACCCATGCAGTTCAAATATGCTATTTTGATGGATGTGCCGGTGGAAGCGCTGGACAACCTGAAACTCTTTAGCTTTATTGACGACTGGTATGGCACACCCTATCATTTCGGCGGAAACAGCAAGAGCGGGATTGATTGCTCAGCTTTTTCAGCCAATCTTTTCAGCACGGTTTTCGGCATCCCGATTCCCCGGGTCGCTAAAGACCAGTATGGTTCCTGCACGCATGTTCGCCGCGATGAACTGGAAGAAGGTGATTTGGTATTTTTTCATACTACCCGCAAAGGCATTTCTCACGTGGGCGTTTACCTCGGCAATAATAAATTTGTTCACGCCTCACTCAATTACGGCGTTACCATCAGCGATTTGAATGACGCTTACTATTCCCGCAGTTTTCGTTGCGGGGGCCGTCCTGCGCCGGGCACGGCTTCAGGCAGCTAGCGACTCAAGAGGTAGTCCTCATACCCCTGCGTTTTTGACTTCGATGTAAAAATTCCGGTCGGCGGTGAGACTGTCCGGAATACCGGGCAACTGTATTCGCTGCCATTTATCCGTCGGCCTGAGCCAGCGCAAACCTGCGCACAGCACCTTCACCGGCATATTGAATCCCGGCACACAGTTGGACCAGCGGAAGGACAGTTGTTTTCCCTGAATCTTATACTCCAGAACAGGCACTTTCACCGTCCGCAGATACTGGTCGAACAGCTTTGAGAAGTCGATCTTCGACTGCCGGCTGATGAACGATTCCACCTGTGCAGTGGTAACCGTCTGGTGATAAAAGGTTTTGTTCAGTGCGCGCAGGATCTTCCGGAATACCGAATCATTGTTGATCACATGCCGGATGTTGTGCAGCATGTTACCTCCCTTGTAGTACATATCGCCGCTGCCTTCCCGGTTCACGCCATAGGGACCGATAACCGGCGTGGCATTGGTGATATTTTTCCGGGTACCGATGACGTAATCGTCGCCGGCCTCATTGCCGAACAGGCAGTCCGTGTACAACGTTTCCGAATAGTTGGCAAAGCTTTCATGAATCCACATATCTGCGAGGTCTTTGCTGGTGATATTATTCGCAAACCACTCGTGTGCACTTTCGTGGATAATGATAAAATCCCATTTCATGCCCCACCCGCTGCCGGACAGATCGTGGCCGAGGTAACCATTTCCGAAATGGTTGCCGTATGCCACGGCACTCTGGTGTTCCATACCGAGGTGAGGCGCCTCCACGAGTTTATAGCTGTCCGCATAAAACGGGTAGGGACCGAACCAGAATTCAAAACATTTCAGCATCGAGGTGGCCTGCGGGAACTGTTTCCGCGCTTTATCGAGATCGTAGTCAAGCACCCAGTAGCTGCAGTCGAGCGGACCGTTCTCGCCTTCATAAACGGAGGAGAAGTTCACATATTTTCCGATATACGGAACGATGTTGTAATTGTTGATAGGGCTGCGTACCTCCCAGGTCCAGGTGCTGGTACCATCACCGTTGGGCTGTTTATCCCGGAGCCGGCCATTGCCCACCGCCGTCAGGGAATCGGGCGCTACGATAGCCAGTACGGCGCCGCTGTCGGGTTCATCTCCCTGGTAATCCTTGCACGGGTACCATACACTGGCACCAAGTCCCTGGCAGGCCACGCTCATCCACGGGCTGCCCTGTGCATCGGTTTTCCAGATCCATCCCCCGTCCCAGGGCGGCTTTACGGCTTCCCTTGGCTTACCCGAAAAGTGGATGTCAAGTTCCTGTATAGTTGACACAGGAAGCGCTTTCCCGAAGCGGACGTGAAATACATTGCCTTCTCTGCCGTACGGTACCGGCTGGCCGTTGCAGGTTATGGCATCGATTTGCATCGGCCCCTGCAAATCGATTTGCATACTGGCTGCGGCCCGGGTTACGCGGAACCGGATTTTGTTACTTCCGGTGAGGGTATGGTGAGGGAAGTCGGGGTTGACCGTAATCTGGTAATGCATCACGTCCCACCAGTCTCTTTCTGCGTTGAGACTGCCCCGCAACGTATCCTGGTGCGTGAATGTATCGTTGTTGTGCAACAACTGGGCGGGTGAATCCGAAAAAACGAACAGGAAGCTGAGCAGCAAAATGAAACAACGGGTACAGTCCTTCATGAAATTGTAATTTTAGATGGCTAAATTTAGCCGTAGTTTCTGAAATATGTCGTTAAAAAAATTGTCGTTGTGGCTGTGTTTTGTCATCACTGTTGTGATTGTGCCGGCCTGTCGGCAAAGTGCAGGTACAGGCAAGCAGATATTTCATTATAACGAAGTGACGGGAATCGCAACCCTCGACCCTGCCTATGCCAAAAACCAGTCGATTATCTGGGCCGTTCACCAGTTGTACAATACCCTGGTGGAAACGGATGATAACCTGCACCTGGTGCCTTCGCTGGCCCGGAGCTGGGAGATTTCCGCGGACCGTAGGACTTATACTTTCCATCTGCGGACCGATGTTTTTTTTCATGACAACGACGCATTCCCTGGTGGAAAAGGGCGACGAATGATTGCACCGGATGTGGTGTACAGCCTGCGACGTATTATGGATCCGAAAACCGCGAGCAGCGGGGCCTGGATATTCAATGGCAGGGTGGATCCGGAGCAGGGTTTCACGGCCAGCGATGATTCCACCTTCAGCCTGACGCTGCTTCGTCCCTTTACACCCTTACCGGGTTTGCTCAGCATGCAGTACTGCGCGGTGCTTCCCCGGGAGGCGGTTGAAAGATATGGCCGCGATTTCAGGCGGCATCCCTGCGGTACCGGTCCGTTTACCTATGTAGCCTGGGAAGAGGGACAGGCCCTGGTGCTGCAGAAGAACCACCATTATTTTGAGCAGGACAGCAGTGGTACGGCACTGCCTTATATCGATGGTATCAAAATTTCTTTTTATGACAGTCGCGCCACTGAATTCCTGTTGTTCAGGCAGGGGCAGGAAGACTTTATCAATGATATCGATCCATCCTTCAAAGATGAAGTGATCACAAAAAAAGGGGAGCTGAAAAAAGAATGGGCCGGGAAGATAGTACTCAGCAAACACCCCTACCTCAACACCGAATACCTGGGCATACTGGTGGATTCAGCAAACCCGATACTACAGCATTCGCCGTTGCGGTATCGTCGAATCCGGCAGGCGATTAACTATGGATTCGACAAGCGGAAGATGATGCTTTACCTGAGAAATTCAATTGGCATCCCGGCCGAAAGCGGGTTTATCCCCGCGGGGTTTCCCTGCTTCGACAGCACCCTGGTTAAAGGCTATTCCTATAACCCCGATAAAGCAAGGGCCCTGGTAAGAGCCGCAGGGTTTACTGATTTTAACAGCTTCCCCGTCGTCCGGCTGCTGACTATCCCGATTTATGCCGACTTCGCAGGGTTCATTGCCAAAGAGCTGGAGAACTGCGGTATTCGCGTGCAGGTGGAAGTGCTGCAAAAGAGCCTGCTGCTGGAAGAAACGGCTAAATCACAGGCCTTATTTTTCAGGGGCAGCTGGATTGCCGATTACCCGGATGCTGAAAATTATCTCAGTGTGTTTTATAGTAAGAATCCGGCGCCGCCGAACTATACGCGGTACAATAACCCGGCCTTCGACAGGCTGTACGAACAGGCGTTGCTGGAGACCGCAGACTCCTCCCGCGACAAGCTGTACAGGCAAATGGATCAGCTGGTGATGGATGATGCGCCGGTGGTACCGCTTTGGTACGATGAGGTGTTCCGGCTGGTGAACCCCCGCGTAAAGAATTTCCGGGCGAATGCATTGAACCTGCTGGAGCTGCGCAGGGTTAAGCTGAACTAATCCTGCATCCGTTCAACGGTATGTACCACCTCCTTCACCATCTGTTCCGTAACATCGAGGTGGGTGACCATCCTGATTTGAGTAGGAGAAATGGCAATGCATTTGATGTCGCACGCGGCAAACTGTTCCACCAGTTCCTTCGCGGTAAACGGTGGCTTCACAGTAAAGATGATAATATTGGTATCTACCGGTAACATATAACCGGTAAATGATTTTCGGGAAAGTGCCAGCGCAATCTGGCGGGCGTGGATGTGATCGAGTTCAAGCCGTTTTACATTGTGCTGAAGGGCATATAACCCCGAGGCCGCCATGAACCCGGCCTGGCGCATGCCGCCGCCAAATATTTTCCTGAATCTCCTCGCCTGGTGGATAAATTTTTTGTGCCCGATAAGGATGCTGCCGACCGGGCAACCTAGGCCTTTGTTCAGGCAGATGGAAATGCTGTCGAACAACTGTCCGTATTGTTCCGGGGTTTCCTGGTTGGCAACGATCGCATTGAACAGCCTGGCTCCGTCGAGGTGAAGTGCGATGCCTTCGTTAGAACAAACGGTTTTTATTGTCATGATGTCCGCTACCCGGTAACAGCTTCCTCCACCCCGGTTAACCGTATTTTCAAGGGAGACCAGGCTGGTCCGGGGCTTATGTACATCATCGGGGTTGATTTCCGCCTGCACCTGTTCTGCAGTGACCCGTCCCCTGTCACCCTCGATTAGCTTTACCTGTGCCCCGGAATTAAATGCGATACCACCCCCTTCATACAAATAAACATGGCTGTTTTTGTCGCAAACAACTTCCTCTGCCGGACGGGTATGACATTTAATGGCTATCTGGTTGCTCATGGTGCCGGTAGGACAATACAGGGCGGCCTCCCTGCCAAACAGGTGGGCTGCGACCTCTTCCAGCCGGTTAACGGTCGGATCTTCCCCGAAGACATCGTCACCAACCCTGGCATGCATCATGGCATCCAGCATAGCAGGTCCCGGGCGGGTCACCGTGTCAGAACGAAGGTCGATGGGCATAGTTACTGGTATTGAGCGGCGAAGTTAACAAATTGCAGAAAGGGAGAACCCATGACACGCAGGGAAATTTTCCCCGCTGTTTGCGTGCAGAATAATTGGGTGGCCTGGTTCGCCGTAAATTGCATCCCTCAAAACTATACACGTATATGAAAACCATCGGCCTCATTGGCGGACTCAGCTGGGTCTCGACCGTGGAATATTACCGCCTCCTTAACGAAATGATCAATGCGCGACTGGGCGATCTCCATTCGGCGAAAATTCTTCTGTACTCGGTAGATTTCAATGAGATCAGGGATTTAACTTTCCAGGGCGACTGGAAAGGAATTTCCGACCGCATGGGAGCGATTGCCCGAAACCTCGAAAAGGCCGGGGCGGACTGCCTGTTGTTAGGCGCCAATACCATGCACAAAATTGCCGCCGACGTACAGGCCCAGATCGGGATTCCGCTACTGCACATTGCCGATGCTGCGGGTGCAGCGATCAACAAAATGAACCTTTCGTCAGTTGCCCTGCTCGGCACCAGGTATACGATGGAAGACGGCTTTTACCAGGCGTCACTCTCCGGGAAGGGAATTGAAACGCTGATTCCGGAAGAAGCCGATCGGGCCTTTGTTCATGACGCCATCTACCGGGAACTCGGCAAGAATATTTTCCTGCCTCAAACGAAAGCGCGGATGCTGGGGATCATCAGTAAAATGACCGGCCAGGGCGCGCAGGGTATTGTGCTGGGCTGTACAGAGATCCCGATGCTGGTTAAACCCGCCGACTGCACTACGATACTTATAGACACGATGGAGGTTCACGCGGCTGCAGCCGTGGAGTTTGCGCTGCAGGAGGGGTAAAGCTGCCTGGTATCGGAATGGGGCCTGGCCGGAATTCGCCTATTGCTGCTCGTCTGCGTAATATTTCTGAGACAGGGTGAAATAAGCTGCGAACATATGGTGCAGGAATACGTTCGTTCCATCGTCCTTGAACTGCCGGTAATAATCTGCGTCGGGCTGCAATATAACGGGAACCCCCGAGCGCTGATAATTGTTATCGGAAACGTATACCGGCTTTCGTAGCTCCGGCAGGTATTTAAGCACCATTTTATAGACGAGCCCTCCGAGGTCCTTTTCAAATCTGGACTGCGCATTATGCAGCCCCCTTTTGATTTTATTATACTTATGCCGAAGTACAATCCTCACCAGGAAGGGTTGTTTTTTCAACAGCCCGCTGATATCGGTAAAAGGGTTGAGCGGATTGAAGTCGGCCAGCGTCTGCACCGAAAACGGCGTCTCCGGAACCCAGTCAGCGGCATTAAGCACGGTGTACCCCCAGCCGTTGCGGGTGATGAATTCATAATCGTACGCATAGAAAAGGTTGCCGGGTTTTGGGGCTGCACTGCAGTAACTTTTCAGCCGGATCGAGGAGGGCAGTTCGCCCTTACGGATAAGGTAATAGAGATAGCTGGTGGCCAGTGTGGCAAGAGCGCCCCCCTGGCTGTGCCCGGTTACAATGAAATCTGTGATACCTGCTCCCACCGCCTTTTTCACCTGTTCAACGATAGAGGGGGCTAGAAAGCCGAGCCCTACCACCCAGCCAGTATGAACATGTGCCTTGCCATCGGCCGCAAGCTGGTAGTTAAATGTAGTGCTGTCGGTAAGCTGGAGGGACCCGGTTGCCGGGATCATCGGTGCATAATAATTCTCCAGCCAGCTGGACAGGGCGCCTACGGTCCCCCTGATAGAAATCACCGCAACCTTGTGATCAGCGCGGTACCACATGTTCCAGCTGTTGCTGAGACCGGTTTCCCCGGAACGGTAGGCGATGGTATACCCGGGCGGAACCGGAATGGCCGGATTGATGACTTTGCCATCGAAATCCTGGAAGTCGATCGCCAGCATCTCACGGTACTCCTTTCCGCGGAAACCGGCTGACAGGTTTTGGGTGAAAGCAGGAAAGGCGGCAAGGGCAAACAGCAGCAGGAGAACGGGTTTATTCATATCGACGATTTTTCCCAATTTAATCAAGATTTCAGGGTTAGCGATAACAACGGGAATCAAAACTCATCAAAAACGCAGGAAAGTTGAACAGAGCGGACCCGGATAAAAGATTCACGCAGGGGCAAAAAAAGAGCCCTGTAGAAACAGGGCTCGTTAACCAAAACTAACTGCTTATGAGAAATCGTTGTGTTTTTATTTGATGCTGTAAAGATCGTATCGTAAATCTAAATATAGTGTTAAGAAATGTTAGACTATCGTTAACTTCATTTTCTTCATGGTTCAAAATTACCTCCCAGCTTATCCCGCACCAATACCACATTGCGGGTAGAGGTTATTTTATGCTACAGCCCCTGGGCTTGTCTGTAAGACGGAGCCCAGCCGGAATACCTGCGTTTTACCAAATTAAAAAATGATGAAAAAAATTCGTTGACTCAATAAATGGGTATCGGCCAAGACTATTGCGTCAATGCGCCAGGTGCTGGTACTTTACGATCATCCACCAGGCAACCACCGCTATGAGGAGGATAATAAGTATGCCGGCCATCACCCATATTTGAGTCGGAATGCCGCGATGCATTCTTTTCTCTTTCTGCTGGCGGGTCCGGTGGCGGAGTTCCCTGTTGAGCTGGTCTACATAGTCGCCAATATCTTTCTTTTGGCCAACCAGTTCCAGCCCTTCCACGGCTTCGTTTACGAGCGGGCTTTCAGCCATATTTTTTTCAACCTGGTGCAGGGCCTCCCCGGAAAGCTTTCCCTCCAGGTAATCCAGGATCTGGCGTTCCGCCCCGGCTTCCCGATCCTCCGAAAAACGCTGTAAAAGTTCTTTATCCATGGCCCTGCATTATTTTAGTTACGGCGAGCTTGAGGTTACGTTTGCCGTTCTGAATATAACTTTTCACCTGCAGCATGCTGAAGCCCGTCAGTGTTGCGATCTGCGTATAGGATTTTCTTTCAAGGTAGAACAAAGCTACGCATTGTTTCTGTCGTGCGTTCAGCTCGCTAAGCGCCGTCGTCAGTGCATTTAGTAATTTTTCCTTGTCACTGAACAACTCAGCGGAAAAGAAGCTGTCTTCCCCGGCCATTTCTTCTTTCAGTTCCGCCGGGAGTTTGCCCTGCCTATCCCGGATCTTCATCAGGCAGTGGTTCTTGGCCACCATGTAAATCCAACTCTTAAAAAAATCAACCTTATACTTGTGGAGCTCCGAGATGGCTTTGAGAAATACCTGCTGTACCGCGTCTTTGGCATCGTCTTCCTGTTTCAGGTATTTCATACATACCCCGAAAAGAAGCAGGGTGTACCGCTGGAGTAATATTCCCAGCCAGGCATTATCCCTGCTGGCGTAAAAGTTTTCCAGCAATTCATTGTCGGGGTATTGTTGGTACTTGTCTGCTTTCACCGTAAATTTTTCATTCCTGAGATGCAGGCATCAGGAAATTACATATCCGGGTTAACCTGTTGCGGAAAAGTTAACAGTTTATCAGGAACCCGGGGCTGGCGGAACAAACTGCTGGCCGCTCAGTGCTTATCAAAAAAGAGCATTTTGGCTGCCACCACGAGTAATACCACCGCAAATATCTTCTTGACGGTTTCCTGGGGCAGCGAGAGTGACAGTTTGCTGCCCAGCCAGCCGCCCAGCACAAACGTCACGCACATGATGCCAATCACTTTAAGATCGATAAATCCCTGTTTGTAATAATTGATAACGGCCAGGATGCCGATGGGAAGCAGTAAGAGGCCAAGCGAAGTGCCCTGTGCCTTTTGTTGAGAAAACCCTAAAACGAATACCAGGGCTGGTACGATGATAATACCACCGCCAATGCCAATCATACCGCTGAGGATGCCGGCAGTAAGGCCAATGAGGGCCAGTATGATTATCGTTTGCAGGTTCATAAGCGGCCGTTGACGAGTTATGTATTAAAGATCTTTTTATAATAGGCCATCGCATCTTCGATCACTTTCAGTGCCTGGCTCTTGTCTCCGAATTCCTCGACAATGACCGTCTTATTTTCCAGCTTTTTGTATTCTTCAAAAAAATGGCGGAGCTCGTCAAAAAAATGTTTCGGCAGTTCTTCGATGTTGTTGTAATGATTGACGGTAGGGTCATTTGCAGCCACTGCAATAATTTTATCATCGGCATCTCCCCCATCGATCATTTGCATCACCCCCACCACCCTGGCCTGCATTAGGCAAAGCGCCTGCACGGGCATCGAGGTAAGGATGAGGATATCCAGGGGGTCTTTGTCATCTCCATAGGTCTGGGGTATGAAGCCGTAATTACAGGGATAATGAAAAGAGGAATAAATGATGCGGTCGAGCTTCAGCATACCGCTTTCTTTATCGATTTCATATTTCGCGCGCGATCCCTGCGGAATCTCGACGACTGCATTGACGATCCGAGGGGCATTTTCGCCCGGTGAAATACCATGCCAGGGATGAGAAACGAGGTTCATTGTCATATAAAATTAAGATTTGCAAAGTACAACTGATTCCAGCAATGCCTGTAATTTTTCACCGGCCTGCAGCCGGTTTATGGCCAAAATGTTCCGCCGGATCGCCGGTGGGAACTAGTTACATGGGTATCAGAATTCCCGGTCGATTTTGAAGCCAAACAATCCGCCCCCTTTCCAAAGCTGGTAATCTTTTTTATAATTTTTCCGGTTTCTTTTTGTGAGGGCTGGTTCGTCAAGCTGATCCAGATCGGGGCTGCCGGCGTTTACCCAGGCCGTATACCAGAAGCTGGCAGTGGCTTTGATGGATGCCCTTATCTGCTGTTCCACCATTCCTTTCAGCGCCGTATGAAGTCCCTGTGCATACGCATCACTATGAATGGGTTCATTATACTTGTTCTTCAGGATATTTCCCACCGAATCCTGCTTGTATAATTTCGACTGGTCAAATCCTGTTTTTAAATTTTTTTCCGTGAGCAGCAGCGTATCAGCCAGCCGGTGGCTGTTTTGTATGATTCCCCAGATGGCCGCATTCAGGTCTGGTACGTATTCGGCATTGCCCGTGTAAAAATTATAGCTATTGCCGAATTGCTCCGGCAGCTGGGACTCAAAAAATGCATGAATCCCTTTTTGATCGGTTAACTGGCCATTATGGTTGACCGATGTATGCAGCGGCATATGCGCATCAGCCAGGTAGTGGCCCAGGTCGCCGGCCAGGAACAGTATCTCTGCTTTTCGCTTTTGCTGGAAGGCGGTGGTCAGCTTCTGCATCATTTCCTGCAGGTACCAGGGCAGTATCCCGTTTTTGTCCAGGAATTTGGCATCGTATTTTCCGGCAGCATCCTTCAGTGTAGCGGGCAGCTTGTCGCCGGCCCCGTTTGGCTGATACAATTCAAGGTCGATATAATGCCTGGCAAATTCGGCCTTATCACTAATTATATACCTCCGTACGTCGGGTATAACAGACTCTTCGGTTATAAAATCGATGTGATTGTAAAAGAAATGGCGCATACTGTCGGGCAGGGCAAATACAGCGGCGTGGTTTATGTGCTGGTGACCCCAGGTGCCCCAGGACAGCAACAACATAGCCGACGGAAGCATCAATAAAAGGCTGATCTTTTTTTTCATTGCGGTAACTTATGGTAATCGTTGGGCGGATTAATGAATATCTTTTAAGTCCACCAGCCACTGACCGCCGGACCTGACAATTTTGATCGTAGTGGTGTCTTTTTTATAGGTGTTGGAGAACACATAATTCAGCGTGGAGTCATCGACCGGGGTTGTGGTAATCACCAGGATGTTGGCATCCTTGTGACCCGATTTGTCGGCGTTGTTCCAGTGACTGTAATCCTTTTCCCATTTCTGGAGCAGCATATCATTCACACCGGCTGAGTCTTTGTACAAATAAAACCGCGCCTTTTGGTAATTGCCATCGAGGGAAGCCCTGATAAATTCCCGGGCAGCCTCCTGCGGGTCTGCAGCGGGTTTATACTCCTCCCGGTTGTTACAGGACACCAATACCAATAATAACACGGGGAAAAGAAGGACTTTATTCATACTGCTTATTTGCGTGCAAAAATATCAATTTAGCGTCGACAGCACATCAATTTTTCCTTTCCTGCATCCGGCCCATAAAAAAAGGCGCTTGCCGCGCCCCGTTTTAATGATTCCGGATTTATTGTTGGTTTCCATCTTCCTTTAATTTTTCCTTGTCATAAGCCCTGATGATGGCTTTAACAAGGCGGTGGCGCACCACGTCTTCTTCATCGAGTTTGATATGGCCGATACCTTCCACATTTTGCAGTATCCGAACCGCTTTTTCAAGTCCGCTCCGCTGGTTGCGTGGCAAATCTACCTGCGTCAAATCACCGGTGATGATGGCTTT
>JBBROE010000089.1:0-19039 GCA_038229695.1 Chitinophagales bacterium | reverse complement strand
ATTATCCATACTTCTTACCGGCGTACCGGGATCTTCCAAGGCGGGATGGTGAGCGGTAATCGCACCTGCAGACTTTCATGACGATTGTATGGCTCAAATTGAGCCATATCGAGATATTTTTTGGTTATTGTTTATCTCCCTCTGGTGTCTACCGGAGGGTTTTTATATCGAAAAAAAAATCCGGAGCTGAGATAAATCAGATCCGGACTGGCTGTTGGTTCTTAATCGCTAATCTTTATTTCATCCCCTTTTTAATGTGCTCAATTCTTGACAAATGGTACTCCAGCGTAGGCAGCGTGTTGTCGATGAAGGTCTTTACAGCCGGATCCTTTACGTCCTTGGAATATTTCTTAAACATATCAATATCGTCTTTGTGATCTTTCACCATCGCATCTACATATGCCTTATCGAAGTCATGACCCATCTTCTTACTCAAGTCATCCTTTTTATCTTTCATATCATCACCTGTTGTAGCAGGAAGGGTTACATTCCTTTCTGCAGCCAATGCCTTTACCTTTTCATTCGCAGCGCCATGATCTTTAATCATCAGGTCAGCAAAGTTTACCACGGCGGTATCCTTTGTATTGCTTTTTGCCATCGTAGCCATATTTACTTCACCCATACCCCCGTTCGCGGCTTTCACGAGAAAGTCCTGCGTATCCTGGTCGGCGGTAATCATCGGCTTGTTCATACGGGATGTATCATTCATACCGGTGGTCGATGAATCGGATTTGGCAGCATTGGCTGAATCAGCTTTTTCAACGCTGTCTTTGGATGAACCATTGTTGCACGCTCCGAAGAGTACAATGGCGGCTGCTAATGGGACAAGTTTGATATTCATAAATTTTTTTAAATAGGTAAAGAAATATCGTGCCAGCTGCAATCCTTTGATTATCGCCGGAAAACGTCCATCCTCTTGTCCATGCTTTTCCCCATCGGGGACGGTACTGTACGGAATAGGGCGAAGAAAGTGACTTTTCATCTTACCACCCGGCATTTCCGGAGGTGACATGTAATACAGCGTACCCCCCGCCATCCAGTTCATGCTCATGCCTGCGTTCCACTGCGATTTCCTGACCAGAGAACAAATCCCTGTACGTTCCCCGGGGTGCGGGGTGATTGAGTTGGAACCGCGCCTTTTCCTGAGAGAAATTCAAAAATACCAGGACCTTGTCCTGCTGCCGCCTGCACAGGTAGACGAGCACATCAGGATGTTGGGAAGGCAGCATGATCACGGAGGCACTTTCCTGTAGTGCCTTGTTCCTTTTACGAAAGCGGAGCATCATTTCATAAAACCCATGCAGCGCTGCGTCACCCTCCCAGTCAATAAAATCTTTTTCGAAAAATGAAAGCCGTTTTTTGTTCGGTTTTTCCTGCCCCGAATATACCAGCGGTATGCCGGGCCAGGTGCAGGAGAATACAGCCATGGCTGCTGCTGCCACCCCATATTTTTCGTATTCACTCCCCCAGTAGGTATTTTCGTCATGATTGGACGTGAACAACAGTTTCTTCGACCCAATCGGGTAACCCGAATACCTGGCGAGCACCGGGATAATATCCGCGAGCGTCCCCTCTCCTTTCAGGTATTTGTCCATACCCCGCATGGCTTCCCAACCGTAAGTCACGTCAAACGCCTCATGGTATTCCGGAATTTCGCATTCTGCGAGCCAGAAAAGTGGTTTTACGGCATCGCACTCGCCTCTTGCTTCCACCCAGAAGTCGATGGGAACAGTACGCGCCATATCACACCGGAAACCATCTATGTCAAATTCCTTTACCCAGTGCTGCATGGAACGAATCATTTCCTTACGCATCTCCGGTATTTCATAATTGAGGTCGATCACGTCATTCCAGCCGTACAATTCCGTGAAATTCCCTTCGGCATCTTTCCTATACCAATGGGGGAAGGTCACGGTCCAGTGGTGATCATAGCCTGTGTGGTTGGCCACCCAGTCGATGATCACCTTCAAGCCCAGGCTGTGTGCCGTCCGTATGAGTTCCCTGAAATCATCGCCGGACCCATAGGCAGGATCGATATCCGTGTAGGAACTGGCTGCATAGTAGCTGCCGTAGGTGCCCTGTCGCTTCTCCACACTGATAGGCGTGACAGGCATCAGCCAGAGAATTTCAATACCCATCGATGCCAGTCGGGGAAGGTGATCCATGAATGCCCGTAGGGTACCTTCATGCGTATACTGGCGAACGTTTACTTCGTAAATATTTGTTCCGTTGGCCCACCCGATGATGGGGAATGCAATACTCATGTGATTGGCAAAATTGAAAAAAAAGGAATACTCTTCCTCAACAAGTTCTGTACCAGCAGAACGCGGAGACAGGTCACCATCCCGTTAGCAAAGGACTCCGGGAGCGTAGCGTTCAGCGGGAAAATAATAGGTATAGCCTCATGCCGGTAAGTCTCGTTGCTTACTCTTGAAAACCGGCAATGCATTTACGATGGCACGGGCACAACATTTGAATTCACTTTTGCTGATAATTATTTCAGTCACCAATAAATTAAAATGTAGCGTTATGGCAAGTACAAGGACCACCGCATCAAAAACAGCGGCAACAAAATCCAGCAAAACAACCAGCCCGAACACAGGCAAGGGGGAAGGCAACTCGCAGCTGGACAAATACTTTACCGACTCCCTGAAAGACATCTACTGGGCAGAGAAACACCTGACCAAAGCCCTGCCCAAGATGCACAAAGCTGCCACTACGGATGAGCTGAAAAATGCCATTGAAGAGCATCTTTCCCAGACCGAGGGCCATATCACGCGGCTGGAACAGGTTTTTGAAATCATCGGTAAAAAAGCCCAGGCCAAGAAATGCGACGCTATGGAAGGCATTATCAAAGAAGGCACCTCCATCGTGGAAGAAACTGAGGATGGCAGTATGACCCGGGACGTGGGAATCATCATGGCTGCGCAAAAAGTAGAGCATTATGAAATTGCCACTTACGGAGCCCTGGTTCAGCTCGCCAAAGTAATGGGATTCGAAGATGCGGCCGACATCTTACAGCAAACCCTGGAAGAAGAAAAACAGACCGATGCCGGCCTCACTGAAATTGCTGAAAACAATATCAATTGGGAAGCAGAACAGGAAGGAAGCGGAGAAGATGAATAATTGTACAGACACGAAACAGCCAGGCTCCCTGGCTGTTTTTTTATGCCTGATGCCGGCTGTTTTTCCGGCCCCCACTGATCAATTAAATGGTACAAGATGTCTTTAGCTGCCTACCGAAAAAAAAGGAATTTCAACAGCACCCCTGAGCCCTCCGGAGGAAAGGGATCCGGCGCGGCGCTGCGTTTTGTGGTCCAGAAGCATGACGCCTCTCACCTTCACTATGATTTCCGGCTTGAAATGGATGGCGTTTTAAAAAGCTGGGCGATACCGAAGGGCCCCTCAGCGGACCCATCCGTAAAACGGCTGGCCATGATGGTAGAGGACCACCCCTTTGATTATCGCAATTTCGAGGGGATCATTCCGAAAGGCCAGTACGGTGGCGGCACGGTCATCGTTTGGGATGAAGGTTTTTATTCAGCCATGGGCGAATATAAAAACCTGGAAGAGATGGAGCGGGACCTGTTGAAGCAGCTGAAACAGGGCAAACTGGTCTTTACCCTGCAGGGGCAAAAACTCAAAGGCGAATACGCGCTGGTAAAATCTGCCTACCGCGGTGAGCAATCCTGGCTGCTCATGAAAGCCAAAGATAGATTTGCACGAACAACCGATATCACCAGAAAAGACAAGTCCGTGATCAGTGGTAAGAACCTTGCTCAAATGGAAAAAAATCCTGATAATATCTATGGGTCGGCAAAGACGTCAGGGAAACTCAACAAAACCTCCGTAAAAACTACGGTCAAAAAAAAAGCAGTAAAGAAATCAAAGAAACGGGAAAAAACTCCGGCAGTCCCCGGCGTCAAAAGTAAATTTCCGGCCACCCTTGCTCCAATGCTGGCAACGCTGGTGGATAAACCTTTTGATGCTGATGGATGGATCTATGAAATCAAGTGGGATGGATACCGGGCGATCGGGTTAATCAACGGGAAAAAGGTGAGCCTTATGTCCCGCAACAACAAATCCTTCAATGACAAATTTTATCCTGTCACGCAGGCCTTGTCAGAACTGGGGCTGAAGGCGGTGGTTGACGGGGAAATCGTTGTAGTCGGCGATGATGGCATCGCTGATTTTGGGTCTTTACAGAACTGGAGAAGCGAAGCTGACGGCGAATTGTATTACTATATTTTTGATTTGCTTTGGCTGAATGGGCGGGAGCTTACGGGAGAACCACTGACTACCCGGCAGGCGCTCCTGGAGGGACTGTTACCTAAGGGTGGCATCCTGCGCATGAGCACGCAATTCACCGGGTCAGGCATCGGATTTTTCCAGGCTGCCCAAAAAATGGGGCTTGAAGGCATCGTCGCCAAAAAGGCAGACAGTGTTTACCAGCCCGGAAAGCGTTCCAGTGACTGGCTGAAGATAAAAGCCAACAAACGGCAGGAGATGGTGATCGGCGGCTTTACCAGGAACGATGACAGCAGTAAATTATTCAGTTCCCTGCTGGTTGGTGTTTTTGATAAAAATAAACTGGTGTACACCGGGAAAGTAGGAACGGGGTTCAACCAGAAAATGCAAAAGGAGCTGATGGCGAAATTTGCGCCCCTCGTCAGGAAAACTTCCCCGTTCAATATTTCCCCGGATATTAATAAACCGTCCCGGTTCCGGCCGGATCCGCCGCATGCTACGGCTACATGGCTCAGTCCAAAGTTGGTATGCGAAGTCAGTTATGCTGAAATGACCAGCGATGCTGTTATGCGTCACCCGTCTTTTGAAGGCATGCGGGAAGATAAAAAAGCCACGGCAGTCGTGTTGGAAAAGGCCAAACCGGTGGCTATTCCGGCAGCAGGAAAAACAAAAGCCTCCCAGAAATCCATAGTTCCTGCCGCGGCAAAAAAAGAAAGGAAGACGCTGTTAAACCCTACTGAAAAAACGCAGGTCAAGCAGGTCTGCGGCCATGAACTTACTTTCACGAATCTGGATAAGCTGTACTGGCCGGACGATAAGATTACCAAGCGGGACCTGATCAATTATTACTACCAGGTGGCACCGTTTATTCTGCCTTACCTGAAAAACCGGCCGCAATCGATGAACCGGCACCCCGATGGCATTAATGGGAAGAGTTTTTACTTCAAAGATGTCACTGGTAAAGCACCGGCCTGGGTAAAGACATTTGTTTACCACAGCGAAGCGGACGACAGGGACCGGAACTATTTAGTGGCCGAAAATGAAGCGAGCCTTTTGTACATGGCTTCCCTCGGCTGTATCGAAATGAATCCCTGGCACAGCACAGTCAACAAACAGGATTATCCTGACTGGTGTGTGATCGACCTCGACCCGGGCAGTACCACATTTGAGCAGGTGATAGAAGCCGCACTGGTAACCCGGTCGTTACTCGACAGGATGGGCATCACCGGCTTTCCTAAAACAAGCGGTTCTAAAGGAATCCATATATACATCCCCCTGGGAGCGAAGTACAGCTATGAGCAGTCTAAAGAATTTGCACGGGCAATCGCCACCATGGTACACCAGGAAATTCCGGCGTTCACCAGTATTGAGCGGGCGGTAAAGGACAGGAAGGGAAAAATGTATATTGATTTTCTACAGAACCGCCCACAGGCCACCATTTCAGCGCCTTATTCGCTCCGGCCGAAACCCGGCGCTACGGTGTCGATGCCGCTTCACTGGGAAGAGGTGAAAAGCGGTCTCCGGCTCACTGATTTTACAATACACAATGCTTTGGAACGTGTAAAATCAGTGGGCGATTTATTTAAACCTGTGCTGGGCAAAGGAATTGATATGAAAAAGGCCATAGGAAAGCTTGAAGAGGAGTAAGATCAGGCCCTGGTAGGCTGCGTAGCGTCTTCCACGATTTTAAGGAGCGCTCTCTTTTCAAAAGGTTTTTCAAGAAAGCCATCAGCACCTGACTCTCGCACCAGTTTTTCTACACCAGCAGACGCCGAAATGATAATAACTGGTATGTGCCGGGTGCTGTGTTGTGCCTTCAGGAAGCGGCAGATGTCGAGCCCGTCCGCACCGGAAAGTTGTTTGTCGAGTAAAAATATATCAGGATGAATAAAATGGTTGGCCAGGATTTGTTTGCCGTTTGCATATATCGTTACGCGGTATCCCGCCCGCTCCAGGATTATCCTGTAGATATCCTGCAGACCAGGATCATCTTCCGTTACAATTACATGCTTCATAATAGTCAGTAGTCCAAATACGGATCCAACTAATTCGATATATCATTCAACAAGCGCAGTTATTTACAAGTTACTGATAGCTAAAATTACGCGTTTGAAGCGCCTCTTACCGGCAGAGAAAAATAAAACGTGGAACCTTTTCCCGGTTTACTGTCCATCCAGATCCTGCCGCCTTGTTTTTTTACAATTTCCGCCGCCAGGTATAATCCGAGGCCGAGCCCAGGGAATGTATTTACACTGTCGTCGCTCACGCGATAAAAACGGTCAAATATTTTATCGGCTTTAGCTGGGTCGATACCAATTCCATTATCGGCAACACTGATGATGACTACCCGCTCCTCCTTTTTCAACGCTGTACTGATCTTAATTTTTCGGGCCTGGGGGCCATATTTTATGGCGTTGCTGAGCAGGTTGTTCAATACTTCCCCAATACGGAACCGGTCCCCGAAAAGCATTACTTCTTCGCCTGTTTTTATCTCAAGCTGTTTATCCGTAGTGCGTTGCATGTCCACTACTGTTTCTTTCACCAGCTGGTTGATTCCGTAAGATTCTTCCCTGAATTTCATCTTATCCACTGCCACATGGGTAAAGTCCAGCAAATCACTGATGAGCTTCGTCAGGCGATCAATCTGCCCATTCATTTTTTCCGCCATCGTGGCGGCATGGGTATTTCCCGATTCCAGGAAATCTTCCTGCAGTATTTGTGCATAAGCTTTGATACTGGTCACCGGCGTCTTTAATTCATGGCTGGCGATGCCGATGAAGTCATCTTTCTGCTGCTCCAGTATTTTTCGGTCCGTGATGTCGCGATAGTTGGCAATGATACCGTTGACGCGTACATCTTCCAGCAGGTTTGTGGCAACGGCTTCGATGTGCCGGTAGTCACCGGACTTGTGCTGCAGCCGAAAGTGTGTTCGGATGTTCTTACCCGGGCTCGCCACGCTGTCCCGGATCATCGCCTCTTTCAAACCATGATCATCCGGGTGGGTGTCGGTATGAAGAAAAATATTTTTCCCGATTTTTTCCTCCGCGGTAAAGCCGAGCACGTGCTCAACAGATGGACTGATATATTTTATTGTACCGTCCCTGTCGAACAGCGTGATGATGTCAAAAGAATTCTGGATGAGCAGGCGAAACCGCTCTTCACTCTCCCTGAGTCTTTTCTCAGATATCATTATCTCCGTAAAATCATGGATGGCCACCATAATCAGGATTTTCCTGGATTTTTTTAAGGGCAACACCTGGGCATTAAGCAGGTAGTTTTTGAGTTCTCCCCCGGGTAACGCGAAGGACACTTCGCGGCTAAATACATTCACCTGCCGCTGTCGCATCTGCTGCAACTGGTGACCGATTTCCGAAATATTCCATTGCTGGTTGCCGAGTTCACTGAAATAAACCCCTTCTGTTTCTTTCTTTGTTACATTGAAGAGAGAATAAAATCCCTTATTGGCAATCCTAACCCTGAGTTCATTATCCAGGATAATGAGTGCTTCATGCTTGCTTTCAAAAATAGCATCCGCATAATCATTCAGGTCTTTCAGGTCGAGGTTACTGATGTGTAATTCTTCGTTTATGCCGATATCCACTACAGGAAATGGTTTCGGCTTCCCTTCCGACCCCGACTGTGCTTTGACCGTTTTTGCCGGTTTTTTTTTCAACGCAGAAGGGTTGCCTGTAGACACAGGCGCGTTTGCTTTTTTAACCGTACTTTTCTTTTTCATCTGCAATGAAGGGATATTTTCGAAGATAACGATTTTAGATGTCGGCCGTTTCTATTTGCCATCCTGGTGGATGATTCTTGCTAAATTTCCCAACGCGATCTATTTACTGGGTGCTGATAATCGTGCTGCTATTGTACACGCCCGACGTGTGTAGAATTTCATCTACAATTGGTTCTTCTCGATGGAGAAAAAATCCGGCACATTTTTTCCAAGGGATAATTGTACTTTAAAATAAACGATTGCCATGCTAGTAGAAAAAGACCGGGTCGGGTCACCACTTGCTATTGTTAAAAAATCTGCGGTCCGGGTGATTAAGATGCATCCTGCTCTGAAAAAACATTCACCGTTCCATAAGTCGTCCCCCCGTAAACTGCCCCCACTTAATTCGTTTAATTCCGGTTATTTAAAAGGTCGTGATCACGATCCGCTGTAATGTAAAATTTATTGGTTCACCATTAAAAACACTAACATGACCCCTTCTTCAAATGACGCTACGCATAACAGGCCGGAAGGATCCCGGTCGCTGGATGGCCCTGCGTTCCCGGTGGATCTTGTCAAATTTTCCGCCCAGTTAAAAAATGAAATAGCCTGGAAAAAGCAGGACAGAAACAGCATCACCGTTTTTAAGACGCCGGGATTAACGCTTGTGCTGACCGCCCTCCACGAAGGGGCGGTAGTAGATAACCTGCCGGAAGATGGCGTAATAATCATCCAGGTGCTGGAAGGCAGTATCGTTGCGGAAACAGAAAAAGGCCGGGCTGAGTTGGGGGTGGGTAAAATGCTGGTGCGTCACAACGATGCAGGCCAACCCATCTCGGCAGGCAAAGAAGCTATATTGCTCCTTACGATCATGATGGAGGACCCTAAATTTTAACCCCGGTACCTCTCTCATTAAAACCAGCTAACATGGAGAACAATGTAAATGACAGGCCGGTGTCGCCGGCAGCGGAACCTGAGAAGACGGCGCTGGAAAAAGCTTTTCGTGAAGGCGAAATGGATAACACGGTCAGGCTGGGGAACGACAAAGAAAAACAGGTGAAGGAGATGCCCGGTGCGATACCCGGCACAAATAAAAGCGGACAGGAGGAAATTTAAAGCGCGTTAATCATTTGCAGCAGCGCCTTCATTTCGAAAGGCTTTTCAAGAAAATTATTGGCGCCCGCCTGCATGCATTCGTCCTTTTTCTTATAATAGGCCGAAAACATAATTACCGGGATATGCTTCAGGCTGCTGTTCCCCTTTAATAACCGGCACAGCGTACACCCATCTGCCCAGCCCAGGTTTTTATCCATCAGTATGATATCAGGACCGAGCTCGCTGACTACCTCCTCTATATTGTCCACTTTGTTTTTAGTGGATACCCTGAATGATTTCCTGCCCAATAGAATCCCCACGCTTTCGAGGATTTCATCGTTATCATCAATGAGAAGAATATGTTGACCAGCAGCAGCCATGGAAACTTTCTTAATACAATTTATGGAGAAAAATGCATCGCCAATACTCAGCGGGTAAACATTGATATTCCCGTAAAACGGCTAAGGGTTTACCCTAGGGCCGATAACCAGTTAGCCATAGCTGGTATAGTTTCGCATATTTCAGGAAGGTAGCCTGTGCACTGTTGACGGCGATCGAAAACCCGCTGAATCCATCGAGAAATCCCCCGCGCAGAATATAACCCTGGATAAATGTCCACGAAGGGTTGACGATCAGCTTTACCCAGGAACTTTTTTTCCCTCTTTCGTAGAGCGCAGCGGCACCCAGCGTGCTGTACAAATCACACTTTTTAACATGATCTTCAATCGTGTAGAAAGAATAATGCAGGAGGTCACCCGGAAGAGCGGCTACTTTCACCGAACCGGGAGCAAAGGCTATCTTTTCGTGCAGGCCTTCTCCTTCCCAGCGCACCATTTTCCGGTTGAATAGCCTAATCTTCCGGTCAGGATACCAGCTGCCATGCCGGATAAACTTTCCGCAGTACATCGTACACCGGCTTATTTCCCAGGCATCGGCTTCGCCGTCTAATTTTACTTGCTGTATAGCCCCGGCGAGCGTAGCATCCGGCGCTTCATCCGCATCCAGGCTCAGGATGAGGTCGTGGGCGGCCAGCGCCATAGCATCATTTTTTTGCCGGATATACCCGGCAAATGGTTGTTGGGTCACTTTTGCGCCAGCGGCAATCGCCAGGTCTACGGTGCGGTCAGCCGAAAAGGAATCCAGCACTATCACTTCATCGGCCACCCCTGCCAGCGACCGGATACAGCGTTCAATATTTTTTTCCTCATTAAAGGTGATGATAACTGCCGATAGCAACATGATGGGTTGAAGTTAAGATTGAGGTGCCGGAAGATGCTGCCCTGTAGTTTATATCGAAAAGCGCCGGCCCCGCTTTTACTTCCGGATCTCCGGCCCGCACTGCATCTGTCTGGTGGGGGCAAGGCGTCGCCCCGGTTTAATTCCAGGTCAGGCGTGTTCTCTGGCTCCCACGCCCGTTACTGCTGTGGAGCAGGTCCTGCAAACCCACGATCCCTTATTTTTTTACCGGCTGATCAGAAGACTTTTCCGGGTCCCCATCCACCTTTTTCCCTTTCAGGTCAGCTGTTGTAACCTGCTCAGCCCGTCCCTGTTCTTCTCCCGGTGCTTTGTCCACTCCTTCCTGGTCCTGGTTACTTCCCGGCCCTGATGTTTGAGGCTTACTGGTATCGGTCATAGATCTATGATTATTGGTCATGAATAGTTCAAAGATAACGCAACCTGGGTTTTTTCCCCCGGTTTCCGTGTGGGAAAAAATATCGCGCCTGTGGGTCTTGTCCCGGTGCCGGCGCGTCCCTGGCGGAAAAGGGTTGCAGCGCCGGATGCTCCCACGCTGTGGACAGCTGAATGTATAAGATGTCCTTCGCTGGCCGTGGCACAATTTTTAACACTCCGTTTATTCACCGATTAAACAAAATTATGATAGAAAACATTCAGGGCCTGCCGGACTAGGTAGCGGGGTTTACCGCTTCAGGCCAAGTAACGCGCGAAGACTACGAACGGATTGTGCTGCCCATCCTCGACAATACCGTGAAAACTCACGGTCATATTCATTTCCTGCTGGTGCTGAAAACAGCCGTGGAGAATTATACCCCCGGCGCATGGATGCTGGATGCTATGACCGGTATTAAACACTTCTCCGAATGGAAAAAGATGGCGATTGTCAGCGACCAGTCGACCGTTAAAAAAATAACTGATTTGGTTAGTCCGCTCATTCCCGGTCACAGCCGGGGTTTTAACCTGTCTGAAGAAGCAAAGGCCCGGCGATGGGTCGCGTCAGAAGAATAATACCGGGAAGTCAGTCACCCGGTCATTACCAGGGTGGAAAATTTGAGGAGTTCTCTCCCCATTTTTACTAACCTGTTTCATGATCCTGGTGGGAGCTTTCGCCACAGGTGTCAAAAACACCAATCTCTGACGCCCCGCCCCTTATTTTGGAGGGCCAGTCCCCGTTATGGCCAGCAAAAGGCGGCTAAATCTTTGACAGGATTCAAAATTTAGTCGGATGGCTGCCTGCCTGCAAGTTTTTGGAGACTCTAAAAGTGATTGAATGGTATGGCATGATATTATAATTACCAAAGTGGTACACTTAACATCCACTTTAAACAATTCAACATGAAAATCAGATTGGCCTCACTCCTACTTATCGTTTTAGCAGTCACTTTCAGTAGCTGCCAGGCTATTGCCGACATATTTAAGACCGGCGTCTGGTTTGGCGTAATTGGCGTTGTCGTGGTAATTGGGCTCATTTTATACTTTGTAGGTAAAGCAAGAAAATAACGCCGGACCGAACAAGAAATTTCATCGACCGTTTCGAGCTTTAACCGACTTATCTCTTCATATGCCTGTAAGCTATTCCGTTTTGAGAACCGGGAGTATTGGCGTGGCACTTATATGGTGCTGCTGTTCCTGCGAAACCTTGCAGCAGTCTTCCAAGTACCAGTTTACCGATGGATATTACCGGGTTCACGAGGGAAAAAGAAAAGTGAAGGTATATGTGCAGACGGGCACCGATACCATCAAGGAATATAACCCTGATCTGTTGAAGCGACCCGTGATTGACACAAACAAAATTGTGAGTTTCGTGTATCCCGACAAAAAACCTGACCAATTCAGGAATGAATCGTTTAGCAAAGGCACTTTAGATTTTGATGTGCTTACGGTGCTTTTCAAGTACCGGCCACCAGCGAAGGGGTTTCCACCCCAGTTCAACGCTACATTTAACGGCGCAGTTTTTCTAGGCTACCGCACGGATATCTATACATTGCGATACGGCGCTACGCCCCTGCATGCCTACAAAAGGCAGATCAATCATTTTGGGTACAGTGCCGGCATTTTCTCCGGCTTTGGTACAGCCCGTATCGATGAATATGTAACACAGAATGCCCTGCAAATTCAATACGACGGCCTGGTCAATCTTTCGGGGGTAGCCCTTATTATTGCTGTCAATAAACTGACCGCCGGCGTCACGGCCGGCATCGACCATTTGCTGGATCGCAACAGGAAGCTTTGGGTTAACAATGGCCAACCGTGGATCGGCCTCAGCCTCGGGCTCAACCTGAATTAAAATACACCACTAAACATCCCGCTATGACACACGAAAACAACCCCAAACCGAACATCCCGAAAGAAAAAGAACGACTGGGATTGTTCGAGAAGTTTTCAAACCTCGTCACCCGGCTCACCGGCTCTACCGGCTCTTTTATTTTTGCCTTTATGCTGGTGGTGGTATGGGCGGCCACCGGCCCGATTTTTCATTATTCGGAAAACTGGCAGCTCGTGATCAACACGGGCACCACTATCATCACCTTTCTCATGGTCTTCCTGATCCAGAAATCGCAGAACAAGGATTCGCTCGCAATACAGTTAAAACTGAACGAACTGATAGCAGCCCATGAATTTGCCAGCAACAGGATGGTAGATATTGAAAATATCCCGGAGGCCGACCTGAAAGTTATCCAGAAATATTACTCACAGCTGAGCGAAATCACGAAAAACGAAGTGGCCATTAAACAGACCCATTCCATCGACGAGGCAGAAGAAATGCATGAACTGAAAAGAAACACAGAAAACGAAATCAGGCAGCATTTCGAAAGGGGCGAGCAGGCGATGAGCTGATCAGGGGCGAAACAGGTAAACGGCACTCCCCGCGGTAACCAGCAAGTCAGTTGCTGTATCCCCACCCCAGCAAAGATTTGACGGCGTGTCGGGTAATTTTATCAGCGAGAGCGTTTCGCCCGCCGGCGATACTACCCGGATTCCGCGAAGGGTGGCCAGGTATACATTACCAGCGGGATCAGTCTTAATGCCATCAGCATTTTCATGAATCAAAACACCGGCGGGAGAAAGATGTCCGGCGGCGTCACAATTGAACCGCAGGATTGATCGCTCATCGGGGTGATTGGACCCTGCATACAACAACTGCTCACCGGGCGCAAAGCCCAGACCGTTGGGAAAACCGAAGCCCTTATGCATTAATGTCGTTTCGCCTTAAAGTATCCAGGTCGGTAAAACAATTGTTGCTATTGAATTCGGCGTAAAACTTATCAAGGGTAGGACGGGTGTGGCCAAGAACAGCGGACACCGACTGCGAAGGATGCATCAACTCAACGTCCCTGGTAAAATCATGCGCTATGCCGCCCGGTCCGATGATGGCCCATTGGTAAGATGTCATGAGGGTCTTTTCTATTTGAGAACACGATTTGTGCCAGACCATGCACTGGGCAGGGCTGACATCAAATTACCCGTTTAGTATTGTATATCGTGTTGCCGGCTGTCACAAACCCAGACACTGATATTTTCCTGGTGTACCGGAAAAACCGCCCATCCATTTTCATCGGCACTGATGATCTCATGCCGGTTTCCGCAAACTGCTGTAAATCTTTTTCCAGCGTTAGGACGGCCCATGTCCATTCTCTTTTCACCGGCTTCTCCATTGCTCATCACAACGGCGCACCCGCTCCCAGGCAAGGATTCATCGCCCTCCCTCGTCCATCCCACCAGGTGGGCGTCATCGAAAAAATCTCTTTGCGTGCCGACAGCCAGCAGTGCCCTAACCCGGATAAGTTGTTCCAACCCGTCAACACGGTTAAGCTCCACCGTTATCTCCTGCCCGTCTTTATGGTCTGTATAGCGGGCGCCATATAAGCCGGCATAAAACACGCAGGGTAATCCCGATTCGCGGAGCAGGATGAGCGCGTAGGCAAGGGGTTTGAACCATTGCGCAACAGGAGATTCGAGTCCCTGCAGAGGCTGGGTATCATGATTGTCTACGAAGGTGACCGCCATTGCCGGATCCGCGGCGGTTAGGGTGTTGTCAAATATCTTGCGCAGATCAAATGCTCGTTTCCGGTTGGACGCCTCCTGGAAATTATGGTGCAGCGGAACATCAAATAAACGGATTCGCCGGTCCGTTACCGAGATGTAACGGCTAAGAGCCGTTAGATCACTTTGCCAGTATTCACCGATGCAGTTGAACACCTTATGGAAGTAGGCGCCCAGGTGATCAAGCCATTCGGGATAGAAACCCGGGTTAATGTGTTTGAGGGCGTCCAGCCGGAAGCCGTCGATACCGGTCGTCTCTACATACCAAACCCCCCATTTTTTCAACTCCTGCCGTACAAAGGGGTTACGGTATTCAATGTCGTTGCCCATGAGGTAGTCGAAATTACCCAGCTCATTTTCCAACAGGGGCTCCCACCCTGCCGAACCATATTCGTGCTGGATAAGTCCTATATTATTTTCCTCGTCGGTAAGCCCGGTGAAGGATTGGTGATCCCAGGTATAATTGGAGTATTTGCCACCTCTTCCGGGAAAAGTAAAACGGGTTGCTGCCTGAATTTCAGCGGGCTCGCCAATAAATTCTACCCGGTTATGCGGATTTACTTTTTTGATGGTAATGGTCTCCGGCTCGTCGCCCCCGTGCTTGTGGTTGAGCACAATATCCGCCAGTACCCGGATTTGATATGTATGCAAGGATTCAATCGCTGCAACATATTCGTCCCTGGTGCCGTATTTTGTTCTAACGGTATCTTTCTGATTGAACTCACCGAGATCATACAGATCGTAAACTGCATAGCCCGGCTCCACATTTCCCAGGGCCGATTTATACGCGGGCGGCAGCCAGGCATCGGTAATACCCAATCCGGCAAGATAATCCGCTTCAGCAGCAGCATGGTTCCAAAGATTACCTTCCAAAGGAAAATACCAGTGAAAAAACTGGATGATAGTAGGATTCAGGGCTTGCATAACACTGTGTTTACAATGCAGATCAATATAATACCTTTTCTGAAGTGGAAAGAAAAAGCAGCAAAATCACTTAAACGGAAGGCTGGAGAGAACGGTGATGATAGTGCGGTATCAGGCTACGCCAATGTTTAAGAAGCGAGGTGACGCCATCCCTGTTGTATACGGGACGGCGTGAAAAAAACTCCGTATAATCAGCCTGTTCTATTTTTACTTTGACGAGGATCACGCCGGATATCGCCTCATCGCTCAAGGGAAGGCTGTTACCCAGCAGTTCTTCCATGAAGCCCCTGGTACGTTCCGGATCATTAACCAGCTCTGCCTTACCCGCAACATGTAATTTAGCATTCACCCCTTTCCGGTAAAATTCCAGTGTAGCAGGGGTAATGACATCGTACGAAATGGTTTTATTCCAGGTGCGGCTGATAAAAAACCATACATTACCGCTGTCGTCCGTTTTAAGAGCGGTAACCACGTATGCGGTAAAAGGAAGCATAAACCTGTTGTCGCAGAAAAAAAGGGCAGTTCCAATGCTGGCAATCTTGGTTTGCAGGAAGGATATATCTTCAGTTTGCATATGAAAACTTTTGAATTATATTTCAAAATGAGTACCACATTAAAACTTTGTGTTTTTCCGTTTGTCTATGCAGTAAGTGTGGAAAAAAATCCCGTTTTATGATTACTTTTTTTTAAATGATGCTACGGGGCGCAATTTTGACGCGTGGACGGTCACGCGCAAAGAACAGCATAGCCTGGGAAAGTCCTAATTTTATCACCTTACCATGTTTTATGAGTGTTAATTCCGGTAGACTGCCCAACGCCCAAAAGCTTGATTTTATCAGCACAAGTGGCTTACCCGCACCCGCAGTGGACGCTTTTAACAGGTCGGCGATGTCATTTGGATCAACCGGCTTTCCAAAATGCCTCCAGTTGTTTCTTCGTTTCCTCCTTAAATCGCCGGTACCCAGCCTGCTGTACTGGGGGCAGGAAAAGCTTTTATATTACAATGCCGCCTACCTTGACATTCAACTGAAGGAGAGGTCTGAAATTCCCGAGGCCGGCAGGCCGGAGACGGGACACTGGGCGGCGATGTGGCAGGTAATTGAGCCGGTGGCTGAAGCTATTCTTGCAGGCCGAATGGACGCCTGGAGCAGGGAAATTATCAGTCCGATGATGGCTGAGAACGGAGACGGCAGCCCGGCATACTGGAGTTTTACCTGCACCGCGGTGGACAACGACGATCTGAAAACCGGCGGCGTTCTCGTAACATGTACAAATAATACAGCGCTCAGATCAACCATACGGGAACTCGAAATAAGCAAAAATGAATTCAGGGACGCCGTGGAGGCTGCTGAACTGGGAACATTTGATGTTGATGCCGTGAACAACAGCACACGCGTAAACAGCAGGATGAGAAACTGGTTTGGACTGGCTGATGATGCCGGGGAACTTACCGCAGCAGTTTTCAATTCCATTGCAGCTGAAGATCGGCCACGGGTCGTCAGTGCCATACAAAGGGCGCTGGAATTTGACTCAGGGGGCATTTATAATATTGAGTACAGCATCATTAACCCGCTCACACAACGCGAAATTATTGTAAAGGCAAAGGGAAAAACAGTGTTTGGGCCGGATAAAAAGCCCCTGCGATTTACAGGCACCCTGCAGGATATTTCTACCGAAGCCCTTACACGGCGTCAGGTAGAGCAAAGTGAAAAAGAGTTCAGGCAGCTGGCAGATGCATTACCGGAGCTGGTATGGGCAACTGACAAAGCCGGTAAGCGCATTTTTGCGTCGAGCCGGTGGAAGGAATACACCGGTCTGGAACCGATTGACGAAAGCTCATTTCAGAAAATGGTGCACCCGGAAGACATGGGTACAATGATGACTGCATGGTCTGGCGCACTGGTATCCGGAGAAAAATATTCCACTGAGGCCAGGCTTAAGAACAGCAAAGGCGAGTACGAGTGGTTCAGGGTAAACGGTGAGCCTTTCAGGAACGGGGCAGGTGAAATTGAAAAATGGATCGGAACCCTGGTCAACATCAATGCGCAGAAAAACTGGGAGCAGCACCTTATCAATGCACTGAACAAAGTTGAAGAAAGCGAACGGCGTTTCAGAACCGTGGCCGACAGTGCCCCGGTACTTATCTGGATGTCTGGCACAGATACACAGTGCACCTTCGTGAATAAAGCCTGGCAGGCCTTTACCGGCCATAACCTGGAAGCTGAACTGGAAGATGGATGGGCTGAAGGCGTTCATCCGGCAGATAAGAAAAGATGCCTGGATACTTACCTGGATGCGTTTAACCGGCGCGAGCCCTTCTATATGGAGTATCGCCAGTTACGTCACGACGGCCAGTACCGCTGGATTTCCGATAGCGGCGTACCGCGTTTTTCTGCCGAGGATGTTTTCGAAGGCTATATCGGCGCATGCATGGATATTCATGATTCAGTCACCTCCCGCCAGATGCTGAAAGAGAATGAAAGCAGACTGAAAATTATTATCGATGCCAGTGAGCTGGGAACCTGGGAGCTGGACATGGAAACGGATATGGTTCAGTATTCCGGGCGCTACCGTGAGATTTTCGGACTGGAAAACGATGCCGTGCTCCCCCATGGCTATTTCGTTGACCGGCTTTTTCCGGAGGATGCGCCGACCAGGCTGTCGGCCTGGAACAAGGCCCGCGAAAACGGTATCCTCAACTATGTCTGCCGGATATGCTTGCCCGACAATTCCGTTCACTGGATAGAAGTAAAAGGACAGTTGTTTTATTCAGCCCAGGAGATTCCTTTCAAAGTAATTGGAACACTCCGTGATATCACCGCACAGAAGAATTATGAGCAGGCACTGGAAGAAAGGGAATTGAAGTTCAGGCTGCTGGCTGATACGATTCCCCAACTGGTATGGACGGCTGAACCTTCCGGTAAACTCACCTATTTCAATGCCGCGGTACAGCAATATAGCGGGCTCGATGCTGAAACGTTGGCCAGGGATGGGCTTAGAAACGTTGTTCATCCGGATGAACGCACGGAAAATTCACTGGAATGGAAAGCCTCGCTGCAGTCGGGAACAGATTTCTTTTTTGAACACCGGCTTCGCCGCACTGACGGCGAGTACCGTTGGCAACTCACACGCGCAGTGCCGCAGCGCGACGCGAACGGCATTATCCAGCTATGGGTGGGCAGCAGTACCGATATTCACGAACTGAAGGAACTGGATAAGCAAAAAGATTATTTCATCAGCATGGCCAGCCATGAATTAAAAACGCCGGTCACCTCTATTAAGGGATACCTGCAACTGCTGCAGAAAATCTATGGATCGAACGGTGATGCCTTCTTAAAAGACTCACTGACGATAGCAGACAGGCAGGTCGACACGCTCACGCGGCTTATAACAGAGCTCCTCGATTTATCAAAGATCAAAACCGGTAATCTCTCGCTGCACAAAGAAGCATTTGAGCTCGGCGGACTATTGACGGAGACGATACAGAATATAAAAAATATCCACCCGGCATGGTCCGTTGAATTCAATTATTCAGAGGCTGTTAACGTGATCGCCGATAGGGAGCGCATTGGGCAGGTGGTTATCAATTTCCTTAACAATGCCATCAAGTATTCGCCAGGATCACCGAAAGTAAGCGTGCGGATGATGATCAGAACAGGGAATACCGTGGAGGTGGAAGTGGAAGACTGGGGCATCGGCATCCAGCTTAAAGACCAGGAAAGGATTTTTGAACGGTTTTACCGGGTCGAGGGAAAGAATGAAAAAACGTTCCCGGGT
>JBBROE010000088.1:0-19126 GCA_038229695.1 Chitinophagales bacterium | reverse complement strand
TCAACGCCAAGAACCTGGCTTCCATCGACTACCTCAACGTTAACCCGCTGGGCTGGACCGGTGATGCCACTACCGATGAACTCATCAACGTACTGCTGCACAACTACAGCATCAAGTACAATGAAGAGCTGGGTCGTTACAAAAGAGAAAAATTCAATATTTCCATCGGGGATGAATTACCCGCAGGTGTACTGAAACTGGCCAAGGTTTACCTGGCGGTGAAAAGGAAACTGAAAGTGGGTGATAAGATGGCGGGCCGCCACGGGAACAAGGGTATTGTAGCCAAGATAGTACGTGCAGAAGACATGCCTTTCCTGGAAGACGGCACACCGGTTGATATCGTACTGAACCCATTGGGTGTACCAAGCCGTATGAACCTCGGACAGATCTATGAAACGATCCTTGGCTGGGCAGGTGAAAAATTGAAAGTGAAGTTTGCCACGCCAATCTTTGACGGTGCCACCACCGATGAGATCGCACAATACTGTGCCGATGCGGGCATACCGATGAACGGGCATACCTATCTGTACGACGGGGAAACCGGCGACCGCTTCCACCAGAAGGCAACCGTGGGTATTATTTATATCATCAAACTGCACCACATGGTGGATGATAAGATGCATGCGCGCTCCATCGGGCCATACAGCCTTATTACGCAGCAGCCGCTGGGTGGTAAAGCGCAGTTTGGGGGACAGCGTTTCGGTGAAATGGAAGTGTGGGCACTCGAAGCCTACGGTGCTTCCAACATCCTGCAGGAATTGCTGACACTGAAATCTGATGATATTATCGGCAGGGCCAAGACGTATGAAGCCATCGTAAAGGGTGAGAACATCCCGAGACCGGGTGTTCCTGAATCCTTCAACGTACTGGTGCATGAGCTCCGCGGGCTTGGGCTGGATCTGAAATTTGAATAAGGATTGGTGGCTGGAATTTTTCGACTACAACATTTAGAACGTCTTTGATCGAAGTTCACACCGAGAAAAAAGACTCACCGTTAAAAAGGTAAAAATATATGGCTATCAGAAAAGATAACAATCGTCAGAGAGCGACTTTTACTTTTTCTAAAATTACTATTGGCCTCGCTTCCCCGGATAGCATCCTGGAAAGAAGTTTTGGCGAAGTGCTGAAGCCGGAGACCATTAATTACCGTACCTACAAACCGGAGCGTGACGGGTTATTTTGTGAAAGAATTTTCGGACCGGTGAAAGATTACGAATGTGCCTGTGGTAAATACAAGCGTATCCGTTATAAAGGCATCGTGTGCGATCGCTGCGGGGTTGAAGTAACTGAAAAGAAAGTGCGCCGGGAAAGAATGGGCCACATTAAGCTCGTCGTGCCGGTAGTGCATATCTGGTATTTTAAAAGTCTGCCCAATAAAATCGGTTACCTGCTGGGCGTGAGTTCCAAGAAACTGGAGACCATCGTGTACTACGAGCGGTACGTGGTAATCCAGGGTGGTGTGAAGGAAAGCCTGAATACCGGCGACCTGCTCACTGAAGAAGAATACCTGGAGATACTCGATACCCTGCCGAAGGAAAACCAGTACCTGCCCGATGAAGATCCCAATAAGTTTATCGCTAAAATGGGTGCAGAAGCGGTGCATGACCTTTTGCAACGTATCGATCTCGACAGCCTCAGCGCACACCTGCGTCATGCTGCGGCCAACGAAACCTCCCAGCAACGTAAAGCAGATGCCTTGAAGCGCCTGAGCGTGGTGGAAGCGTTCCGCGATGCCAATTCAAGAATCAACAACCGTCCGGAATGGATGGTGATGCAATATATCCCTGTCATTCCTCCTGAACTGCGTCCGCTGGTTCCGCTGGATGGTGGTCGTTTTGCGTCTTCTGACCTGAATGACTTGTACCGCAGGGTGATCATCCGAAATAACCGGTTGAAACGCTTGCTGGAAATCAAAGCGCCCGAGGTAATCCTGCGTAATGAAAAACGCATGCTGCAGGAAGCCATCGACAGCCTGTTTGATAACTCCAGGAAGTCGAATGCTGTGAAGGCGGAAGGCGGTCGTGCCCTCAAATCCCTCAGCGATGTGCTGAAGGGAAAACAAGGCCGTTTCCGGCAGAACCTGCTCGGTAAACGTGTCGATTACTCCGGTCGTTCCGTTATCGTGGTAGGACCTGAACTGAAACTGCACGAGTGCGGTCTGCCAAAAGATATGGCCGCTGAACTGTTCAAGCCGTTTATCATCCGTAAGCTCATCGAACGCGGTATTGTAAAAACGGTGAAGAGCGCCAGGAAACTGGTCGACAAGAAAGAAGCCATCGTCTGGGATATCCTGGAAAATATATTAAAGGGTCACCCGGTAATGCTCAACCGCGCCCCAACGCTGCACCGGTTGTCCATACAGGCTTTCCAGCCCAAACTGGTGGAAGGAAAAGCTATCCAGCTTCACCCGCTGGTGTGTTCTGCGTTCAATGCCGACTTTGACGGTGACCAGATGGCCGTGCACGTACCGCTCAGCAATGCAGCCGTACTGGAAGCCCAGTTGCTGATGCTGTCTTCGCACAATATTCTTAACCCCCAGAATGGTACGCCTATCACCCTTCCTTCACAGGACATGGTACTGGGCCTGTATTACATCACCAAGGGAAAGAAAAGTACACCGGAAGAAAAAGTGCGTGGCGAAGGCATGGCTTTCTACAGCGCGGATGAAGTAATCATTGCGCATAATGAAGGCAAAATTGATTTGCACGCCTGGATCAAAATAAAGACCAACGTGCGGGAAGACGGTATGTTGAAAAAGAAGATCATCGACACTACAGTGGGTCGTGTAATCTTCAACCAGGCAGTGCCCAAGGAAGTTGGTTTCGTAAATGCGCTGCTCACCAAGAAATCTCTCCGTGAAATCATCGGCGATATCACGCATATCACCAATGTTCCGAAAACGGCGAAATTCCTGGATGACATTAAGCAGATCGGTTTCCGTACGGCCTTCCAGGGTGGTCTTTCCTTTAGTGTAAATGACTTGATCATCCCCGATTCCAAGGAAGAGCTGCTCACCAATGCAAAGGTGGAAGTGGATGAAGTATGGGACAACTATAACATGGGTCTGATCACCAACAATGAACGATATAACCAGATTGTAGATATCTGGAGCCGTGTCGATACCCGTATCACGGAAATGCTTATTCGCGAACTGGCAAACGATAGACAGGGGTTCAATTCAGTTTATATGATGCTGGACAGTGGAGCCCGTGGTTCCAAACAGCAAATTAAACAGCTGGCAGGAATCAGGGGCCTGATGGCCAAACCGCGGAAGAGTGGCAGCACAGGAAGTGAGATTATCGAGAACCCGATTTTGTCCAATTTTAAAGGCGGGTTGAATGTACTCGACTACTTCATCTCCACCCATGGCGCGCGTAAAGGTCTGGCGGATACCGCCCTTAAAACAGCCGATGCGGGTTATCTTACCCGTCGTCTGGTAGACGTTGCCCAGGATGTGGTAATTACAGAAGAAGACTGCGGTACCCTGCGTGGTATTGCCACCACCGCATTGAAGGATAATGAAGACATCGTGGAGCCGCTGGTAGACCGTATCGTAGGTCGTACCTCGCTGCATAATGTTTACCACCCCATCACGGATGAACTGCTGATCACCGGTGGCGAACAGATCACTGATGCCATTGGAAAAGCCATAGAAGAAGCCGGTGTAGAGACTATCGAAATCCGCTCTGTGCTTACCTGCGAAAGCAAACGTGGTGTGTGCGTGAAATGCTATGGTAAGAACCTTGCAACGGGCTATACCGCCCAGCGCGGCGATGCTGTCGGTATTATTGCGGCACAGTCGATCGGTGAGCCGGGAACACAGCTGACCCTCCGTACTTTCCACGTGGGTGGTGTGGCTGGTTCGGCCTCGGTTGAATCGTCCCTGTTTGCCAAGTTTGACGGAACCATCCAGTTTGACGGATTGCGTACTGTAACTACCGAGAATGTGGACCGGGAGAAAGTGCAGATTGTGATCGGCCGTACTGGAGAAGTTCGTATCACCGACGTGAAAAACGACCGGTTACTCATTACCAATAACGTTCCGTACGGTGCAACCCTGAACGTGAAAGACGGGCAGAAGGTGACCAAGGGTGACATCATCTGTACCTGGGATCCGTATAACAACGTAGTTATAGCTGAAATTGCCGGGGTGCTCAAATTCGAGCATGTACTGGAAGGTATCACTTACCGCGACGAAGCCGACGAACAAACCGGTCACCGCGAAAAAGTGGTTATCGAATCAAAAGATAAGACCAAGCTGCCTTCGATACTCGTGGAAGGAAAAGAAATCAAATCCTACAATTTACCGGTCGGTAGTCATATCGTGATGGAAGGTGGAGATGATGTAAAAGCAGGCCAGGTAATTGTAAAGATTCCACGTGTACTCGGGAAACTGAGGGATATCACCGGGGGTCTGCCCAGGGTTACCGAATTATTCGAAGCGCGTAACCCCGCCAATCCGGCCATTGTTTCAGAAATTGACGGTGTTATTGCTTTTGGTGCCATCAAACGCGGTAACCGCGAGATTGTCATCGAAGCGAAGGACGGCGTAGTGAAGAAATATCTTGTACCGCTGACGCGCCAGATCCTGGCCCAGGATGGTGACTTTGTAAAGGCAGGTACACCGCTGAGCGACGGGCAAACCGCGCCGGGCGATATCCTCGCTATCAAGGGACCGTTTGCCGTTCAGGAATATGTGGTTAATGAAATCCAGGAAGTATATCGCCTGCAGGGCGTGCGCATCAATGATAAACACATTGAGGTCATCGTAAGGCAGATGATGAAGAAATTGGAAATTGTTGACCCGGGTGATACCAGGTTCCTTGAAGAAGATACGGTGGACAAGCTGGAATTCCTCGAAGAGAACGATTATACCTTCGATAAGAAAGTGGTTACTGAAGCGGGTGACAGCGCGAAGCTGAAAGCCGGGCAGATCGCCACGCTGCGTGAGGTAAGGGAAGAAAATTCCATCCTGCGCAGGTCCGATAAAAAGCTGGTGGAATACCGCGATGCAAAGCCGGCCACTTCACAGCCCTTGCTGCTCGGGATCACAAAGGCTTCACTTGGCACTCAAAGCTGGATATCTGCTGCGTCATTCCAGGAAACGACCAAGGTGCTCAGCTCTGCTGCTATCCAGGGTAAAACCGATGAGATGCTCGGGTTGAAAGAGAATGTAATCACCGGTCACCCGATTCCTGCAGGTACAGGTCTGCGTGAGTTTGAAAATATGATTGTGGGCAGCAAGGAAGAGTACGAACTGCTGCAGACCACCAAGGAAGCCATGAACTTCGACGAAGAAGAATAAGGATCATGTCTTATAAATCAGTAAGCCGGGAAGCTTTTTCTTCCCGGCTTTTTTTTGCCCTGCCGGGCGAAGATCAGCCGCGTAAAACAGTTTGCGGTTTTTTGGCTATCACCTCGCTGTTCGATTTGTATAGGGTAAAAAACCCCGCCGTTTTAACAGTTTTCTATTGGCAAACAGTATATCTTGCTTTTTAAAACACAGGCATTCATGAAACAACTCTCCCTGGTAATAAGTATCGCAGCGTTATTGATCGCAGGAACCGTGCTATACCTGCAGCTGCAGCATCCGCAGCCTGCGAAAACGGTTGTGTCGGCTAGCCCGGCCAATGCTGCGTCTCCGGACGTATTCCGGATCGCTTATTTCGAGCTGGATTCCCTGCAGAGCAATTACCAGTATTTCAAGGATGCGCTTTCCAACCTGAAATCAAAGGAGCAGTCGATGAATGCAGAGTTGGCCGCGATTGAGAAATCGTACCAGAAGAAAATTGCCGAATGGCAGCAGAAAGGAAATAATATGTCCCAGGCCGAGGCGGAAGCCGCTAACCGGGAATACCAGCAGATGCAACAGAATTTCCAGTCCCGCAAACAACAGCTTGATCAGAACATTACTGAGCAGATGAATGACACGCGGAAGAAGATTCGTGACCGCCTGGAATCTTACCTCAAAGACTATAACCGCGACAAGCATTATGCTTATATTTTCTCCGATTTCCCCGAGGGCATGTTTTATAAGGACACCGTATACAATATCACCAACGACCTGATCCGTGGCCTGAACGAGGCGTACCAAAAAAAATAATTTTTCCGAAATAAATAACCGCTCTAACAGGCGGTTTTTTTGTGGACGGACGGGGCCTGATTTCGGAAGGGATTTTACTATCTTCATCGCTCATTCAACCAAGATGACTGATCAACACCAATCTTTTAAACCGTCGCTGGGACTGCTGGATGCAACGATGGTCGTTGCCGGGTCGATGATAGGTTCCGGGATTTTTATTGTTAGCGCAGACATTACCCGTAACGTCGGTAGTGCGGGCTGGCTGATCATGGTCTGGCTTATCACCGGATTTATGACTTTGACGGCTGCTGTCAGTTATGGCGAGCTCAGTGCGATGTACCCGAAAGCCGGGGGGCAGTATGTTTACCTGAAAGAGGCGTTCAACCCGCTTGCCGGGTTCCTGTACGGCTGGAGTTTCTTTGCTGTCATCCAAACGGCTACGATTGCCGCGGTAGGCGTGGCATTTTCAAAATTTGCGGGATATTTTATTCCCGTTCTGGAGCTAAAAGACGAGAATGTCCTAGGGCGGCTTTTCGGCTTTACCCTTTATCCCGCTCAGCTGGTGTCGATCGTACTTATCATCTTCCTGACCTATATCAATACCAAGGGCATTAAAGGCGGAAAACTTATCCAGACCACTTTTACCGTTACCAAGCTGTTGTCTTTATTCGGGCTGATAGGCTTCGGATTTTTATTGGCTGCAAAAGGCAGTATCTGGCACGCCAACTGGCAGGATGCCTGGTCCATGAAAAGCCTCGACAGCAGCGGTGGGGCCATCCCCGTGGCCGGCACAGCGATGCTCGGCGCAATCGCCGCAGCCATGGTCGGTTCAATTTTCAGCAGTGATTCCTGGAATAACGTGACCTTTATTGCAGGCGAAATAAAAAACCCAAAAAGAAATATCGGGCTGAGTCTTTTTCTCGGTACGCTGATCGTAACGGTGATTTATGTGTCAGCCAACCTGATGTACATCTCCGTGCTTCCGCTGCACGAGGTGGCCTTTGCACAGCAGGACCGTGTAGCAGTTGCAGCTTCCAACGCGATTTTTGGTAATATCGGTACCTATGTGATAGCCGTGATGATCATGATTTCAACGTTCGGCTGTAACAACGGGTTGATCCTTGCCGGCGCACGGGTGTATTATACGATGGCAAAAGACGGCTTGTTTTTCAGCAAGGCGGGAACCCTGAATAAGAATGCGGTTCCCGAATGGGCGCTGTGGGCCCAGTGCCTTGTGGCAGCGGTACTCTGCCTTAGCGGTAAGTATGGAGACCTGCTGGACATGGTGGCTTTTGTTGTGGTTATTTTTTACGTGCTCACCATCATCGGTATTTTTGTACTCCGTAAAAAGCGGCCTGGTATCGAGCGGCCTTATAAAGCGTTCGGGTACCCGGTACTGCCTGCGATTTATATTGTGATGGGCACCGCCTTCTGCATTGCCCTAATTTTCCAGAAGCCGGTGTATGCCGGCTGGGGACTGGCCATCATGCTGCTGGGTATCCCTTTATATTTCCTGGCTAAACGCAATACCATTAAGGTTCAGTAATCCCTGTATTGCTGGGCAGTAAAAATGATAGGAATGGATGTAGAAAAAATTTTCCGTGACATGGCCGGCTGCCGGGTAGGAGTTATCGGGGATGTCATGCTGGATACCTACTGGTGGGGACATGTAGAAAGAATATCACCGGAGGCCCCGGTGCCGGTGGTATCGGTCGATCGCCGCGAACTGCGGATCGGCGGAGCTGGTAATGTTGCGCTCAACCTGGCCGCCCTTGGCGCGGTCACCAGTATTTTTTCGGTGATTGGTGAAGACGAAACGGGCAAGTCACTGGACGCGCTGATGTCTTCGCGGGGTATTGATACGTCTTACCTCATTTGCAGCCATACCCGCCAGACAACGGATAAGATCAGGGTTATCAGCCGTAACCAGCAGATGATGCGGCTGGATGCGGAAACAACGGCAGACCTGTTACCCGCTGCCGAGGATGCACTTATTGCCAGGGTGCAGGCTTACATTGAATCGGAACATCCTTCAGTCATTATATTTGAAGATTATAATAAGGGCGTGCTTACGGGCCGCGTCATCCAAACCATCATTTCAATCTGCCGCGATAATAACATCATCACCGCCGTCGATCCCAAAAGAAAAAATTTTTTCGCGTACCGGGGCGTCACGCTTTTTAAGCCCAACCTGAAAGAGGTAAAGGAAGGCCTCAACCTGCTGGTGGAGGTTATAGACCCGGCCTCTCTTGAAAATATTCACCACCTGCTGCACGATCAGCTGCAGCATGATATCTCTTTTATTACGTTATCCGAACGCGGCGTTTTTTTTCAGTCCGGTGAAATGGGCGCAATCATACCTTCTCACTTCAGAAACATTGCGGATGTATCCGGCGCTGGCGATACGGTAATTGCGGTGGCGGCCCTGGTGTATGCGGCTACCGGGGATGTGAGGCTGATGGCGGAAGTTGCGAATATTGCGGGTGGACTGGTTTGCGAGGAGGTTGGCACGGCAGCCATAAGCCGGGAGAAACTGTTGCAGGAATGCAGGGTGCTTCTGCCGCAGTAAAATCCATGCGGCAGGATGGCTGACTGTTAGGGGTCTAATTTATTCAGTATAAAAAATCGGAAAGCAGCTATGGAAAAAATAACAATGGTCATCCACGGGGGAGCAGGAACCATCCTGAAGGAGGATATGACACCCGAACTGGAATCCGCGTATAGCGAAGGCCTGAAAGCCGCGCTGGACGGTGGCTACGCCGTATTGGAAGAAGGGGGATCGGCGGTAAATGCCGTGAAGGCGGCACTGGTAATCCTAGAAGACAATGTGCTGTTTAATGCCGGGCGGGGAGCTGTGTTCACCAAAAAGGGTGTGCAGGAAATGGATGCTGCTATCATGGATGGCAAAACACTCGATGCGGGGGCTGTTGCTGGTATCCGGAATATCCGTAACCCGATTGAGCTGGCCACTGAGGTGATGCTGCACAGCAACCACGTGTTACTGAGCGGAAAAGGGGCTAATGATTTTGCGATCAAGCAGGGCGTAAAGCTGGAACCGGATGAATATTTTTTCTCCCAGTTCCGGTACGACCAGTGGAAGAGCATCCGGGACTCCGACAATTATTCACTCGATCATACGCACCAGCGGCTGGAAGAATTGATGAAGGATAAAAAGTTTGGTACGGTGGGAGCGGTGGCCTGTGACCGTGAGGGGAACGTTGCCGCGGCAACCAGTACCGGCGGCATGACCAATAAAAAATATGGGCGCATTGGGGATAGCCCGGTCATCGGTTGCGGCACCTATGCCAATAACCAGACCTGTGCCATCAGTTGCACGGGGCATGGTGAGATGTTTATCCGTGCGGTAGCTGCATACGATGTCAGCGCCATGATGGAATATAAAGAGCTGACGCTCCGCGAAGCGATGGATGAGGTGGTTCAGCGTAAGCTGGTGAAATTAGACGGCGAGGGAGGAATGATTGGTGTGGATGCAGCGGGAAATTTCGCCATGGTTTTCAACAGTGCCGGGATGTATCGCGGTGCCAGAAGCAGTGATGGTACGGATGAAGTGGCCCTCTACCGGTAAGCATTAACAGGTTATCACCATGAAAAAATATGCTGTTGTTGTGGCCGGGGGAAGCGGGGTGCGCATGAATACCACGCTGCCTAAACAATTTCACCTGCTGCAAGGCAGGCCGGTATTGTGGTATACGCTGACTGCCTTTTTATCGGCGTTTGATGATTTGGAGATTATCCTCGTGCTCCCGGAAAAATATATCGACGAAGGCAAAAAATTGCTTGCTGAAATGACCGATGGGCAGCGGGTTCGCATCCAGGCCGGCGGTGACACCCGGTTTCATTCGGTTCGTAACGGTTTGCAGCTGGTCGCCGATCCGTCAGTTGTTTTTGTCCACGATGGTGTCCGTTGCCTCGTATCTGCCGCCCTGATACAACGATGTTACAGCGCAGCGATAGAAAACGGCAATGCGATCCCGGCTACCGTGGCTACGGACAGCATGCGATTGACGACCATCGATGGCAACAGGGTTATCGACCGCACCAGCCTTTACCACATTCAAACCCCCCAGACTTTCCAGTCGGCCCAGTTGCTCGGGGCTTTCCGCCAGCCCTGGCAGGAACATTTTACGGATGAAGCCAGCGTGGTGGAAGCGTCAGGCATTGCCATCAACCTCGTAGAAGGCGAAAGGGAGAATATCAAACTTACTACCCCGCTTGATTTGGTCATTGCTGACTGCTTGCTCCGGCAGCGGGAGTCCTGAACGGCTATTAGATGACGAGATAAGGTTGTTTTTTCAAAGGCATGCGGCTAGGGCTTCAGCCAGCGGATTACAGCGGGCATGCGGTTTTGCCGCAGGGCAGGATAGGTTTCCTCGGATGCGCCGAAACCTTCATAGAACCGCGCAATTCCCGGCACATCGGAGCCTTCAAAATCAAGTACTATCCCGGAGCCCGCCTGGTTGCGGATGAAGGCATCGACAAGCGCATGTGACGCCCCGCCCAATTTTCCCCCGGCAGTATTTCCCGCCAAAATATAGTACGCCCTTTTGCGCCAGTGGAAAAAGATAGCTCCTGCCATCATTTCATGTGCCCTGTTAATGACTGCATAAGTTGCTGCGGCGCCTTCTGCGTGCATGTACTGGCAGAGATTTTCGAAGCGCTGATAATCGTCTTCTTTCACGGCGCCGGCCTGTTTCATCTGTTGCCTGGCGAGGGCGATAATGGCGTTAGCTGGGGGATGGCTGATGGTATACTCCTGCTGCGCCGCCTTACGCAAATTACGGCGGTGGTTGTCGCTGAAACCCGCCTGCAGTAGTTCATATTTCTGCGACAGGGAAAGAGTGTAATTCCGGCGCCGCCTCAGGCCAGGGAGTTCATCGCTTACCAGGTTGCCGGTATTGAGGCTGATATCAATGTAACGGTACCGGCGGGGAATCGCCGCAAGGAATTCTTTGATAAGGTTAGATGATAGGGCCTGGCCAAAGACACCCAGCGATGCGCAGGAAAAAGGCTGGTACAGGTAGTCCATGCGCCATTTCCGGTTCCCTGTCAGTGGCATCACTGCTGCATAATCATCCAGCACCAGCGCATCCCAGTGGATCGCCATCCGGTCGAGGTAAAAAGAATACGCATATAGGAGGTCGTTAGTGGATCGGTCGAGGCAGGCATCCCATTTTTCCCTGTTTACGGCCGGGCCGGGAATCAACTGTATGGAACCGTTCGTAGGCATGGCAACTTTAAAAATCCAGCAGGCGATTGAATTTTTCGGGCTTCAGGTTTTGTACATCTATGCTGAAGGCGATCGTCCTGAAAAAGTAACGGCTTCCGATAGTGGACTTGAAATAGTCCCGGTACACCTTGCTGTAAAGCAGCGGAAGGTAAATGTTTAGCGATTTATGCAACAATGACAGTTGAAGGCCTGCGTCAAACAGGATACGGGACGTAGGAGGATTGACTTCCCAGGCATTTGAATACGTGCCGATATCGGCAAAGATCTTGAGCGGAAATTTTTCGCTGTACAGGTCGCTGCTGAAATTAAAGGCCGCCAGCCAGTTATCGGTCTTGCCAATTTTATTGCTGAGTAAATCGGTGCGGACTTTAAAGCCGCCATCGCGCATCATCAGCTGGTGGCTGCCCAGTCCTTCGAACGCATTGCGGCCTACGAAGTAATTGCTGTAGGTGTAATCTTCGTACCCGCTGGCACCGGTGAGGTTAAGCTGGTAACGGTCAGTCTCAAAAGCTCTCGTGATTGTCTTTGGCGTAGTATACAGGAATTTGCCGGCAAAGAACCTGATCGACAGCCCTGATTTACCGTTAGGATAATTCAGGTAGTAGCGGGCGTCGAGGGCGGCGCGCAGGAAGCCATCGGCCTGTTCCAGCTGTACCTGCAGGGCATAAGGGTACAGCGCCCGGTTATTGTCCAGTATAAATTTTACCTGGTTGAGATAGCGGGTTGATGACGGCGTAAGCACCACGTCACTGGTATCAGGGCCATTGACCACGGTGGTAAAATTGAACCTGTTCTCGCTGATGATATAAGGCGTGAACTGGATATATCGTTTCGTGGTCGATAGCGGATCGGTTTGTTTGAAAACCAGCCGTACATAGGGTGCAAATTTCCGAAACCGGAGAAAAATATTTTCACCGGGGGCGGATGTATAGCTACCCATTGAGAACGCGGCTAAACTGATTCCGGCTTCCGCCTTAAAAAAATATTTTTTGGGATACCAGTTGTACGAGAGCCTGCCCAGGTAATTAAATTGTTTGGTGCCTGTGGCATAAAGGGGGGCAGCCAGGAATTGGAAGCGGTTGACCGGCCATTCATAGTTGTGTATAAGGCCGCCGACCATTAACTTATCATAGCTGTTGAAGCCGGCTGCCGGGGAGAAATTGATGTAATTATATTGTTCCGTGCGGGCGAAATTGAAGAATGCCGTGGGTTTTATGTTACGTGGTAGCGCGGGCGTCAGCGGCCCCGTACTGTCTGTACCTGAAAATAATTTTTCAAGTGACTTACCGCTCGTTTGTTCCAGTGATGCGCGGAAATCAGCCGGGTAGGGATGCTTTCCCGCCCACGCTTTGGTATACGTCTTCATACTGGAATCGAAGAGTGGCCGGCCGAGGAGCCGTTCGAGCGTGGAAAGCCATCCGGCAGTTTTGACGTAGGGGATCAGTTCGTAGTTGAGCGGCGTGAATGCCTGGGATGGGGTATTGATGGATTGATCCTTATGCCGGGAAATGAGGGATTGTAAGAGAAGCTGCTCCGGTTGTGCGGGGAGATGGTTAGCAGGGAAGCTCGCCCTTGCAGCAGGGGCATTGTTTGTCTCCCTGTACCGGTTATCATAATAGGTATTCAGCCCTTCATCCATCCAGGGAAAATCTCTTTCGTTGCTGGCGACGGACGACTGGAACCAGTTGTGCCCGGCTTCATGTTCGATGGTCATTTCGAGCGCGCTGCCGTCTACGGCGGGGGAAATACTGGTGATGGTGGGATATTCCATCCCGTCGCCGGCTCCCATTGTTGCCTGCACGATGCTCATGTTGTTGTAGGGATAATCGCCCAGGAGTGCGGAACGCTGACGAAGAGCGCTTTTCAGCCAGCGCATACTGTTTTGCCAGGAGGGTGAAGCAGGCGTATAAAAGCTGTAGGCGGTTATGATTTTTCCCGATGCCAGGGCTACCGTGTCTTGTTGTACGATAAACCGTTTATCGGCAAACCAGGCAAAGTCGTGCACATTCTCCTGGGTATAATGCAGGGTTTTGGTAGCGGGCGATGAGGCCGGGTAAAGCTGTACAGTTTGAACGGTGTGTTTATAGGATCCTTTCTTTACGATGGAGGTTGTGGTGACGGGCTTCCATTGAAAATTATTTCTTTGTTGCAACCATTTTTTTTCGTGGTCGTCCTGCAGTGCGCCGGTAGCGGCCACCACGTAGTTTTCGGGCAGGGTAATCGATACGGCATAGTTACCAAAATCGCTGTAGAATTCACCTTGGTCTAAGTAAGGAAAGGGATGCCATCCCTTTGCATCATATACTGCCGGTTTCGGGAACCATTGCGTGACCTGGTAGCTGTCGCCGACATAGCCTCCCCGTGAAAAATTATAGGGCAGCCGGACGTGGAACGGGGTAGTGATAACGGCCGTCTTCCCGGGTGCCAGGGGTTTCGGCAGTTGTAACTGTATGACATCGATATAGAGCGGGTGGTCAGTGGTCGCTGCTGTAATTCCATCTACTTTAAAATCGAGGTGATTCATATAGCCGCGCTCGTCCCTGTTACTGAAATAAAAATCAGTTCTGCCTATCCGCAGGAGTTGCTCGCTGAATGCAGTGCGATCGTTTTTAAAGGCATTTGGCCAGCAGTGGAACCAGATAAAGGTCAGGGTGTCGGGCGAATGGTTGATGTATGAAATGGTTTCCGCGCCGTCCAGGGTATGGTCCTGGTCGTGTAGGCTGACGGTAATGGAATAGTCGACCTGTTGCTGCCAGTACTGGGCATGCGTTGTGTTCACCAGGAACAGCAGGGCCATGAGGCAGTAGCGGCGTTTAAACAAGAAAGTTGAATTTGATCAAAAATAATTGAAATGCAGCGGATTCTGACCGGATTACTAACGCGGGGGTGATGAAATAATTATACCCCTTTCCCTGAAAATATGATGCGAAGGGTATGCAGCATTATTTTAAAATCAAGTTGCAGGGAAATATTTTCCATGTAGACCAGGTCGTATTGCATGCGTTCGACCATCTGCTCTGTATTTTCTGCATATCCGAACTGTACCATGCCCCAGGAGGTGAGACCGGGTTTTGTTTTAAGGAGAAAATTATAATAGGGGGTTTTCCGCACCAGCTGATCGATATAAAACCGGCGTTCGGGTCGGGGCCCGACCAGGCTCATCGTCCCTGCCAGGACATTATAGAGTTGGGGAAGTTCGTCCAGCCGCCACTTGCGCAATATTTTGCCATAAGGGGTGATGCGCGGATCGTGCTGGGAAGACAGGGCCGGTCCGTCCCGTTCCGCGTCCTGGTACATCGTCCTGAATTTGTAGATAAAAAAAGGACGGCCTTTGTAACCCACGCGTTCCTGGACGAACAATATCGGGCCGGGAGAGGAGAGGTGCACCCTGATAGCAACAAAAGCCATGATAGGCGAAAGGAAGACGAGGCCCGTGACTGAGATAACGATATCGAGGAGGCGCTTCAGGTTTTGCTGCCAGGGGGGCATGAGCCCGGTCTGGATGTCTACCAGCAATGGGCCGAGTACGTTTTGTGTTTTTACGGAACCCGAAAGGATATCAGAGAGGCTGGGTGCTATCTTGATGTCGATTTCCCTTTGACTGAGGCGGTCGATCAGTTGTTCGGTGGCCAGTTTGTTGGAAGGGTCGAAGGCCAGTACCACGGTTTCGATGTGATGGGTATCGAGGATGGTTTCAAGGTCTGCCAGTGAGCCCAGTCTTACCAGTCCCTCAGCCATTAGGGTATTATCAGGGCCGGCGAAGCCGGTATATACGATTCCCGATTGGTGCAGCAGCTGTCGGGTTTCGGCATATAGACGCCCGGCTGGTTCCGGGTCGCCGGCAAGCAGGGCTTTAAATTGAAATACACCTGACAGTACTTGTTTTTTTACGGTTCCGAGCAGCAGCAGCCTGCCTGCCGCGGTAAAAACAAAGTGAAACGCAAGGAAGGCGAACAGGGTAGTATAATAGTAGGAGAGGGAATGGTTGTAATCGTTCAGGATAAAAATAAAAAAGATGATGGTACACCCCGTGACAGTAGTACTGAGTGTAGCAGCGATTTCATTGAGTCTTGATTTCTTGTAGAGGGAACCGTAGCTGCCGGTAAGGAAATAAAAGCTCACCCAGAGGAAGGGCAGCGCTGCCAGTCCGAGCAGCAGCCGGTTGTTGACGCTGAGGTGGCCGCGGATGAAAAGCGGCTCGCCGAGCATAGATTTCCTGATCAGGGAGATCAGGATCCAGGCGAGGCCTGCCGCCACGTAATCACTGATCATATACCAGCGGATCGATATCTTTTTATCAGCAGGCATCAGCGGAATTAATGGTTAATCGGGGCGTTTTTTATCCGGGTAAGAATTTGGTGGGCGATATCCATGGCACGGTAGCCATCCACTTCGCTTACGATGGGCGTGGTATTGCCGGTGATGGCATCCCGGAATTTTTCCAGTTCCAGTTTTATGGCATTCACTTCCGGTACCAGGGGATTGAGAATGGCGATGCTGCGTTTGCCGTGGGGCGTGTCCAGGTCGAAAGAAAAAGCATCGAGATCTTCCGGGGACTTTTGTTTTATGATCTCTGTTTTTTTGTTGAGAAAGTCGATCCCGATGTAAGCATCTTTCTGGAAGATGCGCATTTTTCGCATGCGTTTCATGGAGATGCGGCTGCTGGTGAGGTTAACGACGCAGCCGTTATTGAATTCGATGCGGACGTTCGCAATATCGGGCGTATCGGTCATCACGGCAACGCCGCTGGCCGAGATGGCTTTCACATCGCTGTTGACCAGGTTCAGGATGATGTCGATGTCATGGATCATGAGATCCAGGATTACGCTCACTTCAGTTCCGCGGGGATTGAATTGAGCGAGGCGATGCACCTCGATGAACATGGGGTTAAGCTGGAGGCCCTGGGTAGCGAGGTAAGCGGGGTTGAAGCGCTCCACATGACCGACCTGCATTTTGACATTGCTTTCTTTCACCAGTTTCACCAGGGCCCTGGCTTCTTCCATGGTATTGGCGAGCGGCTTTTCCACGAATACGTGTTTACCTTTTTTGAGGGCTTGTTCGCAAAGGGCAAAATGAAAAGGGGTGGGGGCGATTACGTCTATGGCGTCACAGGCATCCATGAGGGCTGCCGGGTCCAGGAATCGGGCAAGCTGGTATTTTTCGCTGACTTCCTGGGCGGCATTGTCATTGGGGTCGTAAAATCCTACGAGTTCTACCCCTGATATTTCCTTCCAGTTGTTGAGGTGAAACTTTCCAAGATGACCGACGCCGAAAATACCCAGCTTTAGCATAGCAACAGAGTTTATCGCCAAAGATAGCATTCGTGCGGGTATGGGAGTCCGTTCCTGCTTTAGGGAGAAGTTTTTTGGCTGAAATACCGTGATGGGTAACCGAAAAAGCCTGATGAAAAGGGTAGTAGGGCGTACAGGTTAATGCATACTGAGTTTACGTTCGCGGATTACGGTGAACCGGTAAGCACGTCCTGTTTTTCGGGCGGCTTTTCCGGCTTCATGGGTAACCTGGAGGAGGGTGAAATTGCCGTTAAAATTAAATTCTACCGGAGACGGGGTTTTGAGCTTACCGGCACCTACTTTCCGGATTTCTTTGAGGGGGACTTTCTTCATTTCAGCCTCGAGGGTCTGGTAATCTTTGAGGCTGGCTGACTGGAGTTCGATGCGGGTGATAAAAGTAGGCATGGCACAAGGTTTAGGGCAAAATTCCCGTTGTAGAAAAGAGAAATTTATCAAAATTAGGATCTTTTTGTGCGCTTGATGTTAAGAAAAGATTGTGGTTTGGGCGAGATAAGCAGGTTCTTCACCAATAAAGGTGGCGTATTGGAAAATAGGGCGGTATGGGAGGCGAAAGTAGGCGCCAGTTGACATTTTTTTATGGAGGGCTAAAACTTTTTTTGCCGGGAACTCTAATCTCTTATCTTTGCCATCCCTAAAATAATTGGGAACGGATCGGTAGTTCAGTTGGTTAGAATGCCGCCCTGTCACGGCGGAGGTCGCGGGTCCGAGTCCCGTCCGGTCCGCTCGGTTCCTTCTCACAGTTTTGAAACCCTTCATAATCATTGATTTTGAAGGGTTTTGCTTTTGCTGACATTTGTAATCTTTCGCAAATTTTCGTATTTTGTTTCAACAGCGTTTCAACAGAAACGTAAATGTTTCAACATATGGCAGCAAAAGTTAGTCTCAAACATTACCTATTTCAAGGCCGGGGCACGGAAGGTGCTTTGCCGATTTATCTGCGAATTACATATGACCGTAAGAAGGCCGAGGCGCACTCAGGCTATACAAGCACTATTAAAGATTGGAACGAGGCAGGACAATGCTCTAAGAGCAACAGCACCATTAACCAAGAGTTGACGCAGCAAAAGGCTAAAATATATAAACTCCTTATTGCCCTGGAGGATAATAACAGACCTATTTCTGCCACTATTTTGAAGGACCTGTATTTAGGCAAATCAAAGGTATTGCCCAGCTTGCTTGACTACCTGGAGCATCATATCAAAGAAATTCAAATTAGGAATGAAATAAAGGCTATTTCAGTAAATAAGTACAAACAGTCAAAAGCTTCACTGGTAAAATTTATACCGGCTAAATACGGTCTTCCTGACCTTACAATGGATAAGGTAACGTATGAATTCATTAACGCTTATGACCTGTATTTGAAACAGGAATACAGGCTCCACAAAAACACAATTAACAAATATCATTCTCGCCTTAGAACAATCCTGCTACGTGCCCAGGCTGAAGGATATTTAAATAAGCAGCCTTACTCGAACTTCAAATTAGTATCCGTAAAAACGGAAAGAACATTTTTAACGGCTGAGGAAGTAACAAAAATTATCGAGGCTGACTTTACGCATAATCTTAGCCTCGATAAGGTGAGAGACCTCTTCATTTTTTCCTGTTATACAGGTCTTCGGTTTCAGGATGCACAAAATCTCACTACAGCTAATTTATCAAACATAAAAAGCAAACCGTTTTTGCGATACGTACAGGATAAAACGGGTGGTGCAGTTGACATTCCATTGTTACCCGCTGCAAAAGTCATTATCAAAAAATATGAGAAATCTGTTGAAAGAGACGTTTTAAAAATGTTGCTACCTAAAATCAGCAATCAGAAGGTTAACAGTTATCTAAAAATTATTGGTGACCAGGCGGGCTTAAGGCGAGCAATCACACACCACATGGCCAGGCATACGTTTGCAACAACTATTTGCCTTAACAATAATATGCCATTGGAGGACTTAAGTAAATTATTAGGCCATTCAAGCCTTAAGACAACACAAATTTATGGACGCATAACTCAGCAAAGATTATCTGACAGCATGGAAAAAGTAAGAAAGAGACTGAAGAATTAACAGGCTGTGTGAAACGCTAAAATAAAATTGAACAATATGATAGAGGTTGGTGAAATCACAAAATGGCAAAATAATATTGGACAACAAATTTACTCAAACCCTGAGACAGCATTTGAATACTTCAAAACGGAATGGAGTAAGCATTTAAGTGATGACAAGGAAAATTTGGCTGTATTATTAATAAAGAATTGTAGGGACATTATTGAGTATAAACATGATTATAGCAGCAGTGATTATTATAGTGCACATATGCCAAATTTCTTTAATCGTGCAAAGCCTGATGAACAGTGCGTATTACGGTCAATGTTTACCAGTGTTACGGTGCAAAGTTTACCACTTGGTTTGAGTTGTTGAAGGGAGCATAAATCTAAGTTGTTTTTTTCTTTCTGAGTGATTCTCCTTTGAGTTCTATTTTGTGTGCATTTGA
>JBBROE010000087.1:0-19272 GCA_038229695.1 Chitinophagales bacterium | reverse complement strand
CATGATCTCGTTGCTTTTGGGGTGTAGACGAAAAAATTGCTGAAGTGCAAAAGAATATCATTTTCAGCAGGCGGCAAACAGCTTAATGTTTTCAGGGGACGAGGAGCTGCACCATAAAAATATACAATTATCCTTTAGCGGTGTGGCCCGGCGCAAATCAATAAAACAGCCAAGTGTGGGAGGGGCATGAGAGTTATGCGTAATTTGCCGGCATCAAAATCGTTCCGGCGCGAAAAAAATGCCGGCTGACCATATGATCTACAGGGTAATTGGACTCATGAGCGGCAGTTCGCTGGATGGCCTCGATATCGCTTTTACAGAGTTCCAGGAAATGGGCGGAAAATGGAGTTACTCGCTCATTGCGGCGGAATGCTTACCGTATCCTGCTGCGTGGACCGAAAGGCTTGCCGGGTCCATACAGCTGCCGGCTAAGGCGTACCAGCTGCTCCATACAGCCTATGGCCGTTTTACCGGCGAACTGGTGAACCGGTTTATCGCCGAAAAAGGGCTCGAGCACCAGGTACATTTTATTGCCTCTCACGGCCATACCACCTTTCATGAACCGGCTTCCGGCATGACGGCCCAGCTGGGAGACGGGGCGGCCATCGCTGCAGTCACCGCCCTGCCCGTGATTAGTGACCTGCGATCGATGGATGTGGCAGCCGGTGGCCAGGGCGCACCCATTGTGCCGATGGGCGAAAAGTGGCTGTTTCCGGGCTACCAGTGGTTTCTTAACCTGGGGGGAATTGCCAACATCAGCTGTCACCGCGACGGACAGTTTACGGCATTTGATGTATGCCCGGCTAACCGGGTGCTTAACCTGCTGGTGGAACCGCTCGGGAAAGCCTATGACGATGCTGGTGCGATTGCTTCGGGGGGTATTGTTCACCCGGAATTGCTACAGGCCCTTAACGCGTTGGCGTATTACCGGCAGGCGCCACCTAAATCGCTGGCCAATGATTTTGGAACCGATCTTGTTTTCCAGCTGATAAAAAAGTATAACCTGCCGGTCGCAGATGCCCTTTGTACGATGGTGGAACATATCGCCTGGCAACTTTCCCGGGCCGTTTCCGGGCAGGAGCCTGTCGGGCGCATACAGAACGGCGCGGGTGCCATGCCGATGCTGGTGACGGGCGGAGGTGCTTTCAATCATTACCTGGTGGAGCGAATCGCCGCATTGCTTACACCGCACGGCGTTGCCCCGTTCGTTGCGGAGTCCGGTCTTGTTCAGTATAAAGAAGCGATCATTATGGGCCTGCTCGGCGTGTTGCGGTGGCGCGAAGAATACAATGCACTTGCCTCCGTAACCGGCGCTGCCAGGAATACGATCAACGGTGCCCTGTGGCTTGGCGGGGAAGCGTGATTTTCTGTGTACCTTTCGGGGGCGACCTGCTTGCCCACCTTCAACCCCGCCGGTATGAAAAAAAGAACGTTTTTAAAACTAACCTCCACGCTGATGACGGCACCCATTTTACATCCCTTACTGCGTTTTGCGCCGGGACAGGCATTGAAGAACTGGGCCGGTAATCTGGTCTACAGCACCTCTAACCTCTATACACCCGCCGAAGCAGCAGAAATTCCTGCACTGCTGAAAAAAATGAAAAAAGTGAAGGTGCTTGGCACCAGGCATTGCTTCAATGATATTGCTGACAGCCGGTATAATTTCATCAGCCTGCGGTTGCTCAACCGCGTGGATCCGGTCAATGAAAAGGACATGACCGTTTCTTTTGAAGCGGGAATCAGCTACGGCCAGCTGTCTCCCCGGCTGGATGAAAGTGGATTTGCCTTACATAACCTGGCATCGCTGCCCCATATTTCTGTGGCGGGCGCAATAACAACGGCTACACACGGGTCCGGGGAAAAGAATGGAAACCTTTCCTCAGCAGTACGCGGTATGGAGTTTATCCTTGCCAACGGTGAAACCCTGCAGTTGTCGCGCGAAAGAGACGGGGCCGGGTTCGCGGCAGCGGTTGTAGGGTTAGGCGGCATTGGCGTGCTTGGTAAAATTACACTCGCGGTTGAACCAACCTTCCAGGTGAGGCAGGACGTATACGAACAGCTGCCGATGAACGTCCTGGCCAGTCACTTCGATGAAATCCAGGCGGCAGGGTACAGCGTGAGTCTTTTTACAGACTGGCAGTCGGACAGCATCAATGAGGTGTGGTTAAAAAATAAGGTGACAGGGTCCTTCACGCCGCCCGATGCGTTTTTCGGTTCGAAGCCCGCGACGAAGAACCTCCATCCCATTGCAGCTGTACCGGCGGAAAACTGTACCGCGCAAATGGGAGTACCGGGGAAATGGTACGAACGGCTTCCGCATTTTAAAATGGGCTTCACACCGAGCAGCGGGGTAGAATTGCAGTCTGAATATTTTGTGCCGAGAGAGCATGCGGTTGCTGCGATACAGGCCATTGCCCGGATGGGCCACCTCATCGGGCCACAGCTAATGATCTCAGAAATCAGGACGATTGCCGCCGACGATCTCATGATGAGCCCCTGTAACGGGCAGGACTGCATCACCATTCACTTCACCTGGAAACAACACTGGCCAGAAGTAAAGCTTTTGCTGCCGCAGATAGAACAGGCATTGAAACCGTTCGATGCGCGGCCGCATTGGGGGAAACTCTTCACCATGTCGCCTGCTGACCTCGCCGGTCGGTACAAGCATTTACAGGAATTCAGGACCATGCTTCGTCATTATGACCCCGAAGGAAAATTCAGGAATGACTTTCTCAGCAAATATATTTTCAACAACGCATAGTGATTACCGCTAGTTGATGAAAGGAAACGGGATTAAAGGCCCAGTACCGCTTTTAATTTCGCGTAGCCCGTCTTGCTCACCGGAACCGATGCCCCCGACTTAAGCAGGGCAAGATGTCCGTCTTTTTCATAAGGGTCGATGCGGATGATTTCCTGTACATTAACGAAATAGGACCGGTGACAGCGGGCAAACTGCCGGCCGTCCAGGTTTTTTTCAAACCAGGCCATGGTCCGGTTTTTCAGGAAATGTCCTTCGCGCGTATGAATTTTAACGTAATCATCGGCTGCTTCGAGGTACAGGATGTCGTCGAGCGGGATGATTTTTATTTTGGCGCCGTTCCTGACCACGATCCGCTGGTTCGCTACTGAAGCACCGGCGGTATCCGCCAGTTCAGCCGCAGTGCCGGGGGCCAGGGTTTTATCTTCCTGGACCAGCCATTTGTCGACACTCCGGTGAAATCTTTCCCGGCTGAATGGTTTAAGGAGGTAATCCACCGCATTCGCTTCAAAGGCTTTTATGGCAAATTCATCAAAGGCGGTGGTGAAGATGACTGACGGCGGTTGTTCCAGCAGTTCCAGCAGCTCAAACCCGGTAATTTTCGGCATCTGGATATCGAGAAAAACGAGGTCGGGCTGGTGCTGCATGATCGCCTTCATGCCCTCGAACCCATCGTTACATTGCTGAACAACCAGCAGCGCGGGATAGTCCCGGAGGTATTCTGCCACGATACCTCTTGCAAGCGGTTCGTCGTCAATAATAATTATTTTTCTCTGTACCGGCATAGCGGGTATTAGTTTTAGGTGAGCGTGTAAAAAGGGTATCACGACGTTGCTGAATCGGGCCCGATCATTTCTTTTCTCGGCGGTATTCTCAGCGTCGCCCTGAAAATTCCGGCTGTAGCCGTGGTTTCCAGCAGGTCGTGTCGGGCAAACAAAAGGTAAAGCCTTCGTTTCACGGAGGACAATCCAAACCCGGTCCCGTTGGCAGACTTTATGGTATCCCCGTCGTAAGGGTTGCTGATGTTCACTTCCAGCAAACCTTCTTTTATGGTTGTGCTGACCTCGATACAGATTTCGCCCAGGGTATCGTAAAGCCCGAATTTAATGGCATTTTCCAAGACCGGCTGCAGCAGCATCGCCGGGAGTTCGATATGGAGGGTAGCCGTTTCCGGGAGAATACGGGTCCGGAGCCGGTTACCGAATCTTACCTTCTCAATATCGAGGTAAAGCTGCAGGTAGCGAAATTCATTTTCAACGGTTATCCATTGCTGTTCTTCCTGTTTCAGGGTGCCCCGCAGAAAGTCTGATAACTGCTGTACCATTTTCCTCGCTTCCTCCGGCCGGGAGCCGATGAGCGCATTGATCGAGTTGAGGCTGTTGAACAGAAAATGCGGTTGCAACTGCTGCCGTAGTTTATAGAGTTCCGCTTCGCGGGCGAGGGCTTCGGTTTCCCGTTTTCTGCGGTTGACTGTGCTGCGGTCCTCAAAACTATACCACATCACGCTCAGTATCGCAGTGCCGCCGGTTACAAGAAAGCCCGCCGCATAGCGCACAGGAAGTGAGCTGGCAAGGAAAGCCAGGTAGGCGGGGTTCTCTCTGATCAGCCAGGATAAGCTGAAACGTACCGCAAACAGCCAGCCGCCGGTGATTAGGAAGGTCTGCAGCAGCAGGTAACCGTAGCGTTGTTGCTGCGGCAGGTAAAACCGGAGGTTGTTGCTTACGAGCAGGCAGGCCCCCGCGAGGATCAGGTTGGAGACAAGACTGTCTTCCAGGCTTAGCGACAAGGGTAGCCCAAGGGTAGTAACCGTCCAGGCCTGGAGACCGGTCCAGATCGTCCACCAGGCGGTATAGAGCAGCAGGAATCTTCGCTGGGCAAATGGTGACGAGGCCAATGGTTTTTGTGTAAGGTAAAAAATTTCTGGTGGGTGCTGAAGCGGTGATCAGTCCACATCCAGTATTATAAAAATTAAATGTGGTTTGGATACGGCAGTAAATTTTCCGGTTTATCCCATTCCGCTGCCGCGGGATTAAAATTATGGCTTGCCAGTACTGCGCCATGGCTATCTGGTACCAGTTCGGTGAGCGATTGTACCGTGACGAACGACCACGATAACGGCAGCACCTGAAGGCCATTGCAGGCCGATAGTTCTTTTTCTGTCATGTCCTTCGCCGCAGCGCGTGCTGCGGGTTCGCACGCTGCTTCCACGAGACGCCCTTGCACCTGCGCGTGCGGCGGGCGGGGCATCCCCGCACTGGAAGGCTAATAGAGTTTCGGCTAGATACCAGGACATACATCGACTTGTAATCAGGAAATAAGCGAGATAGCATGAACAGAAAAGTTAATAACTCCTGAGTTCAACACCACCCATTACACATTGACCGCGGAGCACCAGGATTTTATTAAAATCGATGACCTTGCCCTGGAGCTGTCGTTTGTCTTCCATACCCCCGAGCACATTGGTGATTTCCGGTTTCACTTCCCAGTTCGCCGGCACGATCAGCTTGGCACCTCCCATCACGGTAGTCAGATCGATGAGCACGGTACCATTGATATCAGCGTTGGTCAAATCAATTTCGGCGCCCCCCATAAAACAGGTGATGGTGCCACCTTTGAATTGTTTGGAGGTGATTATCCGCCTGGCATTGCCCATTACGGAGTTCACATCGATATAGTCTTCAGGCGATGCGTTGGCCTGGAAAGTGCCGGAAGGATCGGGAGGTTTCACCACAGGGCCGAGGGGAAGCGGGTCGGAAGGAGGGTAATTAAACGGGGCAGTCGTCCGGTCGCGGCGGTAGCTCCTGCGGGTACCATCGTTGTGCCAGGTTCCGCCGCGCGGGTATTTCGGGCGGAGGATCATCATCATGCCGACAGCAATGATAATGATCGGCGCGATAAAGCGGTGCAGGTTGAAGCCGAAGTCAAATTCGTCCAGTAAAAAAATACAGCCGAGGGCGAAGGGTATGATCCAGAAAGGATTCCTGAAATTATGTTTAGCGCCGGAATAGAGACCGACCGCAATGAGGATCATTGGCCAGGAAAAAAGCCATCGCGGGAAAAAGAAAAAATTCGATTCCCGGAGCAGGAAGATGATCCCGACAAATAACACGATGATTCCGGCCCAAATACGGCCTTTATGGGGAGCGAAGTTATCATTGGGATTCTGGTCAGGCGTGTTCATAGCGTTTCATTTTGTACCCTGAAATTACTACCCAGCAACCTGTTTGCACAGGCGTTTCAGGCCGTCGCGTGCTATTGACCGGTAAAACAGGGGGAATTGCCGGTGAAATTTTCTGGTGTCACACAAAACAGAATGCATCGCCGTCGAAAAGGCCGAGATCAGACAGTTTCACGTGGGGGATCACCAGCAGTGCCATAAACGAGAGGGTCATGAACGGAGCCGATAGTGTGCTTCCGAGACTTTTGGCCATGGCGTCGATGGCGGTATAGGCCGATGCCACTTCATACCCGTTTGCTTCGCTCATGAGTCCGCCCACAGGCAATGGCAGCACCAGTGCGGTCTCACCGGTCACACAACTGACGCCGCCCTGGTTGCTGATAACGGCATTGATGGCGCGGGCCAAACTTTCATCATCGGCACCAACTGCAACGATATTATGACTGTCGTGGGCAACCGAAGAGGCGATAGCGCCGTCCTTCAGCCCGAAGTTTTTAATAAATGCTTTGGCTACAGGGGAATGGCGGTAGCGGTTTACCACTACAATTTTCAAGAGGTCGTTTTCAACATCGCTGACCAGGAAATTGCCGCTGATTTTGGGAAGTGCCTGTAGGGAATTGGTGATCAGTTGCCCGTCGAGCGCCTCTATAACGGTGATGGCAGGTTGATTTTTATAAGGTACGGCGAGTGATTCAGGCTGTACGGGCTGGCAGTGAAAATTGTTTACTGCCAGCTGGGGGTCTTTCCTGGCTGAGAGCAGCGACTGGCCGTTTTCGGCAACTTTTTCACCATTGATATAGGTAGCCAGTACATTGAAGTGGTTGAGGCTGCCGACGAGGATGAAGTCCGCGGCATCGCCGGGCCGCAGCAATCCCGTTGTTGTTTTGTAATGCAGTACAGGGTTGATGCAGGCGGCCTGCAGCACGTGGTACAAGTCGATTCCGGCGGCCACGGCGCGCGCGCACAGGGTATTGATATGGCCGGCAACGAGGCTGTCGGGGTGTTTGTCGTCGCTGCAGAACATCATTTCCATGGGATGGTCTGCCAGCAGGCCGATGAGCGCATTAAAGTTCTTTGCGGCGCTGCCTTCCCGGATCAGGATCTTCATGCCATACCTGAGTTTCTCAGCCGCCTCTGCCGCGGTAAAGCATTCGTGGTCGGTGCTGATGCCTGCGGCGATGTATTGTTGTGCATCGTTGCCGCGAAGGCCGGGCGCGTGCCCGTCCACCGGCTTACCGAGTGCGCGGGCGGCGGAAATTTTTTCGAGTACTTCAGCGTCCTGGTGCAGCACACCCGGAACGTTCATCATTTCGCTCAGGTAAAGAATGTCGGGACGACCCAGCAGTTCCGCCACGGCGGCGGCATCGAGGCTGGCGCCTGCGGTTTCAAATTGGGTAGCCGGAACGCAGCTGGGTGCACCGAAATTAAATTTGAAGGGTACGGTGTGGCCGTTTTGTATCATGAATTCGACGCCGTTCATTCCGCATACGTTGGCAATTTCGTGGGGATCGCTGATGGTTGACACGGTGCCGTGCACAACGGCCAGCCGGGCAAATTCTGCCGGAACGAGCATCGAGCTCTCGATGTGTACGTGGGCGTCGGTAAAACCCGGCAGGATGAATTTTTCCGGCACAGCCGTGTTTTCGGGAAGCTGGTCGATGGAGATCACGCGACCCTCGTGAAATGTTACGGTGGCAGGGAATATATTCCGGTTGGGGATGTCTACAAACTGGGCGGTGATGGATTCCATGGTAAAAATTTTTCGGCGGGCTACCCGGTGAACTGGCCGTATGGTAAATATACTATCCATCACCGGTACAGCGCCGGTTTTTACGGGGAAGGGCGCGTTGTACCGCAAACAGATTTTGTGTAAAATTTCCGCATGATAAAATAAATAGTATTTTGTACGTTCTTTATGCGATGCTGCCATGGCAGGGTCATTGTAAAAACAGGCAAATCATGAAAAAAATCAGCTCAGTCATCGGCGTTGCCGCAGTCGTCCTCTTTTTTGTTACCCTGCAGGCGGGTTTCAGCTCCTGCAAGAAAGAAGTGGTCAGGGATACCCTGTATATAAAAGACACCATCCGCATCAAGGATACGGTTCACGTAGTGGACAGCAGCAACTGTTCCTGCTATAACCTGTCGGATGGCCTGGTGGCGTATTACAATTTCAACAATGGCAACCTAAATGACAGCAGCGGCAATAACAACAATATCGTTTTCAGCAATGCCGTAAAGACGACGGACAGATTCGGGCGGGCCAATAATGCGTATCTTTTTAATGGTAGCAGTAATTATATGCAGGTGAAAAATAGCAGCTCGCTAAATCCATCCAACATAACAATTTCGGCATTTGTGCGGCTAAATGGCTTTTACGCGGGAAAATGCCATGGCAACCAGATTTTACAAAAAGGTACAGTTGACCAGGAGCAGGGTGTATATGCCTTGCGGGTAACCGACCTTTATAATGACTGTGCGATAGCGGCAGATACTTCAAAAGAGCAGGCTGGAGGTTTTTTCGGGGACTACGGGGCATCGAGTGGCGCTTACGATTCCAGTTTCACGCATACCGGCCGGTGGATCCACCTCGTTTACACATATGATGGCCATCAATCCAAGCTGTATGTGGATGGCAAGTTGAAGATTACGATAAACAGTACCGCAACTTTCAGTCCCGGGGTGAAAGATGTTTTTATCGGAAGGGCCGAAAGTTCTTTGTATCCATATTGGTTCAATGGAGTGATGGACGATATACGGATTTATAACAAGGCGCTTTGTGAGGCTGCCATAAAACAGCTATACAGCGTTAATAATTGACATTGCGAAGAAAATTCGGTCATTTTCACAAATATTCTGGCGTGGTAACTAATAATTACCGCGCTTTCTTTTTCTTTGCTGTTCCATGATTACAAATTATTTCCGAAAGGCAGTAAATTTTAAATTTAGCTTTCTTGCCAGGTCCTTTGGCAACAGGTCATTTAAATTGTTGGATGTCGGTTCCGGAAATCACTCAGCGTCCCGCATTGTTTCATTATTTCCCAATTGTGAATATTATGGTCTTGACATGGATAAGACCTATAATAACGATGATGCTGATTTTAAAGTAATGAAAGATTTTTATCAACTTGATCTGACATTATTGGATTATTCGTCCATTCCTGCAAAGACATTCGATGGAATCTGGATGGCTCACGTTATTGAACATCTGCATAATGGGGATAAAGTTCTTCCTGGATTGATAGACAAGCTGAAACCAGGTGGCTACTTTTATATTGAATATCCTGGAAAAAAAAGTTTGCGGTTACCCTCAATGAAAGGGACACTCAATTTTAATGATGACCCTACCCATGTGCGCCTTTACAGTGTTCCTGAACTGGCTGCCATCTTCCGCGATAATAATTGCCAGGTGTTGCAGAGCGGTACAAGGCGGAACTGGTATTATGTCCTTTCCTTACCACTCCGTTCCATGCTTTCCCTGGTAAAAAACGGCTATGTACAGGGAAATGTTTTCTGGGATATCCTTGGATTCGCCGAATATTTATGGGTAAAAAAGTTGTCCTGATTTTGAGTGTTACTTAAAATTGCATTCCCGAAGCCAGCAATTCATTAAATCCGGATTAATTTAAAAGATTAAACAACCGTTTGATTTTAATGTTATGGTTCAGTAGCTTCGCACCGCATTCCCATTAATCTGTCCGTTTGCTGCCTGCAATTTCCAGGGATGTCGCTGCGCCTGCTGCGGCCCAATACTTTATTAATTTATGAAATTATTTTCCAGCCTGTTTTCACTGTTGTGCCTTTCTGCGGCCTGCCTGGCCCAGCCCGGGGATTCGCTGCTGCAACAGGCATCGTTGCAGAATTGTGTACAGTATGCGCTCAAGCACCAGCCCCGGATCCAGCAGTCGCTGCTGGATGAAAAAATCACGGAAGCCGAAATTCGCATCCGGCTGGCCGACTGGTACCCGCAGCTGAATTTCAACTATAATATCCAGCACAATTTCCAGGTGCAGACTAGCATCATCGGGGGAAAGCCGGTAAAGCTGGGCGTCAATAATTCCTCCTTTGCCCAGTTTGGGGCTACCCAGTCCATCTTCAACCGCGATGTTCTCCTCGCCAGCCGGTCGGCTACCGATGTTCGCAAAGCAGCCAGCCAGACCACCGTCAGCAATAAAATTGATATCACGGTAAATGTCAGCAAGGCGTTTTACGATGTCTTACTGACCCAGCAGCAGATCAAGCTGGACACGGAGACGGTATCCCGCCTGGAAAAAAGCTTCAGCAATGCCTATAACCAGTATACCGGCGGTATTGTAGACAAAATAGATTACAAGCGGGCGACCATTTCACTCAACAACGCAAAGGCCCAGCTGAAGCAGGACCTCGACAACCTGGATGCCAGATATGCCGGCCTCCGCAACGAAATGGGGTACCCGGTCAACCAGCCCCTGGCGCTTCAGTACGACAGCGCACAGCTAAGCCGGGATGTATATACCGACACCAGCAGCGGGGTTAATTACGAGAGCCGGATCGAATACCAGCTCCTGCAGACCCAGCGCCGCCTGCAGCTCAGCAACCTCGATTATTACAAATGGGGCTACCTACCATCTGTTGGGGCATTTGCGAATTATAATGCTAACTTTCTGAATGACTCATTTACCCAGTTGTACAGCACGGAATACCCCAATTCTTTCGCAGGGCTCACCATCACCTTCCCGATTTTCCAGGGGGGGAAGCGTATACAGCAGATCCGGCAGGCTACCTTGCAGGTGAAGCGGGCCGATTACGATATCATCGCGCTGAAAAATAACATCAGTAGCGCCTACACCCAGGCAGTGGCTATTTATAAAAGTGCCTTTGATTATTACACGATCCTGAAAGATAACCTGGCCATTGCTACCGATGTCTATAATACGATCCAGCTCCAGTACAAGGAAGGCGTTAAAACTTACCTGGATGTGATTTTCGCGGAAACGGATCTCAGGTCAGCGCAGGTTAATTACACCAATGCCCTTTACCAGGTGCTGAGCAGCAAACTGGATGTTCAGAAGCAAACCGGAACTGTACAATTTTAAAATTTATGCGTAACTCAATGCCGTACATAATTCATAAACCGCTGGCCAGTTTCATCCTGGCCGGGGCTGTCTTTATTTTTTGTTCCTGCGGTGGCGGAAAGGCCGAAGTTCCAAAAGGACCTCCGCCTGCCGTTCCCGTGGCCGTCTATGCCGTGCAGAAGGGGAGTGCTACCTTCTACGACGCCTACCCGGCTACCGTGGTTGCCCTCAACGAAGTGCAGCTCCGCCCGCAAATTACCGGCTACATCACCGGTATTTATTTTAAGGACGGGCAGCAGGTGGTTAAGGGACAAAAACTCTACAGCATCGATCAGCAGGCGTACGCCGCCAGCTACAACCAGGCGGTTGCCAACCTCAACGTAGTGAAGGCCAACCTCGGCAAGGCGCAGCAGGATGCCGACAGGTACGATGAACTGCTGAAAAAGGACGCCATCGCCAGGCAGACGGCCGAACACGCCCAGGCCGATTTGCAGGCGGCCAAAATGCAGATGGACGCAGCCAGGGCCAACGTAGCCAGCGTTCAGACCAACGTAAAATACGCTACCATCCTTGCGCCGCTCACCGGAACTATCGGCATCTCCCAGGTTAAACTGGGTACCGCTGTTTCCCCCGGGCAAACTGTCCTGAATACGATCTCAGAAGACAACCCGATGGCGGTCGACCTGGCGGTCGATCAAAAACAGATCGGTCGTTTTATTACCCTGCAACAGCATCCGGACCCGTCAGATTCCACCTTCACCCTGGCGTTGACGGACCAGTCGGTTTACCCTTCCCCGGGCAGGCTGGTGCTGATTGATCGCGCTGTGGATCCTCAAACCGGAACCATTAAGGTAAGGCTGGTATTCCCCAACAAAAACAAAATGCTGAAGGCCGGGATGAGCTGTAACGTGCGCATCAAGAACAATGGCAACAGCGAAACACTGCTGATACCGTCTAAAGCGGTGATGGAGCAGATGGGAGAATACTTTGTATACGTGCTGGGCGATAGTAATAAAGTGACGCAGCGAAAGATAGTGACCGGCCAGGTGCTGGACAATAACATCATGGTGAAGTCGGGATTGAAGGAAAACGAAAAGATTGTGACCGAAGGCATCCAGAAGCTGCGCGATGGCGCGGTGGTGAAACCTGCAGCCGACAGCAATGCTTACCGTGCTGACAGTCTCGCCGCGGACAAAGTGAAGAAAGACAGCGCGAAAACACCGGCCAGACATTAACCGCATCCAACACGCAGCAACGACATCAAGATGATTGCAGATACTTTCATACGCAGACCTATAACCGCTATCGTTATTTCCCTGGTGATCGTTTTATTGGGGGTGTTGGCGATCCTCAGTCTCCCCATCAGCCAATACCCGGATATCACGCCGCCCACGGTTCAAATTACCGGCAATTTTACGGGCGCTGATGCCCAGACCGTGGAGCAGACCGTTACCACCCCGATTGAAACGCAGGTTAACGGTACCCCGGGCATGGCCTACCTGCAAAGCAACAGCACCAGCGACGGCCGCACCACCATCAACGTTAACCTTGAAGTAGGCACCAACCCGGACATCGCCGCCCTCGACATCCAGAACAGGGTAGGCATTGCCACACCGCAGTTACCGGACGACGTCAAGCGGCTGGGGCTCATCACCAGGAAGCGCAACCCGAGTATCCTCATGCTGGTGGCAATGTTCAGTCCGAATGGCACACACAGCGTTACGTTCGTTGATAATTTCACCAATATATTTGTACGTGACGCCCTGCTTCGCGTTAAAGGGGTGGGTGATATCTTTACCCGCGCCGACGATTTCAGCATGCGCATCTGGCTGGACCCCGATAAGATGGCCCAGCTTAGTCTCACCGCCACTGATGTGATTGCCGCACTTACCGAGCAGAACCTGCAGGTTGCGGCTGGTAGTATCGGTGCAGCGCCACAGGCTTCATCCCAGGCCTTCGAGTATACGGTGTTTACCAACAGCCGGCTGAATTCCGAAACGCAGTTCAACAATATCATCGTGCGGAGCAATCCCCAGAACGGTTCGATTGTATACCTACACGATGTTGCCCGCGCCCAGCTCGGTAAAGCCAGCTATGCCTCTAATTCCTTTGTGGATGGCAAACGGGCATCCTATCTCCTCGTTTACCAGGCCCCCGGAAGCAATGCGCTCGATGTGGCCAAAGGGGTGTATGCGCAGATGGATAAACTCAAAGTTTCCTTCCCGGCAGACATTAACTACATTGTTCCCTTTGAAGCAGTATCTGTAGTGGAAGTATCCATCCATGAAGTGGTGGTCACACTACTGGAAGCCCTGGCCCTGGTGACCCTCGTTGTCTTTCTTTTCCTTCAAAGCTGGCGGGCGACCCTGATTCCCGTGCTGGCGATACCGGTCTCTATTATCGGCACCTTCGCGCTTTTCATACCGCTCGGTTTTACCATAAATACGCTTACGATGTTTGGCTTCGTGCTCGCCATCGGTATCGTGGTGGATGATGCAATTGTTGTGGTGGAGGCAGTACAGCATTATATCGATTCGGAGGGCCTGTCTCCGAAAGAAGCGACCGCCAAAGCCATGAAAGATATATCTGGTCCCGTTGTAGCGATAGCCCTGATCCTGGCAGCGGTATTTGTGCCGGTTGCCTTTATTCCCGGCATCGTAGGCCGGCTTTACCAGCAATTTGCCATCACGATCGCCATCTCGGTGCTGATCTCGGCTTTCGTGGCGTTGTCCCTTACACCGGCGCTATGTTCGCTGTTGCTTAAACCCATGCATCTCTCCAAAGAATCGCGCGGGCTGAATGCCTTTTTTTACCGCTTTAATACCTGGTTCAGGCGTACAACGGAAAGCTATAACCGAGGGGTACAGTCCGTCATCAAGGCTGCACCGCTTGCCATCATTGCATTGATATGCATTTACGTGGGCACCGGCCTCCTCTTTAAAAGTAAGCCTACCGGTTTTATTCCCACCGAAGATGAAGGCCGCATCTATGTAACCTATGAGCTGCCGGAAGCGTCTTCCACCACGCGCAGCCTGGAAGTGCTGGATTCTGTTATGAACATTCTGAAACGTACTCCCGGAATCGCTCATTTCGCAGGCCTGGGCGGGTTAAACGTGGTAACGTTTGCAGCCAAATCTAATTCAGGTACCGTATTCTCCCAGCTCAAGCCATGGGATGAGCGAAAAGATAAATCGCTCCAGCTGAACAGCCTTATTGCCACCCTGCAACAAAAATTTGCGTCCATCAAAGGGGCTAATGTGATCGTTATTTCGCCACCGGCGATACCGGGACTGGGACAGACCGGCGGGTTCACCTTTGAACTGGAACAAAAGGAGAGTACAGATGATATTAACCAGTTTGAAAAAGTGGTGAAGACGTTTATTGCCGAAGCCAACAAAAGACGGGAAATAAACCGCGCCTTCTCTTTCTTCACCGCTAAGACACCAGGTTACCAGGTAACGGTAGACCGGGAGAAATGTAAGAAACTTGGCGTGTCGCTGTCGGACGTCTACAGCACCATGCAAACCTTTCTTGGCAGCCGGTATGTAAATGACTTCACGGTGTATGGCCGTAATTTTCACGTGGTGGCACAGGCCGATACGATGTTCCGGTCGGGTATCGCGGATATCGGGCAATACTATGTTCGCAACCAGGCTGGCACCATGGTTCCACTGAGCACTGTCATCAGCTACAAGGTTACCGAGAGCGCTCCGCTTATTTCGCATTACAACCTCTTCCGTACCGCGGAAATAAACGGTGGTGCAGGTCAGGGTTACAGCAGTGGGCAGGCGATTGCCGCCTTGCAGGAGACGGCCGCCAAAGTGCTGCCGGCGGGATATGGATACGAGTTCTCCGGTCTAAGCCGCGAAGAAATCAACTCCGGCAACAGCACCATTATTATTTTCTCGCTTTCGATTGTCTTCGTGTTCTTATTTCTTGCGGCCCTGTACGAAAGCTGGTCTGTACCGTTTTCGGTGCTGCTTGCGGTGCCGCTGGGTGCCTTCGGCGCCATCCTAACGCTTACGTTCATCCCAAGACTGACTAATAGCGTATATGCGCAAATCGGGTTGATAACCCTCATCGGCCTGGCAGCCAAGAACGCGATCCTGATTGTTGAATTTGCCAAGGAACGGGTGGACAGGGGTATGCCGCTCGTGAGCGCTACCCTGGAGGCGGTCGATCTCCGGCTTCGTCCCATCATCATGACTTCCCTCGCTTTCATCCTGGGCGTTTTACCGCTGGCCTTTGCTACAGGCGCCGGTGCTATTGCCCGTTCCACTATCGGCTGGACCGTACTGGGTGGTATGCTCGCTGCCACGCTGCTGGCTGTATTTATGGTGCCCGTGTTATTCATCGTCATAACCCGGCTGGCCTATGGTAAAAAAGGATTGGCAGAATTGGAAAAAAAGGCAGCGGAAGAAGGGAATGAGCGACTGCAGTCGATCGGCCCATAACGATTCTCAGCAACATAAAAATCCTGTATCAAACCTGCGTTTCTGACGCCGGTTTTTTTTTGCCCGTCATAACCATAACAGCTTGCAAAGGTGCCTGGTGCAAAGTATTTTGATAGCAATCTTTTCCAGCGTGAAAACGTGTTCAGGTACGCAGGTGGGCCTGCCCCTCAGCTGGGCGCTTAAGGGAAATTTGCCCGGCTCCCGGATAATGACTGCCCAACTATATATTTCCGCGGACTACCTTTCCGGGAAACTCGTTGAGCAATCCGGCAAGCCGATTACAAAGACATGCAGCAACTACCGGACATCGGTCCAAAGGATAGAAAACCTCATTATTTCTTCGAATACCAGGATGTATTTACCGGATTACGATAAAGCCTATATCAATGCTAATTTGCGGCTAAGGCAGGGAGTGCTCAGTGGAACTCGAATCCCTTTACCCTTCGGTTTACTGTTAACCAGCCGGTAACGCTTACTCCCAATCCCCGATATGAATCAGGCGGGAATTAAAAATCGTATTTTTTCCGGTTGCGGTTTTTTTTTCACGTATAACTCCGGTGGCCAAAATCGGTCTTTGGCACGCCGCATGCACTGGTAAGGAAAATATCCTGCTATGAAAAAAACCATCGTACTCAACCTGGCACTGATCTTTTTTTATTATTTATTACTCTGCTTCCTGCTGCCGTTTTAAAGATTGGATCGGCCACTATACCAGGCATGCGTAGCCGTAAACGGGGCGGTTATATTTTTGAATTCGATAATCCGGGTCGTCTTTGCTCCGTTCTCCTCAGCGACTCCTCGTACCGCCAGGCCTCTATTTTTTTAGGATCGCCGCTCAGGAGTATGTCGGGAACCTTAAGCCCCCTGAAATCTGCCGGGCGCGTGAATACCGGCGGCGCCAGGAGGTCGTCCTGGAAAGAGTCCATCAGGGCGGAGGTTTCATCATTCAGTACGCCGGGCAACAGCCGGCCGATGGCATCTGTTACTACAGCGGCTGCAAGTTCTCCGCCACTGAGTACATAATCTCCGATAGAAATTTCTTTGGTTACATAGCGCTGCCGGATCCGGTCATCGATTCCTTTGTAGTGGCCACAAATGATCAGCAGGTTATTTTTTAGGGAGAGCCGGTTGGCAGCAGGCTGATCGAAAAGCTCCCCGTCGGGGGTCATATAAATGATGTCATCGTAGGTAACCAACGCCGAGAGTTCTTCGATAGCGTTCGCCAACGGTTCAGGCATCATTACCATGCCTGCCCCGCCTCCGTACTGGTAATCATCCACCTGCCCATATTCATTGACGGCCCACTTGCGCAGGGGATGAACATTGACTGTGAGCAGCCCTTTGGACTGCGCTCGTTTCATGATACTGTGCTGAAGGGGACTGTCCAGCAATTCCGGCAGCACGGAGAGAATGTCAATCTGCATGAGACAAACTTACACTTTAAAAATACAATGACCGGAAAGCGATGGGGCTATTACTATGGTGCGGTGAAATCGTCCAGGTCGCGTCTTTCTTTTTTAGTCGGCCGCCCAATTTTGCTTTGCCGTTTTCCCGTGTTGAAGCTCGACACCTGGAAATCGGGCCGTTCCAGTTCTTCTGGCGGGGTCACATCTTTATAGCACTTAATCGCTTCGCTGTACTGCACCCTTTTTTCAAGCAACCCGGTAACAACGATACGCCAGCGGCGGGCCTCAGTCTTTATATTAAATTCATCACCCACGTTCACTGCCCTTGCCGGCTTCACATTGTCACCGCGTAATTTAACCTTACCGCTGTCGCAGGCATCAGCCGCCTGGCTACGGGTTTTGAACAGCCGTATAGACCATAAATATTTATCCAGTCTTAATTTTTCCTGCTCCGCCATAGAACAAATGTACAACCGGCGGCGGGAAGAAATTATACGGGCCTGTTAAAGCTGAATCCGACGGCGCTACGGACGGGCTGCAAAAAACTGGTGGAAGTAGGGAATGGTTTCGATGCCCTTGTAATAATTCACCAGTTCGTATTTTTCATTCGGGCTGTGGAGGTTATCGCTGTCGAGACCAAACCCCATGAACACAATTTTTACCCCCAGTTCCTTTTCAAACAAAGAGCAAATCGGGATGCTGCCGCCACCCCGCACCGGCACGGGATCTTTTCCAAATGTGGCGTGGATGGCCTTCGCTGCAGCCTGGTAACCTGCAGAGCTGATGGGCGTCATATACGGTTCACCGCCATGGTGCTCGGTGGCTTTGACTGTTACACCAGGAGGCGCAATGCTCGTGAAATAGCTGATCAGTTTTTCGGTGATCTTAGCGGCCGACTGGTTCGGTACCAGCCGCGCAGAGATTTTGGCAAATGCTTTCGATGGCAACACCGTTTTGGCGCCTTCACCCGTGTAGCCACCCCATATACCGTTCACTTCCAAAGTTGGGCGGATGCCTGTTCGTTCATGGGTGCTGTACCCCTTTTCTCCCCATACCGACCCGATGCCTAAATCAGCTTTATACGATGCTTCATCGTAAGGCGCTTCAGCCATCAGTTTTCTTTCGGCAGTGGTAGACTCGATGACGTCGTCGTAAAAACCGGGAATGCTGATATGATTGTCCGCATCATAGCAGGAAGCGATCATTTTTGCGAGCATGGTAATCGGGTTAGCGACGGCACCGCCGTATACACCACTGTGCAGGTCGCGGTTTGGCCCGGTTACTTCTAACTCGATATAGCTTAGTCCGCGTACCCCGATATCGATGGAGGGCGTGTCCATGCTAATCATGGCGGTATCGCTGATCAGTACCACATCGGCTTCCAGGAGCGCGGTATGCGACTGCACAAATTTTGCCAGGTTGGGCGACCCCACTTCCTCTTCCCCTTCTATACAAAACTTGATATTGGTCGGAAGTTCGCCGGTCTTTAGCATCATCTCCAGAGCCTTCACATGCATGTACACCTGGCCTTTGTCGTCACAAGCCCCGCGGGCGAATATCTTTCCTTCTTTAATCACCGGTTCAAAAGGACCGCTGTGCCACAGGTCGAGCGGCTCGGCCGGCTGAACATCGTAATGACCATATACCAAAACCGTGGGTTTATTTTTATCGATCACCGTTTCGCCGTAGACTATCGGGTGGCCTTCAGTGGGATAGATTTCTGTGACGGCAGCGCCGGCTTCTTTCAGCCGGTCGCGCATCATCTCTGCACACCTGACCATATCGGCTTTATTGGCGGATTTGGCGCTGACACTTGGGATACGCAGCAACTCGAGGAGCTCGTCGAGAAATCGTTGTTTATGTTTTTCCTGATAGTCTTTCCAGGCTTGCATAGTCGTTTTTTTTGTGCTGCGAAGATAAGCTTATGTTCTTTTTTACCGGGTCAAAAAAGAATGGGTCCAGGGGACTAACAAGGGGTCAAGCCTTTTTAGTCCTGGTTTTTCGGGAATGTCTCCCGCAGGGGGACGTTGCGGTATCTCAATGATTTTCCATTAACTTCTCCTATTTTATACGTTATGTTACTCATTTCTTCCCGTACTTTTTTGCTTCGCCAAAAAAGTACACAAAAAAGGCGCCCCGAAAACGAAGACGGCCGTTTTCGGGTGGTTCCTTGAGGAGCTGTTGTGCAAGGAGGTGAAGGGCAGGGGGGCTGTGGTCGGCGCCTTAGATCTGGCGGCAGCATAGTCGCGGGCATCGTTCATCACCGCTCTTCCCAGCAATTTCTACCAGAAGGGGACATTGCGGCATTTCGGAGAACGTTCTTTTGCAAAAGTTTTATTCTGTACTTTTTTGCTTCGCCAAAAAAGTACGCAAAAAAGGCGCCCCGAAAACGAAGACGGCCGTTTTCGGGTGGTTCGCTGTGGAT
>JBBROE010000086.1:0-19343 GCA_038229695.1 Chitinophagales bacterium | reverse complement strand
GGACCTTTTAAAGACTATGCTGACCAGCCTGTGTTTGACCCCGGTTACCCGATCATCGATGCCAACGTGTTTTTTGACCACGACGGAAAATGTTATCTCTATTACTCCCGTTGCTGTTATAAACACCCGGTTGAAAGTGAACTGTCACAACTCACAAAACAAAAAGGTTGGTACCAGGATATCGAGGAGAGCTGGGTGTATGGGGTTGAGCTACAACCCGATTTTCGCGGCGTAAAGGGTGCACCGGTGCTGCTGTTGCAGCCCCCCAAAAAATTAAACGACAGGCAGGCTGAATGGGAAAGCCGTTCCGTTACGGACCGTGAGATTAACCGGCGCTGGACTGAAGGATCTGTCACGTTCAGGAAGGGAGACGATTATTACCTGATGTATTCGGCCAACTATTTCGGCGGTAAAAATTATGCGGTTGGCTATGCAACGGGAAAATCGCCGCTGGGTCCTTTCAGCAAGGCAGCGAACAACCCGGTATTGGAAAAAAATACCGCCGCTGGCGGCACTATTACGGGCACTGGTCACAACAGCGTTACCTGGTCGCCGGACGGGAAAGAAATGTTTTGCGTATATCATGCCCGAACTACGGCAACCGGGAACGACCGGGTGGTGTGCATCGACAGAATGACAGCTGAACGGGGCCTCCTTAAAATTTACGGACCCACTACGCAGCCCCAGCCCCTCCCCTCGGGAACCCGGTAGCTGCGATGCTGGAAACGGCTCATAGGTGGATCTTCAGGCCGCCTGCGAGTCGCACTGGGGCGGGGAGCGACTTTACTCAAATTTATCCCCGTTTCTACGAAACAAGTCAATTACCTGGTTTTTTCACAAACCGGTAACTACCTTGTTGGCGTTCGTGCCCGACATTTGTCAATCAGCCGCGTTTACCACTGTAACCCGACCTACAGCCTGTACCAGCACCAGGATAGTATATGGGTGGTTAACGGGTTGCCGCATGGCGGTTGCAAAAACTGAATGGATTCGGCATCGATCAGAATAACAGTTCAATAACAAAGGTGCGAATCCGTGCCTGGTAAGCATTCCGGCAAGACAACTGCCGGCAATTTCGGCGAACAATAAAACATTTAGCGCTATTTTCAGTTAACAAGCGGTTTGATACTATGATGAAATTATTGTTGATATGGGCGTTAATGGTCAGCACTTCAGCGCCATGGCTGACCGATTTCAAGGCTGCTAAAGAAAAAGCAGCCCTGGAACATGGATTTATTCTCCTCAACTTTTCGGGCTCCGACTGGTGCGGACCCTGCATCAGGCTGCACAAGGAAATTTTCGACAGCGAAGCTTTTGCCACGATGGCGGGGAGCAAACTGGTGCTGTTGAATGCGGACTTCCCCCGGTTGAAAAAAAATCAGTTGCCAAAGGCGCAGCAGGAACAAAACAACAAGCTGGCTGACCAGTACAATGCCGCCGGCATTTTCCCTTCCACGATGCTGCTTACAGCCGATGGAAAATTGCTCAAAGAATGGGATGGGTATCCCAAATCAGGCGCAGAAGCCTTTATCGAGGACATCAAACAGGCAATGGATGCAGCACGCTGAGCTGGTAACTGATCAATTGTATAAACGAACCATGAAGCTCATGGGCAACGCTTTTGAAATCAGCGTGGTCCACAAGGATGAAGCTGCAGCCGGGCGGCTTATTGATGCGGCCGTAAATGAAATCCGCCGGATTGAACAACTCCTGACCACCTTCAGCGATGACAGCGAGACCAACCAGATCAATGCCGCTGCAGGCAGGCAACCGGTGGCGGTCAGCCGCGAAGTATTTCAGCTGATCGAACGGTCGCTTAAAATATCAGCCCTTACCCAGGGAGCCTTTGATATCAGTTACGGGTCGGTAGATAAAAAGCTCTGGAATTTTGATCAGCACATGAACAGCCTGCCGGATAAAGCCACTGCTAAGAGGATGGTGCGGCTTATTAATTACAGGAATATCATCCTGGACCGTGACAACTGTACTGTGTTTCTCCTGCATGAAGGCATGCGGATAGGGTTTGGGGGAATTGGAAAAGGATATGCGGCGGAAAGGGCAAAGGCGGTCCTGGTTAATGCCGGCTTAGCCAATGGCATCGTAAACGCGTCCGGTGACCTCACTGCCTGGGGATGCCAGCCGGATGGCAGCCCTTGGACGATTGGTATTGTCAACCCCAATCTCTCCGGTCATGTTTTTTCGTATCTCAACATCACGGATATGGCCATTGCCACCTCCGGAAATTATGAAAAATTTATTATGGTGAACGGCGAGAAATATTCGCACACGATAGACCCGAGGACCGGCCTGCCCGTAAAAGGAATCAAAAGTGTCACCATTATTACGCCGAATGCCGAAATCGCAGATGCGATGGCGACACCCGTTACCATCATGGGTATTAAAGCGGGGCTGGATATGGTTAACCAGATAAAAAACATGGAAGCCATTGTCATTGACGATTACGACCGGATTTATACGACTCAAAATCTTCACTTCAGCTAATTAATAACTATTATGTCTACAAGGAAAATCCTGTTTCCCGTGCTGGCTGTTGCCCTGGCATTCGGCTCCTGCGTGCATGTAAAGGAATACCAGAAAAATAAACTGAACGATGCGGATATGCTGCTGGGCGCCAGGAAAAGCCAGAAAAACGAATTGAATTTTCAAAATTACCGGGAAGGCGCTGCCGGTGCCAATGGCGGAAAAACCGGTGGAGGATGCGGTTGCAATTAGTTTCAATTATCAACCAGTACTATGCGTAAAATCTGTTTGACACTCGTTGGGATTTATATACTTTGCATGGGCGCTTTTGCCCAGCCGACAAAGAAAGATTCTGTTTACGCATCCCGTCCGCTCCGGCTGGACGAGGTGAATTTTGTAACCGGCTATTACACGCAGGAAGGAATTCATTCGCCGGTCACCGGCGGAATCGGCACCGAACATGTGGTGGATCTGTCGAACGGACTGGATGTGAAATTCGTCGGCTGGGATACCCACAACACCAAACATACCCTTGGCGTAGACGTGGGTTTCGATCACCATACGTCCGCCTCTTCCGCTTACGTGTCCAAGTCAGGAGCGTCGAAGACAGGCGGCACCAGGATTTATCCTTCACTGGATTATACCGCTGAAAACAGCCGTGGCAACAGCATTGGTTTCGGTACCTACTTCTCCACTGAATACAATTATAAATCGTTTGGGCTGGATGTTCATGCCGGCCGTAAGATCGGCGATGGTACCACGGTAAATGCCAAACTCTCCGGGTATTTCGATAAGGTAAAACTTATTTATCCTTCCGAACTGATACCACAGACGGTTGCTACGTCGCCGACCACCTACACGACAGCCAGCGGAAATACGGTGGGTAACGGGGGTGGTTATGAAGGTAAGAGCTCCATCCCGTCCAGCCCCCGGAATACCTATACGCTTTCCCTGGGGGCCGAGCAAATCATCAACAGCCGGATGCAGGTTAGCGTGGTGTTGGATCTTGTGGCACAGAACGGTTACCTGGGCCTGCCTTTTCACCGGGTATATTTTAACGATGGCAGTGTTCAGGTGGAGAACCTGCCGGGTATCCGCAAGAAACTGCCGATTGGCGTGCGCTTAAATTACTTCGCGGGAGACCGGGTGGTGATCAGGACGTACTACCGGTATTATATAGACGATTGGGGACTGAAAGCGCATACGGCTGAGCTGGAAGTGCCGGTAAAAATAACGCCGTTCTTCTCGGTAGCACCGTTTTACCGGTACTACACCCAGACCGCAATAAATTTCTTCGCCCCGTATGGAGCGCATACCGCTGCCGAGCAGTACTACAGCAGCAACTATGCGCTGTCTGCCCTGACGAGTCATTACATTGGCGCGGGTTTTCACCTTGCCCCCCCAGATGGCATCCTGAATAAACATTTCAATGCGCTGGATGTACGCTTTGGGCACTATACACAGTCGACCGCCCTGTATGCCAGCTCGCTGACCTTTGCATTCACCTTTAAATAAATACAACGCGCGTTCTAAAAATCAACAGTAATGCCCAGGCCGGGGTCACCGGAGAGTGTGTACCTGCCATCCCGGTAGGTAATACCTGATGCAATATCTTCGGACAGTAAAAGGGGTCCGTCCATGTCAATATAATCCGCAGACGGTGCCAGGTTGGCGATGGCAGCCGAGCCGATCGTGGATTCGTTCATGCACCCAATCATTACGCGCAGGCCGAGGCCGGCTGTGGCAGCAACCATTCTTCTGGCGGGCGTAATACCACCACATTTGGTGAGCTTGATGTTGATGCCGTGAAAATGCCCTGCACAACGGGCGACGTCCTGTTCGGAGACGCAGGACTCATCGGCAATCAGCGGTAGGGCCGACGCCTCAAATAACATTTTCATCCCCTCCCAGTTGTCTTTGGCAAGCGGTTGTTCAACCAGTTCTACCCCCAGTTGTTGCAGGGCGGGAATGATCTCAAGCGCCTCTTCCAGCTGCCAGCCGGCATTGGCATCGACGCGGAAAACCGCCGTTGTATGTTTCCTCAGTGTCTCGATGATGCGGATATCCTGCTTCGTACCCAGCTTTATTTTATACACCGGCCAGGGTTTCTCCTCCAGCTTCTGCAGCATTTTTTCTATGGAGTCGATGCCGATGGTATAATCGGTTACCGGAGCGGTGGCCATGTCCAGGCCCCACAATTCATACAAGGGCAGCTGACGCAGCTTACCGGTGATATCCCAGGCAGCCATATCAAGCGCGCAAACCAGGAAAGGGTTTTGGGGGAAGACGTGGTGGAGATAATGCCAGTAGCGCTCCGGGTCTGTCAGTGCATATTTCTCGACCATTTGTTTTTTCGACAGGAGATCGGCTTCCATTTTTTCCACCGGGATATTATAATAACTGATCGCGGGCGCTTCGCCATATCCTTTGATGCCGTTGAAATCCAGTTCCACCAGAAACGTAGGCTGTTCGGTCTTTGTACCTTTTGAAATGGTAAATGCATGCCTGAAGGGAAGCCGGCAGATTTTATAATTTACTTTCATTTGTCGGGATTAATGCGAAGCCCCAAAAAGGCTGACAGGCAGGCTTTTCCAGCGATGTTTATGTCTTCGCGGTCACCGAACCTAATTCACTATTTCTGCTCAAAATACCATTATTTTGCGGAGCAGAAATGTAAGCTATGCATAAATCTTTTTGGCAGAAAGCCTGGCCGCACGTTACGATCATGCTATTGTTTTTGGTGGTGGCCGCGGTGTACTGCAAACCTGCCCTCCAGGGAAAAGTGTTACAGCAATCGGATATCGTGCAATGGAAAAGCGTATCCCATCAATCTTTTGAGTATAAAGACAAGTACGGTCACTTTCCCCTTTGGACCAACAGCATTTATAGCGGAATGCCGGCCTACCAGGTTGCCATGCAGCGGACTTCCGCTATTTCACTGGATTATTTCAACAGCCTCCTCACGCTCGCACTTCCGAGGCCCGTCAGCTTTTTCTTTCTGGCCTGCCTTATGTTTTATATCCTCTGCCTGGTCGTGAAGATCAACCCCTGGATAGCGGGTAGCTGCGCAATCGCTTATGCCTATTCCACCTTTGACCCGATCATCATTGCGGTAGGGCATGATTCACAGATGTTATCGATTGCCTATGCGCCAGGTTTACTCGCAGGGTTGTTTATCCTCTACAACCGCCGCTACTGGTGGGGCACGGCCCTTACACTCATTTTTTCCGGGCTGCTCATTGCACAGAGCCACCAGCAGATCGTTTACTATACCCTGCTCACCGCTGCCTGTGCCGGTATTGCCTACCTGGTTGCCTGTATCCGCGAAAAACAGCTCCCACATTTTTTTATAGCCAATGCGCTTGCCCTGCTGGCCATTGCCGGGGGCTTCGCCAGCAATGCCATGGGCTATCTCACTACCTATGAATTTTCGAAGGAAAGCATGCGCAGCGGAAAGTCAGAAATCACCACGAATCCTGACGGTACGGCAAAACCAAAAGGCGGACTCGACAAAGCCTATGCATTTCACTGGAGTTACGGCATCGGTGAAACATTGACGTTTATCGTACCCGGGCTCTATGGTGGTGGGAGTGGCGGAAAAGAGATATCCGCCAGCGGCGAGTTTCCCCAGAAATTAACCGAAGCAGGGCAGCCGGAAGAAAATGCCGTGCAGTATGCAAATGCTTATGCCTACTGGGGCCCGCAACCGGGTACATCCGGGCCGGTCTATCTTGGCGCGGTGATCTGCATGTTGTTCATTGCCGGGCTTTTTATTGTGCCGGGCTGGAACAAATGGTGGATGGCCGCGGCGGTCGTGATCGCCGTCTTCATGAGCTGGGGCAGCAATTTTGCCGTGTTCAATAATTTCCTTTTTGACCACTTCCCTTTTTACAATAAATTTCGGGCGCCTACCATGGCACTGGTGATTCCGCAGCTGGCGTTCCCGCTGCTGGCGGCAATGGCGCTGCAGCGTATATTCATTGAAGCGCCCACACCGGAATGGCTGTGGAGTAAATTGAAACCCGCAGCATACGTAACCGCAGGCATACTGGCCCTGCTGCTGGTGTTTTGGTTTTCGGCCGACTATACCGGTGAAAACGATGCCCGGCTTAAAGAAAGTTTTACCAGTTCCGTATTGCAGCAGCAGGCACAGGGAAAACAAACTGCCCCCGGGTTGCAGCAGCAGGCGGCACAATTTGGCGTGTCGATGATTCATGCCTTGCAAAGTGACCGGAAATCGCTCACCGGAAAGGACCTGTTGCGTTCATTTTTCTTCATGGCCGTCGCCGCCCTGGTGATCGTAGCTTTCATCCGAAAAAAACTAACAGCCCGCGTGGCGATGGCCTTGGTGTTGCTGCTGATATCATTTGACGTACTGGCGGTCGGCCGCCGTTACCTGAACGACGATAATTTCATCGAAGCATCGGATTACGAGGGCAATTTTGCACCCAATGCAGCTGATGTCACCATCATGGCAGACCCGGGTTACTTCCGTGTGTTTGACCAGACAGCCGGCGATCCATTCGCCGATGGCAGGGCTTCGTATTTTCACAACTCGCTCGGGGGTTACCTGGCAGCAAGGCTTGGCCTTTACCAGGACCTGATGGATAACCAGCTGCGCAAAGGAAACCGTGCGGTTTTCAACATGCTTAACACCAAATGGATTATCCAGCAGAACCCGGCCAACGGGCAACCTGTTGCGGTGCAAAACCCGGATGCCTTTGGTCCCTGCTGGCTGGTCAGCAGCATTGACTATGTTAAAGATGGCAATGCAGCGATGAAGGCACTCGACAGTACCAACCTGAAATCGGTAGCGGTCATCGAAAATAACTATAGGAACCAGGTGTCGGCAGCTCCGCTTTTCGATTCGTCAGCCTCGCTGCGGATGGTAAGAAACAGCAACGATACAATCGTCTACGCGTTTTCGGCTGCCGCGCCGCAATTCGCAGTTTTCAGCGAAATTTATTACGATAAAGGATGGAACGCCTACCTCGACGGTAAACCTGTCAGTTACCTTCGCGTGGATTACGCGCTGCGGGGTATGACGGTGCCGGCCGGGAAACATGCAATCGAATTCAGGTTTGAGCCCACCCTGTATAAACTCGGTAACACGCTTGCCCTTGTCGCTTCGCTGGCAGCCTACCTGCTGCTGCTTGTTGCCATTGGGCTGGAGTGGAGAAAAAGACAGAAATAGCTATTAATTGCTAATATTGACAGAACGGTGACTTCTCCCGGTACAACATGGTAACCCTCCTCAGCCTTGTTTCCTATAATTTTTTGCCTGCTAAAACAGGGGGACAGAAAGGTATTGCCGTTTTCACCGAATTTCTTTCCCGCAACTGCCGCCTGACGGTGGTGACTACACAGGATAATGACCCGGCCCTGGCCATCGGCTACCAGCTGCTGAATATCCTTTCGCCGGCCAAAACCCGGTATATAAACCCATTCCTGTTTTTCAGGTTGCGGCGCATCATTAAAAAGGAACGTGCCACCCACCTGTTGCTCGAGCATCCCTATTTTGGCTGGCTGGGGATCCTGCTGAAGTATGCCTGCGGTATAAAGCTGGTGGTACATTCACACAATATCGAACACCAGCGCTGGAGAGCGCTGGGCAAATGGTGGTGGCCATTATTATTTGTTTATGAACGGACCGTACACCGCACCGCTGATTATAACTTTTTCAAAACCGATGAAGACCGGCATTACGCGCGGTCCAGACTGGGTATCGATGCACGCAAATGTATAACGGTCACCTACGGCATCGACTGGAATGCGGCACCGGCGGCAGCAGAAAAAAAACGATGCCGGGATATCCTGCTGGCAAAGCACGGGATAGCACCGCAGTACCGCCTGTTCCTTTTTAACGGTTCACTGGACTATGCACCGAATACCGATGCAGTCCGTTTCATCACCGACGCTATCAATCGCCCTCTATGGGAAAGTGAATTCCCTTATAAAATTATTATTTGCGGAAAAGGATTGCCTCCGAAATTCAACGGGCTGGCCGCGTATGCATCCTACAACATCATCTATACGGGATTTGTGGAGGACATCAGCGTGTATTTTAAAGGCGTTGATGCCTTTATTAACCCCGTAGTAACAGGTGGGGGCATTAAAACGAAGCTCGTTGAAGCGCTGGGCTACAATACCTATTCGATTTCAACGGAAAGTGGCGCATTCGGTGTCGACTCGTCGCTGACCGGGCATATGATGAAGCTGGTGTCTGATTACGACTGGCCTGCTTTTGCCCGGGCGATGCAGCAAATGCCCGATAGCCAGGATATCCCGGCGGCCTTCTTCGAACACTTCTACTGGGAAAATATCGCCCGCAAAGCAGCGGCGTTTATCGCTGCTAAACGCTGATTTATTCGCTACCGAGCGCCTTACAAACAGATTGCCAGAGTAGTACGGCCGTACGATCCCAGGTAAACTGCTCCTTCTGCCTGTCACCTAATGTGATCAGCCGGTCGCGCAAACCGCTTTCACCGTACATCTGCTGCATCCCTGCAACAATAGACGAAATATCGAATGGATCCACCAGCACCGCAGCGTCTCCGGCCACTTCGGGCATAGAGGTGGTATTGGAACAGATGACGGGCACGCGGCTCTGCATCGCTTCGACAATGGGCAGGCCGAAGCCTTCAAAAATCGGGACAAAGCTCAGGGCGAATGCACTGCCTAACACTTTTTTGAGATCGCTTTCCGATAGCCTGCCGGTGAAGATGATATCGGCTTTATACGGGCTGTTGCTGTAAGCGGTCTCAATGAGCGATTTACTCCACCAGATAGCTCCTGCCAGCAACAATTTATAATCGCTGCCCGTCCGTTCGCGGAAAAGCGTGTAGGCTTCAATAAGGCGGGCTATGTTCTTGCGGGGATGCATCGATCCTACAAAAAAGAAATACGGTTTTCCCCCGCTGAAGGCAAGCCGGGTTGCGCTGATTTCGATGTCGGACAAAGGAACAAAATTATCGTTGATCCCACAGGAGACGTTGTCAATTTTTGCGGGTGTTACCTGATAAAAGGAGGCAATATCCTGCCTGCTGTAATTAGAAATTGTAGCAATCCTCACCGCTTTCTTCACAAAGCGACGGAAGAAGAAGCCGAAATAAAGCCGGTTAAGGAATTTAAGATCCTGTGGCTGGTGCTCAAAGTTGATGTCGTACAACACCGGCAGCTGCGGGATGGATGAACCCAGGCTGAGAAAGCCTTCCATGGACAACATGAGATCGGGCCGGTGTTTTTTTAAAAAAAAGGGGAGCACAAGTTCCATATAAACGACGTACAGCGAAGGATGGCGATATGGCGGAAACACCCGGTGAATCGTGGCATTGGGGAAGTCGAACCAGTTCCCGGTGAAATCTCTATCACAGATTAGCATGAAGTCCACTTCGGGATGATTCTTTATCATTCTCGAGATACTGTTGACCGTAAAATAGCCGATGCCATCCAGCTGCCTGTTGCGCAATACCCAGCAATTGACTGCAATCTTCATATATGTTATTTAACGTCAGCCGGTAATTTTTTTTATAGCCCGGAAAAGCAGGATACCCGGGGGGTTGTCGAGCCATTCCGCCAATCTTACCCGGATATTACGCGATGGCCGGAAATCCTGGCCGGGAATCAGTATCTCCGCATATTTCCTGCAGCGGTCAATATACCCGCGCACCGAGGTTTGGCGCCATCGGGCAGGCGTTTTAAGCAACCTGTGCGCGAGGCTCTCCGTGAAATAGGAAAGAAATACTTTTCCATAACGGTCAAGCACAGCGGATATCTCAGCGTCCTGCCTGCGGAAACCAGCCAAAAAGTGCACATACACGCCGAAGGCCTGCTGGTAATCTTCCCCGTTGGTGAGCTTCGAGACGCTGTCGTGGAGCCGGTAAGAAAACAGGATTTCCGGTGACACCGCCAGGTAGCCCTTTGCCGCCAGTTTTACCCACAAGGCATAATCCGCAAAAATCAGGCGCGGGTAAGCCATTGTCATGCCCCCTGCTGCATCAAAATCAAGGCTCCGCATCATATAACCGGTTCCCATACTGTCGATCGACTGCAGGAATTCTCCCTGCAGGAATTCGGCAGCAGTGAACTTGCTTTTCATCGGCCGGCAGGCCCTTATTTTTTTTCCGGCCGCATCTATAAAATTGAAATGAGCCTGGTACAGGCTGGCTACAGGATGGCTTTTAATAAGCGCATCCATACTTTGCAGGTAATGCGGGTGCAGCAAATCATCATGACCGATCAGTGTCATGAATTCATTTTTTGGTAAGAAGAGTGCCCTGTTCCAGTTTTCTTCTATGCTTAAAGACTTTTCAGATGGATAACAGACAATACGAGGATCTTTCAGCGATTGTATCCATTCCAGGGTACCATCAGTACTACAGTTATCTAGTACCAGCAAATTAAAATCAGTCCGTGTCTGCTGCATAATGCTTTGGACACACTCTTTAACATAGCGGCCACCATTTCGTACTGGCAGTATAATGGAATATTTGATCATTTTGTTCCCCATGCCAATCGGCTCATTTCTGTTTTTTCTTCGGGAGTGGCGTTAGAATAGATGGCCGTCTGGTTATCAGCAACAAGCAGGTTTTCCTGGCTATTAATCCAAAATGTATTGCTGCTTTTCCATGCTGAGGGTAAATAAGTTTTACCGAACCTGTCCACTACCAGTATTTTTAAGCCTTTTGCCAGATAAAAACCGGTGAGGCCATTGCGGCCGTTCTCAAACCGGTATGCTTTAAACTTCGTATCGATTACCCCTTTCTTCAACTCGATAAAAATATCCTTTTTTACCATAAATGCACTGGTACGAATATGTGGATTGGGAAAAGGCTTAAAAAGAAACCGCCAGTAAATAAACGCCTTTACAAATAGTTTATATTTCCGGAAATTATACAAAAGACCCTTTGCCGCTTCCCACCCGCCCACCTGTTTTTGAAATACAGATGAATAATAACTCTGGTATGATCCAGTAGCTGCTATAATCCCTGTCTGGTCATCAAAATTTTGCATATAATATTTCAACCAATGACTTGCCAGTATAGTGCTATATGTATTAAAAAATAAAATATAAACAGCAGGTATTTCCCGTGCAGCTTTACGGTAGATTTCAATATCTTGTCCGCTGGCATAATAGAGGCATCGATATGTCGGAATACCCCTGTTCTCCAGGTAAGCAAGATAAGCTTTCGGTTTATCAGGATGGGCAACAGTCATTCCATTAAATACTATCACCAGCTGGTGCTCGTAATCTGCATCAAAACACTGATAGCTATCTATAAACCTCTTAAAATGCTCCATTCCATATGGCAACCAGGCCAAATAGATAACAGCTGTAAAAGGATTATCCTTAGTCATATATTAAAAATGAAGTTTAATTTACATTTTTACAAATAAGTGCATATTATGCAAAGTACAAGAGAAATATTTGAAAGCCACCAGGGAAACCTGATCCATAAATGGAACCATTATTTTGAAATATACGACCGACATTTCGCTCCCTGGCAAGGCAAAGAAGTGACGATACTGGAAATTGGCGTTTCGCAGGGAGGATCCATTGACTTATGGCAGCGTTTTTTTGGAAAAGGGCTGAAATATTACGGTATAGACATTAATCCAAAATGCAAACAATTTGAAAGAGAAAATGTCGCCATTTTTATAGGATCCCAGGAAGACCCTGCATTCCTGGAAAAAATAAGCAACGAAATACCCGACATTGATATCCTGATTGACGATGGCGGCCATACGATGGGCCAGCAAATTGTGAGTTTTGAACATTTGTTTTGCAAGATTAAGATGCATGGCATCTATCTGTGCGAGGATAACCATACTTCTTATTGGTTCAATTTTGGAGGTGGTTTACAAAGAAAAGGAACTTATATAGAATACGTAAAAAATTTGATAGATGTGATGCATCTGTGGTATGCCGGGAGAAACACGTTTGTAAAGAATCATGCATTAAAGGACAAACTTTACGCTATTCATATCTATGATTCAATTGTAGTTATTGACAAAAAAGCCATTACAGCCCCATTTGACCTGAAAAAAGGAAATTTCACAGTTGGGTATATTGAAGACACACCCCAATCACTGTTGTATAAACTTAGATTCTTTTTGTTCCAGGTCAAAAACCGCATTAAATCGTCATTTTACAAATGAATAGAATACGTCAGGCCTTGAAACAGATAATATTTTCGCCTTTTATAAAAGTCTTCCAGCGGTAAACGGCCATCTCTTTAAAGAATACCTGTGAAGTGCCGGGGTGCAGTAAATCATGCAATTCAATGATCAGGCACCGGGTTTTTTGCAACCAGGTGTGCGGGTTATGAGAAAACAGGTTGAATTCTGCACCTTCAATATCGATTTTTAGAATATCGATTTGTTCGAAATTATTTTCAGCCGCTATTTCATCGATGGTAATGCCCCTTAAGCCTCCTGACTGAGTGCCGGCGCCGGCCTCTTCCTGAACTTCAAAACTGGCGCTCCATTCTCCTTCATCTTTTATTGAAATGGTGCAGGGGTGGTGCCATATTCCCGCCCGCAATACTTTTATGTTTTGATGACCGGCCGTATTGTATTGCAGTTGCTTGTAATTCTGTGCCTGGGGTTCAACGCCAATAATTGCAGCCTCAGGAAAAAGAGTGGCAAAGTACAGGCAGGAGAAACCTACGTTGGACCCTGCATCAATAATCGTAGCCGGCTTATAGTCCAGGTAGAAATTTATATCATACTGCAACTCGCAAAAGACCTGGTAAAATATCGGCAGGTCTGAATCTGATACCCGAATTTGAATCGGATTGCCAAATTTTTTCGACCTTATTGCAATTACTCCATTGTTCCCGGCCGAAATAATTTTGAAAAAAATCAGTACTCCCTCTTTGAATCCAAAATAGCGGATTAATTGTATAAAATAGATAACATTATAGCCTAATTGCCTCATTGAATTATTTGAAAATTATTTGCAATTTTTTGGTATCGCCCCAGAAAGCCATAGGCTCATAATCGGTATACGGGTAGTAACCCAGGTTGAGGGTTACAGCTGCATGTTGCTGTTGAAGGTAACGCGCTACCATTTCCTTAACCGTGACCGGCTCACCGCTGCAGCAGTTAATAATGCCGGCACTTTTATTTTGAAGGGCAATCCCCGCGATACAGGCTGCAACCTGTTCCACAGGCAGGTAGTCCCTTACCTGTTCCCCGCCGCTCATATTAAAAACAGTATCGTGATTGTCGATCGCTCGCTGCAGTTGCGAAAATAAGGATTTTGGATTTTGTCCCGGGCCATACAGATAAAACAAACGAACCCAGTTCAGCTGGACCTCATAAGCAGTGGTGCTTTCCGCCAATTGTTCCCTGAGCCTGTTCTTTGCTGCGGCGTAGGCGTTTGCCGGCGCCGGGGTCATCTCCTCGGAAAGCTTTCCCTCCCGCATCCCGTATTCAAAACAGGTGCCGGTAACCGTCAGCCGCCGCAGCCCATGGCGGATGAGGTTGTTCAGGAAAGCGATCTGCAGCGGAAGATTAACCGTCGTATGCACGGGGTCCGTATAATTGGGCAACCCTTCCCAGGCGAGGTGAATCACCCGGGTCGGCTGATCGAAAAAAAGGAAATAATCGGTTTGTTCCGCGAAATCATGAAAGTTGAAGGGGATGTACGTTACCGCGTTGAACCAGTCGCTTTGCTGCGCGCGTACTGCATCGCGGGAAGTGGCAACAACAGCGCAGCCGCGCGACAGCAATTCGCGCACCACATAATTTCCAATGAAACCGGTGGCCCCGGTAACAAGTACCTTTTCCATATCAGGAGATTACCAGTTCGGGGACAGGAATGACAAACCTGCCACCCCAATCCTTAATGTAGGCGAGTTGCGCCATTATCTCTTCGCGCAGGTTCCAGGGAAGGATAATGATAAAATCGGGTTGTTTTACTTTTAACAATGCTTCAGCCACCACGGGGATGTGACTGGCAGGAAGAAATTTATCCTGCTTATGCGGGTTCGCATCAACCACGAAATCAACGAGGTCTTTTTTAATACCGCAGTAGTTGAGCAACGTATTGCCCTTGGCCGCCGCGCCATAGGCAGCAACCGATTTTCCCGCTCTTTTCTGTTCGATCAGAAAGGCCGTCAGATCATATTTGATGCGCAGTACCTTTTTCTCGAAATTATCATAGTACGCAAGACCATTCATTCCTTTGGCTGATTCTTTTTGCAGCAGGGCAGCCACGCGTTCACTTATTGGATTACCCGGGTCTGCGGACTGTTTCGCATAAATCCTGAGCGACCCGCCATGGGTCGGCAATTCTTCTACGTCGAACAGCGCAAGACCGTTTGAGGCAAAAATCTTCTGCACCGTGGTGAACGAAAGGTAAGAAAAGTGCTCATGGTAGATAGTATCGAACTGGGCGTTGTCTACCAGTTGCATAAGATGGGGAAACTCCATCGTAATGACGCCGTTCTGCCGAAGCAGGATCTGCATACCCGCCACAAAATCATTGATGTCCGGAACGTGGGCCAGTACATTGTTGCCGAGCAGGAGGTCGGCCCGTTTCCCTTCCCGGAGAAGCTTTCTGGCGAGGGCGACGCCAAAGAATTCTATTATGGTCGGTATCCCCTTTCCCAGCGCCACTTCGGCGGTATTGGCCGTGGGTTCAATACCCAGGACGGGAATATTTTGCTGTTGAAAATACTGGAGCAGGTAGCCGTCGTTCGAAGCCAGTTCAACCACCAGCGATGAGGGGTTGAAGCCAAACCGGTTCACCATGCCGTCTGTGTATTGCTTCGCATGCTGTAACCAGCTGGTGGAGTAGGAAGAAAAATAGACATAGTCGCTATTGAATATGGCATCAGACTTCTTGTATTCGTCCACCTGGACGAGAAAGCATACCGGGCAGGTATAAACCTTAAGCGGGTAAAAAGTCTCGGGCTCATCCAGCTCTTGCCGGGTAAGAAAGGAATTGGAGGCGGGTGAATTGATGAGGTCAATGAATACATCGGTGAGCGGGGTGCGGCAGAATCTGCAGTTCATGTCAGTCTTTTTAATTGGTCAGCGGTTGAGGGGTAATCCCGGAAAAATCGGCGCCGAGCAGGGGGTGTTGTTTATCCCGGTCTGACACCTGCACAGCAGCTACTGGCCAGCTGATAGCAAGCAGCGGGTCATCATATCTCAACCCGCCTTCTGCGCCGGGTGTGTAAAACTCCGAGTGATGATATATCAGTTCGCTGTTGTGTTCGAGCGACTGGAAGCCATGCGCAAAACCTGCCGGTATGTAAAGCATTTTCCGGTTCAGTGCAGACAACGTAATTGAGCATGATTGTAAAAATGTGGGTGACCCTGCACGGATATCCACGATTACATCATATACCGCACCTGCAACACAGCGAACCAGTTTTATTTCCTGGTGAGGGGGAAGCTGGTAATGCATTCCCCTGATGGTGCCTGCTGCGGCTGTAAAGGAATGGTTCATCTGGACCCATTCGCCTGTAAAACCTGTTACGGCAAACTCATTTTTACACCAGGTGCGCGCAAACCATCCTCGGTTGTCCGTTACCGGTACCAGGTCGATGATAAAGCTGCCGCTCAGCGGCCCCGGCGTAAAAGTCATACAGCGTAATAATTTTTGATCTGCGCAAAGGTAAATGCTGCGCGGGCCTCCGGCGGGTGCTGGTACCACTTCACGGTCCAGTCGATGGCTTCCGCAGCCGTGAGCCTGGGTTGCCAGGGCAGGCCGGACAGTGCCCGTGAGATATCGAGTTGCAGCAGGGTAGCCTCATGCACCTGGGCCGGAGAAGATCCGTCAACCCACTCCCCTTTTCCCCAGGCGGTGAGCGCCAGCGCCACCACCTCATCCACCCGCAGGTGATCACCGGGTACCGGACCAAAATTGTACGCGGCTTCGGTGTTGCCGGCTCTATCGCGTAACGCGGCCGCCAGCACCAGGTAGCCCGTTAACGGCTCCAGCACGTGCTGCCACGGCCGTACGGCAGCCGGATTGCGCACGACTACCTTTTCTTCTTTCTGCAGGGAGCGGATGATATCGGGAATGATGCGATCCCGGCTCCAGTCGCCTCCCCCTATCACATTTCCGGCGCGTGCGGTAACAACAGCCTTTTCATGTACGCCGATCAAGGCGGGGTCAAAAAAAGAATTTCTAAAAGAGCTGACCACGATCTCCGCGCAGGCTTTACTGGCGCTGTAGGGATCGTGCCCGCCGAGGCGATCCGTTTCGGCATATAAGACGGGAATCTCTTTATTCTCGTACACTTTGTCCGTAGTAATGATCACCGCTGCACAAGGCGCTGTAAGTTTACGCATGGCCTCCAGCAGGAAGGCGGTGCCCATTACATTCACCTCGAAGGTATCCGCAGGAATTTCGTAAGACGTACGTACAATAGCCTGTGCCGCCAGGTGAAAAATGAAGTCGGGCGAAAAAGACAACAGTTCGCCGGTGAGTTTGTCGCGGTCCCGGATGTCGGCAAAGACCGATTGGCCCAGCGCCCCTTCCGGCAAGAGGTTATACAGCGCTTCGGGTTGATCCGGGGGTAGCGCATAACCTTTTACCTCGGCGCCCAGTACATGCAGCAAGGCGAGGAGCCAGGCGCCTTTGAAGCCGGTATGCCCGGTTACAAACACCTTTTTACCACGGAATGCCGTGATTAAATCTGACAGGGTTACCACATTTTCCATTTTGCCTGGTTGGTGTTCCACAGCTGTTCAAGTTCAAGTTTATCGCGCAGCGCATCCATCGGTTTCCAGAAACCCTTATGCCGGTACGCCGCCAGCTGGTGGTCGTCGGTGAGCTTTTCCAGCGGCACATCTTCCCACATCATATCATTCATGTCGCCCTGCAGGTAATCGAAGACTTTGGGGCTGAGGACAAAAAACCCGGCATTGATCCATTTGTTTTCGTCTTTGGCCTTTTCCCGGAACGCTATCACTTCGCCACCGGCAGCTAGCTCCATCCCACCGAACCGCGCTTCCAGCTGCACTGCCGTCACCGTAGCAATTTTCTGCTGCGCCCGGTGAAAGGCCAGCAGGGCCGGAATATCGATATCAGCCACGCCATCGCCGTAAGTGAGCATAAAATCTTCATCGCCCAGGTACTGCCGCACGCGCTGTAATCTGCCCGCGGTCTTGGTGGTGGCGCCGGTTTCCACCAGGGTCACCTTGAAGGCTTCTGTACTGGCGCCGTGGATATCCATTGTGTTGTTGGCCACATCGATGGTGAGATCGGCTGTATGCAAAAAGTAATGCATGAAATACTCTTTGATTAGGTAGCCCTTGTAACCAAGGCAAACCACGAATTCATTGAAGCCGTAATGGCTGTATATCTTCATGATGTGCCAGAGGATAGGCTTACCGCCGATTTCCACCATGGGTTTCGGGCGGGTATCTGTTTCTTCCGCAATCCGTGTTCCGAGTCCGCCTGCAAAAATGACTACTTTCATAGTGAATCGTTGACCATTTTTTAAACTTGCCAAAATTAGCGGTTTAGAACGTCTACCGCCCAAAAATATGACCGTACCGGGCCACAGGGTATTTTGTTCCGGCGATACGCGTTATTCCTGTATTTTTATTTTTTTTAGCACCTGTTTCATGGGGATTATCCAGCGACAAAGCATCCGTTCCACCATTGGTATTTCGGCCGGTTTCATCATCGGCGCGTTTAATTTGCTGGTGCTGGCGCCAAAATTCCTGACTACCGAGCAACTCGGTCTCACCCGTCTCATCACTGATCTCGGCATCACCCTGGCAACCTTGTGTACTCTGGGTTCGCTGCCGGTCATTTATAAATTTTATCCCTTTTACAATGCGCACCTGCCGGCTCGGAAAAATGACCTGCCGGCTTTAACACTGGTAATCTGCTGCATCGGTTTTGCTGTGATGTGCAGTGGCGGTTTCCTGGTCAAACAGGAAATCATCCGGAAATTCAGCGCAAAGTCGCCGTTGTTTGTAAGCTTTAGCTATCTCGTTTACCCTTTCTCGTTGTTTTACCTGATGTTTCTCTGGCTGGAAAGTTTCGGCTGGTCCTTTAAAAAAGGAGTGACGTCAAACCTGCTGCGTGAGATGGGCCCGCGGATTTTATTTACCGTCCTCCTGGTACTGCTGGTGACCGGCGTGATCAGCCTGCGGCTTTTCCTGCTGTTGTTTTCCCTGTCGTACGCCCTTCCGGCAATTGCCCTGCTGGCGATTTTACGCCGGACCGGCCGCTTCACGTTCGCCGGTACAATCAGTACCCTTACCCTGCGCCTGAAAAGTAAAATGCTTAGTTTCGGTTTATTTGTTTTCGGTGCCCAGTTCCTGAACCTGCTTTCGCGTACAGCGGATACGTTTATCATCAGTTCAAAAGCGGCGAGGGGATTATCGGATACCGCCGTGTTCACCATTGCCACCTATGTAGTCACGCTCATGGAAATACCACAGCGCAGCATCACGGCGATCAGTATACCAGTGCTGGCCGAGTCCTGGAAAAATAAAGACCTCGCCCGCATCAGCAGTATTTATACCAAGAGCGTCACCAACCTGCTCATCATCGGCCTGTCAATGTTTTGCCTGGTGCTGCTCAATGTCCATAACCTGGCGGTTTACCTGGGAAAAGACTATAAAGGCATCGAAATGGTCGTTTTCTTCCTTGGAGTTAGCAAACTGGTCGACCTTGGCACCGGCGCGAATAGCCAGATCATTTCGACCTCGAATTACTGGAAGGTGGATTTTACCACCAACGTTATTTACACCATCATTGCATTGCCGCTTAACTACGTCCTGATTTCCATTTACGGGCTGATGGGAGCCGCCTATTCTACCCTCATCGCCATCGTGTTTTACAATGGGATGCGGTTTGGCTTTTTGTGGTTCAAATTCGGCCT
>JBBROE010000085.1:0-19611 GCA_038229695.1 Chitinophagales bacterium | reverse complement strand
ATCATTTCCATTGCTGCAGGTGAAGAACGTAATGCCCGTTGCCTTTTTGAAAAAAGCCGCTTCCATTCCTATCACAAGCATCGACACGGCGGGTTGCCGGCCAGTAGTTTGCATCATCGCGAGGAGCCCGGTGCTCATTTCCGCTGCCATCGCCAGGCAGGCAAAGTAGGTCGACCTAAACGGGTTTTTCGAAAACCATCCGTACGGTACGGTGACGACCGCTGTTTGTTCATCGATAGCGTAAAGACGTATCTGGCTGAACCAGGCCGCCGGCAACCTGGAGAGCAAAAAAAACCGGAATGTGAAAGGGTTCCTGATAAGCCGGAGAAAAGACTGCGCGTTATTCATCAGCTGGGGTTTTACCGGTAAATTACTTTTTATCGATTTCCACCATGCAGGAGACGATGTCGTTTCCTCCCGGGGATGCGCTGAAGGTAATGGTTCCTGTTGCATTGCTGCCAAATGTGACCGACTTATTGAGGCGATCCGACAGTTCACTGGTCCAGCGCCCGGCATAATCCGAGGTAGGATTTCTGCTTACTTCAGTGTTCATCCGATACCAGTCGAGCGGCTTGCGGCTGACCACCACCGCAATCATGTCGCGCCGGCCGATGCTGTCAGGAGCCAGGCTTTTATCCCGCGGAAAAAGGCGGTACCCGGCGATTCCGCAGAACGGTGAATAGTTAGATTTAGCCGGGTCGGCAGCCGACGGATAAGGGAACAGGGTATAACTGGTGCCGTCGGTTTCCCGGCCAAAAATATAGACATAACACTCCCCGGAATTTTTCACCTCTACTTTAAAACGCTGGCCGGTCTTCACCGGCATTACCGTATTAAAATGCCCGGCAGCCGTGGATTGTAATGAAATGTACCCATTGGTGATTACTTTGTTTCCCTGCCCGAAGGTGACGGGAACAAGCCCTATTTCACAGGAAAAGGCTGCACTGGCAGCGGCGCCTGCTGCCTGCATGGGTTCCAGCCCGTATGCCTCTCTTACAAAATGTCTGAATACCGGGTATTGCACCCATGCGAAACCGTTAGTACCCCATTGAGGCCCCCAGCTGTTCATCAGTAAGAAAGAGCCTCCGTATTTTGCATCATCATAGCCCACCACGCAAAGGGCATGTCCGCCAAATCCCTGCATGGAAGCATCGTCCCCGGAGGGTTGCCAGAGATCCTTGCCCATCATATCCTGCATGAAGCTGGGGCCAACCATCATACCAATCGCCACCGGAGCTCCCTGGGCAAGATGTTGTTTGAGGGCAGTGAGATCAAGTTTATCGGTGCGGTCCCCGTCACTCAGCCGGTTAAACCCCCTCATTTTGTATTGCCCTGCTTCCTGCATGAGCCGCTGATCCGGCTGGTTGCTGCAGTCTTTGTCGCTGTAGGGAAAATCTGCATATGGAACTGATCCCTGCCTGGTCATGAATTCCATCGCCCTTTCGATGTAGGAGCCATCGCAGCCATCGAGGCCGATCTGGTTGTATAAAAAAGAAGGGCTGAATCGCACCTGGTTTCCGGCTTGGCCGGAACGGGCTGCCTCAAGAATAGAGCGGGCCGCATACGCACTGCTCCAGGCTACGCAACTGCCCTGCTGTCCCTGGTTACCCACTTCGGGTGCAAATTTCTGCAGGTTGGCACTTTCGGGCAACGGATTTTTTGTATTGTCTTCCGCAAGCGGTTCATAAATGCTCGCCCTGGCAAACTGCCGGGGATCGAGGTACCCGCCGGTTTTCAGGAGAGCGCTGTTGTCTCCCACGGGTCCCGCGCCTGTACACCCCCCGCGGCCCAGCACAAAATAAGCGATGCCGGCAACGACCAGCAGCCCCAGGCCCGCTTTGCTCCGGAAAAGGCCGAACAACAGCGGGAGCAGCAGGCCGAAGCCTCCCCCGCCGCCAGTATTGAATCCACCACCGCTGCCACCGTTGTCATCTTCATACCGGGGCTGATCTTGCTGAGGATCATCGGTCATCCTGATGGGCATATTGACTATTTTAAATTGATGATAGTGCTACAAGTTACCAAAAAGATAAGGGGTGGGAGGCAGGCATGCAGCGGGGAAACCAACTGGAAAAGCGGGTAGAAGGTTACGGAGCCTGCACGATATTCCGCAGGAGGTCAGACAGGTCATCTCTTTTCCGGATGAGGACAGGCTTCCCGTTTCTCACCAGCACTTCTGCCGGCCTAAACCGGCTGTTATAATTCGAAGCCATCTCGAAACCATAGGCGCCGGCATTGCGAAACATCAGGAGATCCCCTTCGCGTACTTCAGGCAGGACCCGGTCTTCGGCGAATGTATCTGTTTCGCAGATGTTGCCCGTAACCGTATACGCCGTCGGCCTGCCCGCAGGGTTGGAAATGTTATCGATTCCATGGTAGGCTCCATAGAACATCGGCCGTATGAGATGGTTCAGGCCGCTGTCAATGCCGGCGAAGACCGTCCCGGCCGTTTCTTTAATCACATTGACGCGTGTAATGAAGTAGCCTGCTTCGCTGACCAGGTATTTCCCCGGCTCGAACCAGGCCTGTACATGGCGTTCGTATTTATCTTCAAACCATTTCAGTTCCTCCGCCACTTTCTTACCCAGTTTTTCCATATCGGTGCCCGTCTCCCCGGGATGGTAAGGCACTTTAAAGCCACCGCCGAAATCAAAGACTTTGAGGTCAGGAAATTTATCAGCGATACCAAACAATACCTCGATTCCCCTGGCGAAGATCTCCACATCCCTGATCTCACTGCCGGTGTGAATATGAAGCGCATGAATAAAGAGCCCGGTTTGTGCCACCAGGTCTAACACTTTATCCAGCTGTTCCAGCGGGATACCGAATTTGCTTTTATCATGACCCGTGGAAATTTTCAGGTTTCCGCCGCCCATGATATTGGGTCGCAGGCGAATGCCGACCGGGTAACGGGGGCCGTATTTTTTTCCGAATTTTTCCAGGTTCGACAGGCTGTCGATATTAATGTTGACGCCCAATTGCTGAGCAGCTTCGATTTCGGCGAAGGAGATGTTATTGGAGGTATATAATATGTTGGAAGGAGAAAACCCGGCGTGTATCGCCAGCTGTACTTCATTGATGGAACTGCAGTCGATATTGCAGCCAATTTCCCTGATATAACGAAGCACGTTGATATTCGTAAGGGCTTTACAGGCGTAAAACAACCGGGTATCGGAAGTTTTGAAGGCTGTCTTCAGGCTCTCATACTGCTCCCTGATCCTTTCGGCGTGGTAAACATAAACCGGTGTACTGAACTCCCCGGCAATAGCCACCAGCTGCTGCGGCGATAATTCTTCTGGCATAGAACGCGAATATACAATATCGGGCATAACGATGAGAACCGGCAATCGCCATCCTAAAACAGCTGTGCATCAGCGTTAGTTAACCGGCTCATCCGGGGCAGCTGCTTCGTTGTCATCCGCCCCTGAGTTATCTTCCCCCGGCGCGTCGTCGGAGGCTGTCACCAGTTCACCATTGGGTGCAACGGCAAGAAAGGCGGCATTTCCTTCATCGGCCGGCAGGCCATCTGCTTCTTCCGCGTCGGGAAGCGGGTGAAGCTGTTCGCCGGAATCCGGCTGGTTAATATAAGTGGCTTCGACAGCCTGTTCCGCGAGCACCTCTCTGATCCTCGGCAGGTCTGCCGGGGAATTGATGCCGAAATAATCCATAAAACTCTTTGAAGTCTGGTACACCAGGGGTTTCCCCGGCATATGCTCATTACGGCCTGAAATGATCACGAGTTCCTTTTCCAGCAGGCGCTGCACGGCATAATCGCAATTTACCCCGCGGATAGCTTCTATCTCGCTTTTGGTGATGGGTTGTTTATAGGCAATAATCGCCAGGGTTTCCAGCGCAGCGGAAGACAGGCGCTTCAGAAATTTGTCCCCGTTCAGCTGGGCAATGGTTTTATGGTAATCCTTTTTTGTCAGGAATTGCCAACCTCCGCCGCTCTTCCGGATTTCAAACGGGTAGAACTCGCTGTGGTATTTTTCATGAATGCCCTCGATGGCTGATTCTACCTGGTCCAGCACAATACGGTCTTCCATAAAGCCGAAGGCGTTATTGATCAGTTCTGTTATTTCAAGGGCAGTAAGTGCTTTGTCACTTGCGAAAATGACTGCCTCAATATGCGGAATTAAGCTGGCTATCTCCATATCAGAATCGGGTTGCCGTTGAATAAAAAGGCTACGGGACAAATCTACTCTTTAGCGATTTTACGGGATGCGGGAGGGTCGCGAAATTATCCACAACTTACCACAACAAAAAACCCCTTCGTCGGAAGGGGCGCTGTCGAAAATTAGGTTGGCTTAACCCTGCAACGCGGCGGCACCACTGACGATTTCGGTAAGCTCCGTGGTGATAGCTGCCTGGCGGGCGCGGTTATAGGAAATTTTAAGCGACTTCAACAGTTCGTTGGCATTTTCACTGGCTTTATCCATCGCCGTCATTCTTGCCCCGTGTTCGGAGGCATTCGCGTCGAGGACGGCTTTGAACAGCTGCGTGTTCAGTATCTTCGGCATGAGCTCGGTAATGATCTCTTCCTTTGATGGTTCAAAAATAAAATCATTCTTTTTCTTCAGGCCGCCGACAGGTGTTGCGGCTCCTGGAATCGGCAAAAACCGTTCTACCGTCATCAGCTGCGTCGCTGCATTTTTAAATTCACTGTATACAAGTTCTACCACGTCAAACTCCTTGTTTTCAAAAGCTTTTACAGCGGCCTGCGCACAGGCCTGTACGGTAATGAAGTCGAGCTGGAGGAATATATCTTTGAAGGTGGGGTCCGCATGGTAATTGCCTTTCAGGAAAAACTCGTATCCTTTTTTGCCGATGTTCCAGATATGAACATTGCCTTTTGCAAACTGGCTGGCATACTTATCGGCAATCGTTGCCTTAGTTAATTTAATTACGTTGGAATTATAGGCCCCGGCCAGTCCGCGATCACTGGTAATTACTATAAACAACACTTTTTCTACCGGGCGGGACGCGGAGAGGGATCCACCGGAGGCAACCGCCCCGTCGCTGACGATATTGCTCAGCAATTCCTGGAGCTTTCTGGCGTAAGGGCGCATCTGCGTAATGGCATCCTGCGCACGGCGGAGTTTGGCAGCACTCACCATTTTCATGGCCTTGGTGATCTGTTGTGTACTCTGGACGGATTTGATCCGGTTACGGACCTCTTTTAAGGCACCACTCATGGACTGAAATAGTTTGTCAGGTTGATTAAATTCCGGCCGCGAAGGTAACCAATTCCACCTAAAAATCCAGCGCGGATTTTTCCCCCTGAGGGACCCATACAGCACGCCGGGCACTGGTCAGAGCCTGACCGTCATGCCTACTCCGTTGGGAGAAACCTGCAACCCGTTGAGCGCGCGGTACAGCAGTTTGCCATGGTGGTTGTGACAGGAAAACATCACCGCATCGAAAATGAGCAGGAATGCGCCCTGCATCAGAATGCCTTTTCCAAACCCCCGGTACTTGTCTGGGTTCGCCTGGTTGTTGCCTTTTTCGAGGAACCAGGCTCCGCCCGCCAGGTAGGCCAGGTCGAGCCCGGCATTGAATACAAATGTTTTTTCGATGGTGGACTGCCCGCGCAGTGTTGCTTCCAGCGAATTATCCGTTGCATGCTTACGGGCAGCGAGGTAACCGGGAATAGCTACCGCCAGGTTAACAGCGCCCCATATCGCATTCATACGGTAAAAATATTTACCCTCCCCGCCGGCTGTCGATTGTCCTATCACCCCGGAAATTACATTGGCTGCCGACCAGGCTCCCAGCACCCTGAAACCCTTCTGGCTGATATGGGATTTTTCCTCGTTAAAACGGGACAGGCTAAGCTGGCAGCACGCCCTTGCGCAGAGCGTACTGAATGCGAGCAGGAGTATACATTGCTTCATGATAACCCAAAATACAACAAAACCCCGTAAAGGTTGGCGGCAGCCGCGCAATTGATACCGGCCGGCAGCTGTTTTTCTGCGAAAATAAAGACCATAAGACCCTGTTAATCAAAAACGACAGCTTTTCAATCTACCAGCCGATTGCTTACCTTTGCTCCCCTGTCAATTTGGCTATGGAAACGAATCTGCACCATATTTGACACAGGCAGAACAGGTAACTACTTTAAATTATTTAATCAGGCTTAATATGATGGGTTTTATTTCGAAGCTTTTTGGAGGCAATAAGTCGGAAAAAGACGTGAAACTGGTTGAACCGGTTGTGGCGCAAATCAACCAGTTTTTTACGACTTACCAGTCGATTTCCAATGATCAGCTCAGGGCAAAAACAACTGAATTTAAACAACGGATCCAGGATCATCTCAGTGAAATCGACCAGGAAATAGCGCGGCTGAAAGTGGAAGCCGAGAACATGCCGGCGGAAGAAATGCAAAACCGCGATGCCAGCTACCAGGCCATTGACCAACTGATCAAGGATCGCGATAAAAAAATTGAAGAGATACTGAAAGAGATCCTGCCCGAGGCATTTGCCGTAGTGAAGGAAACGGCCCGCCGCTTTAAGGACAACGCAGAAATGATGGCTGCCGCCACCGATCTGGATCGTACCCTCAGCATAAGGAAGCCTTATATCCGCATTGATGGCGACCAATCCGTATTCAGCAACAGCTGGCCCGCTGGCGGTGCTACTGTTACCTGGAACATGGTTCACTATGACGTACAGCTTATCGGCGGGTACGTGCTTCACTCGGGGAAGATCGCGGAAATGGCGACGGGAGAAGGTAAAACACTTGTCTCCACGCTCCCGGCTTACCTGAATGCCCTCGCTGGCGAAGGTGTTCACATCGTAACCGTCAACGATTACCTGGCCCGCCGTGACAGCGAATGGAACGGTACGATTTTCGAATGGCTCGGCCTTACGGTGGATTGCATTGACAAACACCAGCCCAACAGCGAAGAAAGAAGAAAGGCCTACCAGGCGGATATCACCTATGGTACCAACAACGAATTTGGATTTGATTACCTCCGGGACAATATGGTGCACACCCCGGATGAAATGGTACAGCGCAAACACCATTTCGCAATGGTGGATGAAGTGGACAGCGTGCTGATCGATGACGCGCGGACGCCCCTCATTATTTCCGGTCCGGTGCCCCGGGGTGACGACCAGCAATATCATATCCTGAAACCCCGGGTACAACAGCTGTTTGAAGCGCAACGCCAGGTTACCAATAAATTCCTCATTGAAGCGAAGAAAAAATTTGCTGAGGGAAATGATGATCCCAAAGATGGCGGACTGGCGCTTATGCGCGCCTGGAGAGGCCTGCCTAAAAGCAGTGCCCTGATTAAATTCACCAGCGAGCCGGGTATAAAAGTGAAGCTTCAGAAAACTGAAAATTATTACCTGGCGGACCAGTCGAAAGAGATGCCGAAGGTGGATGAAGAAATCTACTTTAACATCGAAGAAAAAAGCAACCAGGTAGACCTGACGGATAAGGGACTTGCCATGATAACAAAAAGTGGTGAAGACCCCGATTTCTTTATCCTTCCTGATATCTCTATCCGGCTTGGAGAACTGGACAAGGCAGTGGACATGGACCCGGAGGAGAAACTGCACCGCAAAGAAGCCATTCTCAATGAATACGCCGTGAAGGCAGACCGCATTCATACCGTGCAGCAGCTGTTGAAAGCCTATACCCTGTTTGACAAAGACGTGGAATACGTGGTGATTGACGGCCAGGTTAAAATTGTGGATGAACAAACCGGCCGTATCATGGATGGCCGCCGCTACAGCGATGGCCTGCACCAGGCAATTGAAGCTAAAGAAAATGTAAAGATTGAAGCCGCTACCCAGACTTACGCTACCATCACCCTGCAGAATTTTTTCAGGATGTACCACAAGCTGGCAGGTATGACCGGAACCGCGGAAACGGAAGCAGCGGAATTATGGGACATCTATAAATTGGATGTGGTTACCATTCCAACCAATGTTCCGGCCGTGCGTATAGATAACCAGGATTTGGTATACAAAACCAAACGGGAAAAATATGGGGCCGTCATCGATGAAATTGAGCGACTGCGCAATGCCGGCAGACCAGTACTCGTCGGTACCACCTCCGTTGAAGTGAGTGAGTTGCTCAGCAAAATGCTTACCGGCAAAAAGATTCCGCACAATGTACTCAATGCCAAACAACATGCGCGGGAAGCGCAGGTGGTGGCAGAAGCAGGCTTTGCCGGCGCAATTACCATCGCCACCAATATGGCGGGACGGGGTACGGATATTAAGCTCGGGCCAGGTGTAAAAGAAGCCGGCGGACTTGCCATCGTGGGTACAGAACGCCATGAAAGCCGGCGGGTGGACCGGCAGCTGCGTGGCCGTGCTGGTCGCCAGGGTGACCCCGGAACCACCCAGTTTTACGTGTCCCTGGAAGACGAGCTCATGCGTCTCTTCGGTAGTGAACGCATTGCCGGGCTGATGGACCGCTTCGGCTATAAAGAAGGAGAAGTGATCCAGCACAGCATGATTACAAAATCCATCGAACGGGCCCAGAAGAAGGTAGAAGAAAACAACTTTGGGATCCGTAAGCGACTGCTGGAATACGATGACGTAATGAACAAGCAACGCAAGGTTATTTACGATAAACGCAACCACGCCTTGTTTGGCGAAAGGCTGGCTCTTGACCTCGACAACGCTTATTACACCGTAGCGGAAGGACTGGTCAATTCCTTTCGTGAGCAGGAAGATTTTGAAGGTTTCAAACTGGCAGTGATTGTGAATTTTGGGATGGATACCAGCATTAACCGGGAAGAACTGGAACGTGGCAACGCGGCTGAAGTAACGGAAAAACTTTACCAGGAAGGCATTCGCAATTACCAGCATAAAATGGACGAGCTCAGTATTCAGTCCATCCCGGTTTTCAAAAATATCAGGACCACACAGGGTTCGCATATCGAAAATGTGATTGTGCCCTTCACCGACGGCCGTAAAAATATCCAGGTGCTGGCCAACATGCAGAAGACGCTCAACAGCAATGGAAAAGACCTGGTAAGCACGCTGGAGAAAACAATTACCCTGGTACTGATTGACGACGCCTGGAAAGAACACCTGCGCAGGATGGACGACCTGAAACAGAGTGTGCAAACTGCCTACCTGGAGCAAAAAGATCCATTGGTGATCTACAAAGTGGAAGCCTTTGATATTTTTCGGCAGATGGACAGTGAAGTAAACAAAGAGATTGTAAGCTTCCTGTCTCATTGCGCTATCCCGGTAGAGCAGAATAACGATGCCACAGCCATCAGGGAAGGCCGGGAGAAAAAAACCGATATGAGCAGGTTATCGGCGAATAAAGAAGAAATAGAAGCTGCGGGGGAAGATTATGCCGCCAATGAGAAAGATTATTTTGATCCGTCCGGGCCGGCCGTAAAACAGGAGCCGGTAAAGGTGGGACCAAAGATTGGAAGAAACGACCCCTGCCCCTGCGGCAGCGGGAAAAAATATAAGAACTGCCATGGCCGCGACGCTGTTTAAATAACCGGCAGGCCTGCTGACCAGGAAAAGCATCCATTTTTTATGGATGCTTTTTTTATGGTTACATTCATCCAATCAATTTTCTACTCAATATTGGATGATGAAAACCAATCGCCGCTCTTTTATCAGGCAGACCGGGATACTGTCAGCAGGACTTGGCATTTTGCCAGCCCTTCACCCCTTTTCCCCGGCATTTTTACCTGTAGCGGGCCTGCCGCGATCTACCCCGGAGGAACAGGGCGTGGACGCCGCACAAATCAGCCGCTTTGTTGCTGCTGCCAATTCCTCCGGGATTGGATGGCATAGTTTCATGCTGCTTCGCCACGGTCATGTAGTAGCAGAAGGCTGGTGGTCGCCTTTCGAATCCGGGTTTACCCACACCCTTTACTCGCTGTCGAAAAGCTTTACGTCTACCGCCGTTGGCTTGCTGGTGGCCGGGGGCAAACTGGATATAGAGGCCCCGGTACTTTCTTTTTTCCTGGAGGACACCCCTGCCGCGGCCAGTGAAAATTTAAAAGCGATGAAGGTCCGCCACCTGCTCACGATGAATACAGGGCACAGTGCCGATACGATGCCGGTGATGCGCGACTCAGCGGCAAGCTGGACCAAAACATTTCTTTCCCAGCCGGTCACCTTCACCCCGGGTTCCCATTTCCTGTACAATACGGGTGCCTCCTATATGCTGGGTGCCATCGTGCATGCCATCACCGGGAAGACACTTGCAGCCTTTCTCGGGCCACGGCTTTTCGAACCGCTTGGTGTCACCGACTATAACTGGGAGCTTTCGCCGCAGGGCCTGAATACCGCTGGTTATGGGCTGCGCATAAAGACGGAAGACATTGCGCGATTCGGTCAGCTGTATTTGCAGAATGGGCAGTGGAAAGGAAAAAATCCCGTCAGTGCCAAATGGGTAAAGGCAGCAACCAGTTACCAGACGTCCTCGCAGGAGGGAACCGGGGACTGGTCCCAGGGATACGGCTACCAGTTCTGGCGCTGCAAGCCCAAAGACCTGTATCGCGGCGATGGCGCATACGGGCAGTTTTGTATTGTAATGCCCAACCAGGATGCGGTAATGGCGGTAACCAGTGAAAGCTGGGACATGCAGCAATCGATGACAACGATATGGGAAAATATCCTGCCCGCTTTTAAAGCCGGGAAACTTGCGCCTAACGCCGTTGCCCGCGAACAGTTAACATCCGAACTTGACAACCTGGTATTAAATATCCCGCGCGGTGCTGTGACTTCGCCCTTGGCCGACAAGTACAACCTAAAAAAATTCAGCCTGGAAAGTAACACGGCGGGAGCGATTACCATGAGCTTCAACTTTACCGGTGCTGGCTGCGATTGGATCATCACTACTGCCAAAGGTGATACCACCTATCGTTTCGGCTGGCAAAAATGGCGGCTTAATAAGGCCAGTGAACAATACCTTTTCCCCGTGGCAGGCAGGATACACGTTCCTTCCAAAATTGCGGGCACGGCTACGTGGATGGATGAGCACACTTTACAACTTGATGCCAGGTTTGTTGAGGCCATTCATGGTGACCGCATCACGTGTATCTTCAACGGAGATAAGCTGGGCGTATCATTTCTCAACAGCGTGGCTGCTAACAACAAAGGAATGGCAGAGCTAAGAACGGGACTGAAAGGAACGCTTACGACCTGATTAACTTCACGGCGCAACGAGACTGCGGCAGTGTGCCATTAGCTTATGCAAATCCGGGAGGCGGTTGAAATTTATTTTTTCCTGTTTGATAAAGCCACTTAAATCAGCTTCATACTGGCGAAAATGCGCGTATAGAAACGCTTTCCCCGTTTTACTGAAATGCCCGTACTCATCGCCAAAAAAATAATATTCGTGCGGGCTGAGGATAATTTTATCGTCGTTGCCAAGAGTATACGTTTGCCCATTACCGTTATAAAAAGAATAGTTTCGAACGCCTTCATGGGCAATGAAGCCACCATAGGCACCCGGTTGCCTGTACTGGAAGCTGAAGGACTGGCGAAAGGCAAGCACAAATCCTGCAGCCGAGTCCAGCGATTCGAGATAACCCTGGTCGAAATAAAATCGGCTGCCGTTTAGGCTGATAAAATTAACCGATACGGGGTCGGCGAGGGACAGCGTATCGCCCCGCGCGTCGATAAAGTGCATTTCGTCGAGAGAGATATTGTAATTCAGCGGCATTTCGGCGATAATTCCGTTGCGGAGGACTATCGTACCGGCGGTGAAGCCGGGAAAGCGGTAGATTCCTTTCCCTTTCACCAATTCCCGGGGCAGCCCTTTATCCGCAACGGGCTGTTGCGCTGCCGACGGCAGTTGAATGCCAGCAAGGAAAATGAGTATCCATGTAATTCTTATCATGTCGTCCTGATTTCTGCAGCAAGGTAGTCTTAAAGTCACCTTGCGGAACACGTTGCCGGAAAGTGGGAGAGAAAACGGGCCGTCATCGTTTTGGTGGCTGTTATCGCTTAATTATCTGAATTAGGATTAGACGGATTAAAGGATGAAAAGATTCTACGATCGATGCTGCGTCTTGGTTTATCAGTAACATCAGCTACCGATTCTTTTAAGGACAGATCTTTGGCGCCGACCACAGCCCCGCTGCCCTTGATCTCTATGCACAGCAGCTCCTCAAAGAACCACCCGAAAACGGCTGTCCTCGTTTTCGGGGCGCCTTTTTTCGTTCTTTTTTGGCGAAGCAAAAAAGAACAGAAAAGTAAGAAAAGGAAGGGTCAAAATGTAGTGAAGTTCCATCAGGGGCGCTGACCAGTGCCCCGCTGCCGGTTATTGTCTGAATTAGGATTAGACGGATTAAAGGATGAAAAGATTCTACGATCGATGCTGCGTCTTGGTTTATCAGAAACATCAGCTACCGATTCTTTTAAGGCTAGATCTATGGCGCCGACCACAGCCCCGCTGCCCTTCATCTCTATGCACAGCAGCTCATCAAAGAACCACCCGAAAACGGCTGTCCTCGTTTTCGGGGCGCCTGTTGCCCGTTCTTTTTTGGCGAAGCAAAAAAGAACAGCAAAGAAAGAAACAAAAGCAAGCGTAAAAATGTAGTGAAGTGAGACTGCAAGACGTTGGTGTGGCGTTCGGCCGCAACGTCCCCGTGCGGGAGCCGTTGCTGGGTAACTCAGGGATAGCGGAATTCCATAACCCCAGGGACTGGCAAATACGACAACGCCTTCCTGTTTATGAGGAAGGCGTTGCTGAGGAGACCGTTGGTTATTTTAACCCGTACTTGAATTTATACCGTTCGTATAACTGTGATTGCTTGTTGTCGAGCGGCACCCTTCGTCCCTGGATAAACGCAGCGGTGATAATGCTGGTTCTCATATCCAGCACATCGCCGTCGCTGATGATAATATTGGCATCTTTTCCCGCTTCAAGCGAACCGGTTTTGTCAGCGATACCAAGAATGGTGGCGGCGTCGAGCGTAATCGCCCGAAGGGCCTCTTCTTTGGATAATCCGTAAGCCGCTGCAGTCCCGGCATTGAAGGCGAGGTTCCTGTACCTGGTCTCCGCATTGTCGTCATTAAGTGCGAAGAGCACGCCCGCCTTTTTTAATTGGGCGGGTGTTTTATACGGCTGGTCCACATCATCATCCTCTGTCGCCGGCAGGCTATGTTCGGCATTGAGGATAACCGCAATATTATTTTGTTTGAGGAGGCTTGCTATCTGCCAGCTTTCACTGCCCCCCACGATAACCACATCAAAATTGAACGCTTTCACGAAATCAATAGACACGAGCATTTGCTTCACCTGGTCACCATGGATAAAAAGCTTCTGGCTCCGGTTAAAAAGCCCTTTTACCGCCTCGTATTTAAGGTTTGTCTCCTTATGGGTGGGTTCTTCCAGGTAAGCTTTTGCTGCAGTAAAAAAAGCCTTGATCTCTTCGATCTTTTCGAGGGCTTCCTTTTGCGGATCTGTGGGAGGCCTGTTCCCAGCAACACCGGGAAAGCCACCGCCTCTTCTGCCTACCCGCACGATAAAGCTGGGCAGGCGGAGGTGAATGCCGTTCTCCATTTTATAGGCGGCGTCATCCCAGTTCCAGGCATCCAGTTGCACTACCGAAGAAGAACCACTGATGGTACCGCCGTCGGGCACCACGTTGGCCAGCAAAATGCCGTTGGCCTTCAGTGTATTGATAATCCTGGAGTCTGCATTATAGGCTACAATAGAACGGATACTCGGATTATAATCCCCTATTTCCTGGTAATCATTAGACCCCCTGACGCCGCTGCCGATCTCTTTTAGTCCGAGGTCAGATTCTGGCAGTATCAATCCCGGGTAAACCTGTTTTCCGGAGGCGTCCACTACTTCTGCGCCGGAAGCGGGAGCCGTGATACCGGCGCCCACCTGTTCAATTTTACCATTGGTTACTTTGATGGTTCCGTCATTAATAACCTGGCCATTTCCTACATGGATGGTGGCATGCGTGATATAAAGCGTTCCCGTGAATGCCGGCCGTGGGTAGACATCCGGCTGTGCCGCAGCCACCAGCCCGCCGAGTACTGCTGACGCTGTAAATATGAATAGTTTCATGCTCTAAATTTATTGGTTTACGTTAGTTTGGTCCTTGCCATCATCTTCCACTGTAACCAGCCCGGAGCGCTCAGCGTGGTCGCCGCAACCGAACAGAACCTGCATGCTGGGTATGGCCGCGCCCACGGGTGCACCCGATTTTTTTTCTCCCATCATTTTCTGGATGAGCCGGTTTCTTTCCACAGCGATCCTTTTTAGCAATTCACTATCCCGTTCCCTGTCGTAATAAACCGTGCCATCTACGATTGTCTTCTCTGGCTTGGCATAAATACTCAGCGGATTGTCTGACCAGATTACGACATCGGCGTCTTTGCCGGCTTTCAGGCTTCCGACTTTATCCTGTACATGCAGCATGGTCGCCGGGTTGATGGTCACCATTCTCCACGCCTCTTCCTCGGTAAGGCCGCCGTATTTAATACTCTTGGCTGTTTCCTGGTTGAGGCGCCGCGCCATTTCCGCATCATCGGAGTTGATGGCTACGTTTAGTCCCATCCGTTGCATGATGGTAGCATTTTCGGGGATAGCATCCTGCACTTCCATTTTATATGCCCACCAGTCGCTGAAGGTGGAGGCATTGGCCCCGTGTGCCTTCATTTTATCGGCCACTTTATATCCTTCGAGGATGTGGGTAAATGTATTAAAGCGGAAGCCGAAACGATCAGCGACTTTCATCGCGGCGAGAATTTCGCTTTGCACATATGAGTGGCAGGTGATAAATCTTTTACCATGGAGAATTTCCACCAGGGCATCCAGTTCCAGGTCGCGGCGGAACACCTGTGGGGTAACCCCTTTCCTATGATTGTATTCTTCCACTTCCTTCATTCCTTTTTCGTAGTCAACCGCCCGCTGGAAAGCGTCGGCCAGCACTTCTTCTACGCCCATTCTTGTATCAGGAAAGCGGTTATTACCCTGGGTGGCCGTGGTGCGTTTTACGTTTTCGCCGAGGGCGAATTTGATAAACGGATCCGCATTTTTAAATTTAAGTCTTTCATCGTCTACCCCCCAGCGCCGTTTGATGAGCTGGGTTTGTCCGCCGATGCTGTTGGCAGAACCATGGAGGATATGTGAAGTGGTTACGCCGCCGCTCAGCTGGCGGTATATATTAATGTCGTCAGGATTCAGGTTGTCGCCGATGCGTACTTCTGAAGTAACCGACTGCCCGCCCTCGTTAATGGAGGAGGCGGCGATATGGGAATGCTCGTCGATAATGCCGGCGGTGACATATTTCCCGCTGCCGTCAATTACTTTCGCGGAAGCATCAGAAAGATTTTTTCCGACTTTTTCAATTTTACCGTTTTTGATCAGGACGTCTGCCGCTTGCAGCACACCTTCTTTTTCGCCCGTCCATACCGTAGCATTTTTGATCAGCATATTTTCCGGCCTGGGTAATTCTTCCCATCCGTACCCGTCGAAAGGGTAAGTGACTTTGCCCAGCCGAAGGGGCGTTTTTCTTTTGGTCGTATCGGCTTTTTCCTCTGCTGCTTTTTCCATGGTGGCAGTCCAGATTACACTGTTCCCGGAAGAGTCAATACCGTTACCCTGCCATACTCCGGCGATATTCACCCCGCTGAGGCGGGTTGATGCGCCGGCCACTCCTCGACCGCCCTGGCGTCCGGCCCCTGCAGGCATCGTGCGCGCCGCAGAATCTCCCGCCGGCACGCGGCGAACCGGTGTCCGGGAAAAACTGAGGGTAACCAATTTGCCATCGTAGCTGAACTTGCCTGAGAGGGTGTCTTTGTCTATAACATTCGCCACACTACTGCTTTTTACATCCAAAGTGTAACTGCTGGTATTGCCCGACTGGCCGGTGATAGCCAGTTTATAAGTACCTGCGATAGGGGTAAAGTTTGTTTCATTTACGGCATAGTGATTTCCCTGCACCCAGTTCTGGTAGATCACGGTCTTTTCATCGAGTACCGGCCCTGACGTAATCAGGAAATCAGCCAGCTTTCCCGGTTCGAGGCTTCCGACCTGGTCATATATGCCGAGAAGGGTAGCTGGAGTTTTGGTAAGCGATTCGATGGCTTTTGCAGGAGATAACCCGTATTCAATGGCCTTGCGGAGATTGGGCAGAAATTGTTTGGGATCGCGGAGGTCTGCTGCAGTGATACAGAAGGGGATATTGGCTTTTTCAAAACTGGCGGGGTTGGTCGGGGCCAGTTCCCAGTTTTTCATATCAGCAAGTGAAACAAAACGTGCGGCATTTGGGTCTTCCACATCCATCGCCTGGGGAAAATTAAGTGGCAGGATGAAACTCGCTTTGGTCGCTGCAATCTCCTGGATGCGCTGGTATTCGTTACCGCCTCCTTTGATAATATACTGTACGCCAAATTCATCACCTATCCGGTCAGCCCGAATATCGCTCCATTTATCTCCGGCATCGAATACCTGGGGCAGATGCTGGGTTTCATTGAAAGCTTGAAGGGATAGGTTTACCCCTTCTGTCGCGGGATTGCTTTTATACCATTTAGCATCCAGAAAATTCTGACGGAGCAGGGCTATCGAGCCCATCACTGAACTGGGGTACGACTGGCTGGAAGTTCCCTTGTTCAGGGAATAAAAGGCCGCTGCCTTTTCCTTTACCATTACCAGGTTTTCTTTTTCATCCGCGAGGGTAACCAGTGCACCGGTTCCGCGGGTGATGCCGTCTTTCTGGTGGGTGAGTACGGCGCCAAATCCGGCGTCACGAAGCGCCTTGGCTTTATCATCGTCAGCGGTGAAAAGTTTTCCGCCTTCTACATCGCTGTGTACAGCCTGGTTCCATCCGTACGCCCCTTTCTGGTTGGAGGTGAGCTGTGCCGGTCCGCCAAAATTAAATGCCACGCGCGTGCGCTGGGGCTCCGGGATGCCGTAATCACTGAAAATATCGATGAAAGAAGGATAAATGTATTTGCCTTTGCAGTCGAGCACCACCGCATCCTTAGGGACGGTAACCCCGGTTCCGGCAGCCACAATTCTGCCTTCCTTTATGACAAGGGTAGCATTGGGAACCACTGACTGCCCGTCCTTAACCAGGTTCGCATTGATGAAGGCATAGCTTTTTGAAGTGGGATTGGCCACCCCGTTTACCGGGAAGGTCGTCTGCGCGGAAAGATGGGTAAAGCAAAGCACTGCCGGCAGAAGTATCCGCACATACCTCCACCCCCTGAAGACTGGTTTTCTCATGTTGTTCTGGTTTAGTTTTGATGGTAACCCGCCCAATTTACTGAAATGAGGTAACTTGGGCACATTAATTTGATTTAACGTAACATTTGTACGAGCAATAATAAGAAGCCATTCCGCGCTGTTTCCTTCGCCCCTTTTTCCATAAATTTTACTGATGAATATTGCAGCCTATATTGATCACACGATGCTGAAACCTTCGACCACGATCGCCGAGATAGAGCACTTGTGTAAAGACGCCGCCGCCTGGGAGTTCGCAGCGGTTTGCGTGCCGCCGCCTTTCGTTAAAAGAGCAAAAACACTGCTGGACCCCACCCGCGTGAAAGTGGCGACCGTCACGGGTTTTCCTTTTGGCTATTCCGCAACGGAAGCGAAAATTGCAGAGACGGTCCTGGCACTGGTGGACGGCGCCGATGAGATTGATATGGTCATCGACCTCATCGCCCTTCGGATGGGTGATTATGAATTTCTCCGCCGGGAACTGAAACTGGCTACCGAAGTGGTGCACAATAAAGAAAGGATCATAAAAATTATCATTGAAAGCGGCATACTGTCCGACGACGAAATTGTGTTGTGCTGCGGTATTGCGGCGGAAGCGGGCGTCGATTATGTAAAGACCTCGACGGGTTATGCCGAAAGAGGGGCGACCGTGGAGGCCGTGCAGCTGATGCGGCATCATCTTCCCGAAACGATCAAAATCAAAGCGTCGGGCGGCGTCAAAACCTACGCTTTTGCGGAGCAGCTCATCCTGGCGGGAGCGTCCAGGCTGGGATGCAGCGCCGGTGTGCAGCTGATGGAGGAACAGGCCGCCCGGTAACAATCGTTGGTTTGGCACAATTTTATTGTTAAATCATATACAACTCATTCTTCATGATAAAACTTATTGTCGCCCTGGGCATTCTTATTTCAGCTACCCCGGCTCTGGGCCAGGCGGACAGCACGTCTTCGATCGTTATTCATGCTGATCCGCGGCTGTCCATGCTCGTAAAAAAACAAAGCCAGATTAATGAGGTTACCACCCGCGACGCCCGCCGGATTATCGCCGGCTACCGCCTCCAGGTGATCAATACCAGCGACAGGAATGCAGCCATCACGGCCAAGACAAAAGTATACCAGCTTTTTCCTGATTTGAAAGCCTACCTCCTTTACCAGGCGCCGTATTTCCGGGTGCGGGTCGGTAATTTCAAAGACAGGGATGAAGCGGAGTCTTACCGGCAGACCTTGCTGAAAGAATTTCCGAGGGGCGTCTTCATCGTTCGGGATACCATTGAAATCCGCCCTGATAAAACCGATGCTAACCCCTGATTGAACCGGCGGTTAACAACATATCTACGCTTCTGCCGGAAGCGTAGTGCTGAATTAAGTTATTTTTGCGGCATGCTTCAAGAACGGATAAGAGACCTGGCGCGAAACTATGCCCCTGAATTCATTGCGGTCCGCCAGCATTTGCACGCTCACCCTGAACTGAGTTACAAGGAATTCAACACGGCAGCCTTCATCCGGGAAAAGCTGGGTGCGATGGATATCCCTTTCGGGGTCATGGCAGAGACCGGTACCATCGGCTTGATCAAAGGAAAAAACCCGGATAAAAAAGTTATTGCACTCCGGGCGGATATCGACGCCCTGCCGATCCAGGAAGAAAATGACGTGCCCTACGCCTCTTCCAACCCGGGCATCATGCACGCCTGCGGCCACGACGTGCATACCAGCATCCTGCTGGGTGCGGCAAAGATCCTGCAGGAAACAAAAAATGAATGGGAAGGCAGCATCAAGCTTATTTTTCAGCCCGGTGAGGAACGGAATCCCGGTGGCGCCAGCCTGCTCATTCGCGACGGGGTACTGGAAAACCCGGCGCCGAAAGCCATATTTGGGTTGCATGTGCACCCCGGCATGGCTGTTGGAAAAGTGAGTTTCCGGGAAGGCAAAGTAATGGCCAGCGCCGATGAAATTTATATCACCGTCCGGGGGAACGGTGGGCATGCCGCTTCCCCGCAGGTAGCCGCCGACGTGATATTAATCGCCTCACAGCTCGTCGTGGCGCTACAACAGGTAATCAGCCGAAACCGCAACCCGTTCGATCCTTCCGTGCTGTCCATCACCTCGTTCCAGGGCGGCTTCACCACAAATGTCATCCCTGCATCGGTCAAACTGATGGGTACCTTCCGTGCCATGGATGAAGCCTGGCGTTTTAAGGCACATGATATCATTCGCCGGCTGTCCACCGAACTGGTGCACAGCATGGGAGCTGAAATCGACCTGCATATTGACGTCGGCTATCCCTCCGTGTACAACAACGAACAACTTCACACGGAAGCCAGTGCGCTTGCGCAACAGTTCCTCGGAACAGAAAATGTACTGGAAACAGAACTGCGAATGGGCGCCGAGGATTTCGGTTATTATACCCAACGAATCCCCGGCTGCTT
>JBBROE010000084.1:0-20132 GCA_038229695.1 Chitinophagales bacterium | reverse complement strand
TTCCCATCCACGGCCGGGAACGGATCCCGGCAGCCGATAACGACCCGTTTAATTTGATGGCGGATGATTAAATCGGCGCAGGGTGGTGTCTTCCCAAAATGTGCACAGGGTTCGAGCGAAACATAGAGCGTTGAAGCAGGTATCAGGCGGAGGTCTTCCGCTGCCACGGAGGCCAGGCAGTTTACTTCGGCATGTGGTCCGCCATACTGCCGGTGATACCCTTCGCCGATGATCCGCGCTCCATAACACAGTACCGCACCCACCATGGGGTTGGGGGCAACACTACCCTGGCCCAGCCGGGCCAGCGCAAGACAGCGCCGCATATATGGTTCATGGTATTCCAGCAGGCTGCAAAAATACGGTTTGTGAGGCAGCAGAAATATTGCCTTATTATGGAGCGGGCAGCGCCGGTCGTTGTTACAGCCGATGCCGTAAGTTTGCCTTATGACGATTCACGGGGGAACCCAGGATTTGCGTTTCCAGCTTTACCACTTCTACGAAACACGGGAGGCGGATAACATCGCTGACCTGGTGATGGAAAAAGTGACGGGATGGAAAAGGATCGACCGCGTGCTGCATAAAAAGGCGTTGTTGTCCGGACAGCAACAGGCGCAACTGTTGTCCATTACCGAATCGTTATTGTTGCATACGCCGGTGCAGTATGTGCTGGAAGAAGCTTGGTTTTACGGACTCCCGCTGTACGTGAATAAAGACGTACTCATCCCGCGACCGGAAACAGAAGAACTGGTGCACTGGGTGCTGCAAACGACAAAGGAAGGAGCCACCTCGCCGGTCGTCCTTGACATCGGTACGGGCAGCGGCTGCATACCGCTCGCCATCAAAAAAAATCTGCCGGGTTCAGCCATCTATGCCACCGATATCAGTGCGGCTGCGCTGGCCGTTGCAGCAAAAAATGCGGTCTTGTTGCAACTGGATATCCATTGCCTGTTGCTGGATGTGCTGTCGGCGGAAGAACACCCGGCCCTTCCCCCGGTGGATATCATGATCAGTAACCCGCCGTATATACCCCTGTCGGAAAAAGCAAGCATGGCCAAACATGTGGTGGACTTTGAACCTCACCTGGCCCTTTTTACCGGAGATGCGGATCCCCTCGTTTTTTACCGTGCTGTTGCCGCGCTGGCTAAAAAACAATTGCAGTGGCATGGCTGGCTGTTCCTCGAAATTCACGAAGACCGGGGCCAACAGGTGGAAGCCCTGTTAGCGGAAGCGGGATTCACTGACATCCTGTTAAAAAAAGATATGCAGGGAAAAGACCGGATGATACGGTGCATGAAAGAGGCGGTGTGATCCCAAAAAGAATATTGCGCAGCACAGGCAGTTTTCGTTTTTATAAAGTGGGGTGATGCCTGCTGCCCATGAAATTACAAACGCAAAAAAATATCGGCCCGCGGTTGAAGCCTACTGTGCTTTATTGTCGACCAGCAGCGTGGTGCGTGCGCCCATGTCGCGCGCGATGCGCATGATTGCTACCACATCTTCCAAGGGTACGGTCTTATCGGCGTTAATGGCAATGGTGGCCTGCGCCGAATCCTTCGTGACATAGGGTTGTACAAAAGTGCGGATGTCTGTAATGGCAATCGTTTTGCCGTTGATGATGTATTGCCCGTTGGGCTTGATGTTGACGATTACGGTTTGTTTGGCCTTGGTATCGCTTTTTGCTTTGGGGGTGGATAATTTCACCACGTTGGGGTTGGCCAGTGTTGACACAATGAGAAAGAAGAACAACAGGATAAACAGGATGTCGTTAAGGGCACCTGCATGCAGTTCGGGATGAGATTTAAGTCGCCTGTTGAGGTTCATATATTCAATTACTGGTGAACAATTGTATCGACGGCCCTGTATGCAGCCGCTGGTCCTGTTTTCCTGTCGGCTCCCTGCCTTTCGCTGCCAGTTGCACTGCTGTACAAGAGTGCGACGCAACGATGCTGCGGGCTGTACTGCTGCCTGGCAAAAAATTACCGCGTCGGCTCCTGCAGGATATCGATAAATTCTGCGCTGGAGGCTTCCATACGGTTGATCGTTTTATTAATCTGTGTATTCAAAAAGTTATAGCCTACATAAGCCAGCAGGCCGATGATAAGCCCTGTTGCCGAGGTGATGATCTTGGTGTAGATACCGCCGGCTATCGAAGCCGGGGTGAAATCGCCGGTGCTGTTGATTTCAAAAAACAGCTGGAGCATCCCGAACAGGGTACCCAGGAACCCGAACATTGGCGCGATACCGTAAACGAGTGCAAGGACGGAAAGATTTTTTTCCATGTGGTAGATTTCCAGCTTGCCCACACTTTCCATACTTTTCTCGATGGCATCAATGGGTTTTCCGATACGCTGCAGTCCCTTATCAATCATCCTGGCCACCGAGTTATTCGTATTTTTTGAGAGCGACCTGGCGGCCGAGACATTACCGCTGAGAATATTATCCCGGATCATATTCATGAAATTCGGATCGATCTTGCTGGCTTTGTTGATAGCGATAAGCCGTTCGAAGAAGAAAAAGATAGCAAGGGCCAGCAGCAATGCGAGAGGTATCATGATCACGCCAACTTTCACGAGCAGGTCGACCAGGTTCATCTTAGGGGCGCCGGCTGCGGCAGTCTGTGCGGCATATACCGAATCGGCGATATGCCTGGCCATGGCGGTGTCCCTAATCTGAAGCAGGAATAAATGCATGTGGGTATTGATTTATTTACAAATGTAGGATGTATTCATTTTCCCAGGGCTGGCGGGTAATGGTGAAAATAACGTGTTTATGGCTTTTCTTTTTCTATGCGGCAATAGCTTAACATTTCGTAAGGAAAAATTATGCAGCAATGCCGCCAGTAACTGCCTCAGGTGCCCGCCTGTTTCATCATCATGCCCTGGATTTGTTTGAGCGTCTTTTCCATACCCTCCGAACTGCCGTCGAGGAAGATGACATTGCCTTTCCCGAATTCAGCAAAATTTTTGATGGCTTCCGTCCACATACTGAACAGGATCACATTCGTATCGAGGTTAGCCTGTTTCATTTCTGCAGCGGCCTGGCTCATGCCTTTGGCCACCTCTTCGCGGAACAGCGCCACCCCCTGGCCGCGCAGCTGGGCGGCGGACCGTTCCGCTTCTGCCGCAATTTTGATGGCGTTGCCTTCCGCTTCTGCAGATTTGGTTTTGGTGATCAGAAGCGCCTGGCCCTCGTTTTCCGCAGCGGCTTTCAGGTTGTTGCTGGCAACGACCTTGCTCATGCTGTCGATGATGGCCTGGTCGAACGTGATGTCATTGATCTGGAGATCGATCAGGTGGTATCCCCATTCTTCCAGTGAATGGTCAATTTGATCCTTTACATATTCCACGATATCGCGGCGCAGCCCCAGTATTTCCGCCTGGCGCTTGGTGGCCACAAAGGCCCGGATACTGCCTTCGATGGTGCGCGTGAGGGCCTGCATGAGGTCGCGGTCGCTAATGAATTTGAATGCCACGCGCTTAATGGTTTCCTCATCGGCATTCTGCACCGCATAGAGCAGCATACTTTTAAAATAGACATTGGCCTGGTCGGCCGTTACCGCCTGGAATTCCAGCTCCACCGATCGGTTCTGGATACTGATGCGTTTGGCCACCACCTCCAGGAAGGGGAGTTTAAAGTTCAGCCCGGGCCGCAGGATGCGGCGGTATTTACCAAACATGGTAATCACGTCGATGAAGCCCTGGTTGACGGTCACCAATCCGCTGAAAACCACCAGCAAGAGGAGTATGATCCACCAGTAACTGAGTAAGTATTGCATGGTTTGTGTTTTGTTGCTGAAGATAACGGATTTTAAACGGGGAGAAGGATGAAACCGGTATACCGGCGGTTCATGCAGGGTATCACCAGCAACGGTCAATGAATTTCCTGCCGGCGGCAGCGTTTTTTGCCTAACTTTTCGGTAAAATAAAAAAAGTCTGACTATGAAGAAAATGCTGCTGGCTCTCCTCATTAGCGCATGTATGTTGACGGCATACCCTCAAAAACCGGTTTCGCTTTTCAATGGTAAAGATCTCAGTGGCTGGACGATCAACGGCACTGAGCGCTGGTATGTAGACGACCACCATGAACTGGTCTGCGAAAGCGGGCCGGACAAACAGTATGGCTACCTCTCCACGAAAAAGAGCTATAAAAATTTCATCCTCACCCTCGAATTCAAACAGGAAGCGAATGGCAACAGCGGGGTTTTCTTTCGTTCTTCCATTGAAGGCGTTAAGATAAGTGGCTGGCAGGTGGAAGTGGCGCCCGCCAACCTGCACACCGGCGGCATCTATGAATCGTACGGCCGGGGATGGCTGATACAGCCGAAACCCGAAGATGAGGCCATCTTGAAACAGGGTGAATGGAATACGATGAAAATTAAGGCTGATGGTGATGACGTCACCACCTGGCTGAACGGGCACGAGATGGTTCACCTGAAGGATGAAAAAATCGGCAAGGGAGAAGGATTCATCGCACTCCAGATTCACGATGGCGGGGGCATAAAAGTGCGCTGGAAAAATATCAGCCTGGTGCCGCTGAAATAATCTTAACCTATACCACTGCCCCGCCTGGTCAGTGACTTCTTTCTTCCCACACGCTGACCAGGTGCACCAGGGTCTCCATACTTTTCTGCATATCCTGCACACTCACATATTCCTGCCTGCCGTGTAAGGCCATCTCGCCGGTGAAGAGATTAGGGCAGGGCAGGCCCATAAAGGACAGGCGCGCCCCATCTGTACCGCCCCGGATGCCGGTTGTACGGGGCGTAATGCCGGCGCGTTCCATCGCTTCCCGCGCGTAGGCTACCACTGCCGGGTGCTGGTCGAGTATTTCTTTCATGTTCCGGTATTGTTCGGTTACCGTAAAATCCATCCGGGCGCCGGGAAATTTTTGAACAGACCGTTCGGCGCTGTCGCGCAGGAAATTAGCATAGGCTTCCAGTTTGCCAGTAACAAAATCGCGGACGATAAACCGTACCGTTACTTTTTCGGCGATCCCCGACACTTCCACGGGATGCACGAATCCATATCGATCTTCCGTCGTTTCCGGTGAAAACTCATCTTTCGGCAGGCTGTCAATAAAAGTTGCCGCCACCTTGACGGCGTTCACCAGTTTGTCTTTGGCGGCTCCGGGGTGGGCGCTCACACCGTGAAAAACAACGGTAACAGCGTCCGCTGAAAAGTTTTCATCTTCCAGGCTGCCCCTTTCGCCGCCGTCGAGGGTGTACCCGAAGGTGGCGCCGAGTTTTGCCATGTCGGCTTTGTCCACTCCCCTGCCAACTTCTTCATCAGGGGTAAACAATATTTTCACCGGGCCGTGTTTGATGTCGGGGTGCCGGGAAAGGTATTGTACAAAATCCATGATGATGGCCAGTCCGGCTTTATCATCTGCGCCGAGCAGCGTGGTTCCCGAAGCAGTGATGATATCTTCACCCATTTTTTCCCGGAGATAAGGATGGGCAGCCAGGGAAAGCACCTGGGTGGGATCATCCGGCAATACAATATCCTGCCCGTCATAATTTTTGTGGAGGATGGGCTTAACACCTGCACCGCTGCAATCGGGTGCTGTGTCTATATGCGCGCAAAAGCAGAGGGCGGGAACGGATTTTGCAGAATTGGAGGGCAGGGAGGCGTAGACATACCCGTATTCGTCGAGTGCAGCGCCGGTAAGGCCGAGTGCCCTGAGTTCCTGCTCTAGCAGGCGACCGAGAACTTTTTGTTTTTCCGTAGAGGGCGTGGTTAGCGATTGCGGATCGCTTTGGGTATCGATTTGCACATAACGCATCAGCCTTTCGGCCACGCTGAACGGGTAGTTGTCAAACATAATTGTATTTTTATGGCGGGTCGGCAACGGGTTAGGATAACGTCAACGACTATCCGAAAGAGTTGGTTAGAAAAAAACCGCTGCCTGCCTAAACACAAATTAACGTCAATGAAACCGGATCTCCATAGAAAACCGCTTGTGCCTCATGGCTGGCTGCGGGCCATGCTTTTTGTCCTGGTCTATTTTATGCTGCTCATCACGGCGGGTATACTGGCAACCCGGTACAATGCCCACGCAGTTAGCGGCGCCACAACCCTCGTCAGTAACCCGGGAAAAGCCTACCTGCCGCTCATCATCAATGCAGCACTGGGGCTGGCCATGGTGTGGCTGTTCCGCAAGCTGGTGGATCGGCGAAAGGTCAGCAGCCTGGGGCTTTCGCTGGCTGGTAGCGCGGTGCATGGCGGAACCGGGTTCTTCCTGGGCATCTTCCTGCTTTGTTCGGGCAGCTGCATCCTGTATTTTACCGGTAGCCTGGAGTGGACCGACGTCCGCTTCAGCGGCAATGATTTATTCCTGAGTTTCGGGCTGATGGCAATTGTCGCGTTTTCCGAAGAAATTGTATTCAGGGGCTATGTTTTGCAAAACCTGGCGGAGTCCCTGCCCGGATGGATTGCGCTGGTTGTATCCGCCCTGCTCTTTACCATCGCGCACCTGTCCAACCCCGAACTAACGGTAACGGGCACCTGTACTATCTTTGTAACTGGCATACTCTTCGGGATCAATTACCTATTTACGCGCAACCTGTGGTTTGGGATAATGCTTCATTTTACCTGGAATTTCGTGCAGGGTCCGTTGCTGGGATTCCCCGTCAGCGGGCTGCCGATGGAGGGCCTGTTACAGCACAGCGTAACCGGCAATGCCCTGGTCAACGGCGGCAATTTCGGGTTCGAGGGTTCCCTGGTGGCCGTCCTGCTCAGTGCCGCCACGATTCCTGTACTGGTATTGATCTACCGGCACAATTTCAGGCAGACGGCTGCCGGGTAAAAATTGCGCAGCCGGGACAACTGGTCGCAGCTCAAAAATACCGGCTGACAGGTCGCTGCATCAGGGCATGATGATAAGGGATTTCGACTTTACGATCTCGACCAGTTCAAGGTCGAAGACCAGGTCTTCACCGGCCAGGGGATGATTGGCATCCAGTGAGATCGTATCGTCCTGGATATCGGTGATAACGACCGGGATGACTTGTCCGTCCCCGCTCGTCATATTAAGCTGCATCCCCACTTCCGGCACCATCTCGGCGGGAAAGTTGGAGCGCGGAAAATCAACCAGCATACTCTCGTTAACAGGGCCGTACGCATCGTCGACCGGGATATTGATTGTTTTTTTGTCGCCCACCTGCATTCCGGTCACCCCATCATCAAATCCTTTGATGACCATGCCGCTGCCGACTTCAAACTCCAGGGGTTCGCGGCCTTCACTGCTGTCGAAAGTAGTGCCGTCTGTCAGTTTCCCGTGGTAATGTACTTTAACCGTATCACCGGTCTTCACCTGTTGCATAGCTATATTTTTTTTGTTTACCGGTGCAGGCCGAAAAAGAAGGCTGCGCTGTCACCACTCTATATACAATACCGGGATTGAGGTCCGTGTTGCATTTAATACTGGTTGGTGGCCCGAAAATAAAACAATGTTTCTAAAACCGGTTTATTTTTTCCGGTCGGCGTGCGCGTCCGCCGCGCCCGGCAACCACCAAAATAATAGAACCGTCCATGGCTTCGCAGCCTGCTGCCGGACCGGGGTAACTGGTCACCTTCATTTATCTTTGCGACATGAATCATAAACCGCGAATCATCTTTATGGGAACACCCGACTTTGCTGTGGATTCACTGGAGGCATTGCTCAAAGCAGGGTACCCGGTTATCGCGGTGGTCACAGCAGCCGATAAGCCCGCAGGCAGGGGAATGCAGCTCACCCAGAGTGCGGTAAAAAAATTTGCAGTGGACAATGAGTTACTTGTACTGCAGCCGGAAAAACTGAAGCAGCCGGAATTCCTGGCGCAATTACAGGCGCTGCAGGCTGATCTCCAGGTAGTAGTTGCCTTCCGCATGTTGCCGGAATTAGTATGGGATATGCCACCAATGGGCACTATCAATGTACATGGTTCGCTGCTTCCGCAGTACCGGGGTGCAGCACCGATCAACTGGGCCGTCATCAACGGTGAAAAAGAAACCGGCGTTACCACGTTCAAATTACAGCACCAGATTGACACGGGGAATATCCTGCTGCAGCAAAGCTTCCCCATCGGGCCATCGGAAACGGCAGGAGAAATTCATGATCGCATGAAAATAATCGGGGCGGAACTGCTGGTTAAAACAGTCGATGGGATTGTAAACGGAACCATACTGGAACAGCCGCAGCCTTCTGCCGGTACTGATCTGAAGCATGCGCCTAAAATATTTTCCGGGACCGCACAGATCGACTGGAATAATTCCGTGGAGTCCGTCTTTAACCTCGTGCGCGGGTTGTCACCCTTCCCCGCAGCCTATACTTTGCTGGATGGAAAAATGCTGAAGATTTTCCGCGCCGAAAAAGAAAAAGCGGACACTACAGTAGCACCGGGCACCGTGCTGACCGATCATAAAACTTATTTGAAATATTCCGCGACGGATGGCTGGTTGTCGCTGGTTGATATCCAGCTGGAAGGGAAGAAAAGAATGCCGGTCACTGAATTTTTGAAAGGATACCGCCCCTGAGAGACAACTTCAATGCTGTTCTTATCGAACCCAATCGCAATGTTTTTTAAAAAAAACAAATTTTACCAGCATCACGCAGAACTAAGGGGGAATTAATACCGCACTTCAACAGTAAACCGCGTACCGGCGGCGTCCAGTTGTGCAGCAGCGGCATCACTGACGCGCGCCACCAGTCCAAGACTTTCCTTCATATCCGGCAGGCTGCCCAGCACTTTGGCAAAAACGGCTTTCCCCGAAACCGGATTGTTGATCTTCACAATCGTACCCACCGGCACGTTATTAACCAACGCATAAAATTTACCATCATTCCATCCGCTGGTACTCTTGAACGTACCGGCACTGCCACTGAGGGATTTACCGGCATCTTCAAACTGCGCCCTGAAATAATTTGGTTTAGCCGCGTTGCCCCCGCTTGTGGTTTCAGTATGAACGACAGACGTTTTCGCCGGATCGGCAGCAGGAGTAGCCGTCGACCTCGCGGCAGCCGGATCAATATGCGCCGGCACCGTGACAGGCACTGCGGGCAGCACTGGTTTCTTTTCCATATCGGTTGCCAGTTTCCTGTCTTCCGGTATGATCAGTGGTACCGGCTTACCGGATGCAATGCGATCCCTGCTCTGCCTGGCGAGCGCAGATTCGGCAGGTTTCACTTTCAGGTAACCAATGATAAGCGGCAGTCCTGCACGGGCTTGGTCCTTGTTGATACTGTTCCATTTTTCAAGATGGTCCACCGGCACCTTGTTGTAATTCTGGCTGATGCGGTATAACCATTCTTTTGACTGAATGGTATGGTACACGGGAACCAGTGACTCGCCCGTTGCCAGCTTTCCATCCTGCGAAAAATTTTCCGCGGTCAGCGGAACCTTCACCTGTTCACCAATCGTAAGTGGCCGGTTAAGGGCAAGATGATTATAGGGGGCCAGCGTTTTGGGGTTGACGTTGTACAACCTGCCCACGCTATACCAGTTTTCTTTGGGCTGAACGGTATGCATCAGGTAGAGCGCAGGCGATACCCCCTGCACCTGTAATTCCTGGTCCTGCGCCTGCAGCAGCCCGGCAAAAGAAAACAAAAACACGACAGTCAGCAGGCTAAACTTCATACACTACGTTTAAAAGGGACCTGCAAATATGAAAACTTTTTATTCAAATTTGCTAAAATTAAAGCTAAAATAGCCGCATGGTGAGCTGCTAACGGAGATTTACGGCGTTTGTTTTGTGATTCTCCATTCTTTCGGGTAATAATTGTTAACCCGCCCTGGCATCACTTTCATCCACCCCATGGGAAGACCGCCAAACCTCGCAAGCACCCAACCCTGTCGCGCCGCATTAAGATTTACTGTGTCCCTTCTTAAATAGGAAATGGCCGTATTATAATCCAGTTCTGCTGCGGGAATTCCGGAACTGGTGAGGGAGGAAAGAGCCAGCGCATGTTCCGGAATGAGTTCGTCCCTGATGATTTTGCCGATCCCAACGCCCGCACTTTTGATATACAGGGCCGTCTGCAGCAGGGCCAGTTCCGCGGTTAAGGTTTGGGGAAACCCGATAAAACGTTCATTGTGTTTCAGGAAGGCAGTGCCGCTATCCTGCCTTATCCAGGGCTGCAGGGCAGCCCGTTCTGCCTGGCTGATTTTTACGGGTGGTGCGGCAGGCGGTGGGTCTGCATCCTCCCCGGCTGTTTTCTGCAGCACGGTAATAAAAAATCCTTCTCCTGAAAGTTTATCGGGATAAAACCGGTAGCCGAATACATTTCCGGCCGTCACCGTTTCCACGATATGCCAGTCCGCCTCCGTCTTCAGCCGCAGGGAGACAGCCGCAAAATTTTCGCAGAGCCAGCCGGCAATGGTTTCATCTTCTTCTCTTGAATAAGAACAGGTGGAATAAATAAGCAGGCCCCCGTTTTTTAAAGCCGGCCAGAGTGCAGACAGTATACGCTGCTGGCGGGCGCTGCACAGGTTCACGCTGCTTTCGCTCCACTCGCTGACGGCCGCGGGATCACGACGAAACAAACCGCTGCCGCTGCAGGGGGCATCCACCAGGATTACATCAAAATAATTGGGGAGCCGTGTGAAATGCGCGGGATCGTTATTGGTAACGACTACGTTCGAACCTCCCCATTTCACCATGTTCTCCTCCAGTACGGCCGCCCTGGACTTAATGACTTCGTTTGAAACCAGCAAACTATCCGCGTTGATGAGCGACTGAAGTAGGGTAGACTTTCCACCCGGCGCAGCACAGGCATCCAGCACCCGCAGGGAGGCGGACAAATCAACGGTTTGCCTCAGCGCCTGTTCGATAAACATCGAAGACGCTTCCTGTACGTAATACGCGCCTGCATGAAAAAAAGGGTCAAAGGTGAATGACGGTCGTCTCGGCAGGTAGTACCCCTGGCTGCTCCAGGGCACTGGGGTGGCAGCGGCGATGGGGAGCTCTTCCCCGGCGAAAAGACGCTGCAATAGGTCGCCGCTGCTGATCTTAGCAGGGTTTAACCGCACGGAGGTAACCCGTGCCGCTTCTTCGTGCACCCTGATAAAATTTTCTTTATCAAATCCTGGAACGCCGCAGAGTGATTGTATCAGTTTTTCAGGTACCTGCACCGCGCAAAAATACGGGTATCGGCCCATCGTGCCACAGTAATCCCTCCAAGAACCGCCCCAGATAAACGGAACCGTTTCAGTAGCGGATAACGAAATGTTGTTTTATCTTAAAATTTGTATTGAAAAATACCAGGCCTAAAAAAAACAGGTCGACCGTCAGCATGACCGCCTCGTGTTTTTTTATGTCCCCCCAGGCCTCTTCCATGTCGGCACTCCAGTGGATGTCATCAAAGATCAATAGCGCCGGTGGCTGCACTTTACTGATCAGCAATTGGAAATAACGCAAAGTCGCTTCCTTACGGTGATTGCCGTCGATGAAGGCAAAGTCTATTTTTCCCAGCCGGGAAAGCACGGGTACGAGCGCCACATCGAAATTACCTGTTACCACTTCAGCATTATCTACAGTAAGTTGTCGCAGGTTATCACGGGCGATATCCGCTACGGCGGGCGCGCCTTCGAGGGTGACCAGGCTGGCACCCGGGTTTGCTGACGCGATGTACGCGGCAGAGAAACCCAGCGAAGTACCCAGCTCCACCTGGGTATGGTACCGGTAGTGCCTTACAACCCGGAATAGCAACCTGCCGAGGCGGCGAGATTTTGCTGCATGCCTGGTGATGGCGGCCACGGAACGCGACGGGTTGCTGCCTGTGGCTGAACCTGCCCCAAAATCAGTGACGGGAATTTGCCGGTTGTCGTGTTCCAGTTTTTTCCGGAGTACTTCGATGGGTTCATACTCCGGGTATAGCGTGTCATCCTGCAAGACCTTTTCGATAAAATCGAATACAAAGGGCGAATGAATGCCATGCCCCTTTCCGCTGGCGGCGGTCAGGTAATAACGGATGTATTTTATTGCCAGGGGGAATGGGGAGTACAACGGGTAATCATGTTACAGGTGAAATCAATACCGGGGAAATGTTTATGGTTGTTATTTCCGCAGCCAGGTCTGGAAGCTGTAGGAGTAAGCATGCTTTTCATCAACAGAAAAATCCTGGTGTGCGATCAGTTCCCACGCAGCCTTGTCAAAATCCGGAAAGAACGCATCCCCGGCGGGGGAAGCATGTACCCGGGTTAGTACGATTTTCCCGGCGAGGGGCAGCGCCGCTTCATAAATAGTGCCCCCTCCTATAACAAACACCTCTTTCGCATCAGTCTGTGCCGCTGCCGCAATCGCCTCCTCCAGCCCCGCTGCGGTAGTGACGGGTCCCCTGGGGTGCAGGGCGCCGGGGTTATGCGTAATGACGATGTTGTGCCGGCCGTTCAGGGGTTTGTTCTGCAGTGCCTCGAACGTTTTCCGGCCCATAATAACGGGCATTCCCCAAGTAGTATTCTTGAAAAACCGGGTATCGTTGGGCAGGTTCCAGACGAGCTGGTTATCCTTACCGATTACATTATTTTCTGCGGCAGCAGCAACGAGGGAAATCATCATGAGGATAAATATTTTCAATATTAATCAGACCGCCACCGGCGCTTTTATCGCCGGGTGATGCTGGTAATGCTCCAGTTTAAAATCATCGTAGGTGAAGTCGGACAGGTTACGGACTGCCCGATTGATGGCCATCACCGGTAAGGGAAAAGGCAGCCGCGACAACTGAAGCTTTACCTGATCCAGGTGGTTGTTATAAATATGCACGTCCCCAAAACTGTGGATGAAATCGCCCGGCTCAAGATCACAGACTTGCGCCATCATCATTGTTAAAAGGGCATAGGAAGCGATATTAAAAGGAACGCCCAGGAAAACATCGGCACTGCGCTGGTAGAGCTGGCAGCTTAGGGTACGACGCATACTGTTCTTACGCGGTGCGCCGACATAGAATTGAAACAGGGCGTGGCAGGGCTGAAGGGCCATCTTATGGAGTTCTCCCACATTCCAGGCATTCACGATCATCCGGCGGCTGTCCGGGTTATGTTTAATTTGATCCATTACCTGCTGAATCTGGTCGTGAACCTTACCGTCTGCACCTTCCCAGCATCGCCATTGTTTGCCATAGACGGGACCGAGATCCCCGCTTTCATTGGCCCACTCATCCCAGATGTGGACGCCGTTGGAGGTGAGGTAATCAATATTGGTGGACCCTTTCAAAAACCAGAGCAACTCATAAATAATACTCTTCAGGTGCACTTTTTTTGTGGTTACCAGGGGGAAGCCATCCTGCAGGTTGAACCGCAACTGGTAACCGAAACAACTGGTCGTGCCGGTGCCCGTCCGGTCTGTCTTAGACTCCCCTGTCTCAAGAATGTGTCTTAGCAGCTGATGGTATTGCTCCATGCCTGCAAGGTAAGACTGCCGGGGGACAAATAGTTTTAACCCAGCGGCATGTGAAGAAGCTGTGGATTGATCAGTAAAACGGCTGATGGTGCGAAATTTCCACATTTATGGTTAAAAAAATCATCCGAAAACGATTGGCCTGGCCGCGTCCCTAAAAAATAAAATAACATCCTAAACGGGAATGCAACTGGGAGAACGGGAACAAGAATTTTGCCATGAAGCGGCACCTGATTTGTTAACCTTTGATCGAATGGAAATTTTTAAGAACAGGGCCGGTGGAGATTTGACCGGGAATTATTAATCTTTAAAATCAATTGTTATGAAAAGAATTTTGGTGATCGGCCTGGTGATGGCAGCAAGTACAACGTACGCACAGCACTTCGACATCGGCGTTAAGGGAGGCGTTAATATCAGCAGTTTTCTCGGCAGCAGCAACGCGCCTGTTGTTACCTCCAGTACCTATGTAGGTTTCCATGCAGGAATTCTTACAGATTTATATTTCGGTAATCATTTTGCCCTCCAGCCTGAATTGTTATTCTCCACCCAGGGTGTAAAAATAGACAACGACGGTACGAAAAAAGATTACAAAGTTTCTTACCTGGCCGTGCCAATCATGGCGCATTACCGGTTTACGGGTGGATTTTACGCAGAGGCGGGACCGCAGTTCAGCTTCAGGCTGAATGAAACTTACCAGGGCTCTAACGCCAATTTCGCCAAGAGTACCGATCTTTCACTGGGTGCGGGCATAGGTTATCACAGCCCGATTGGGCTGGGTGTCGGTGCCCGTTATCTTGTTGGATTGTCGAAAGTGGGCGATTTCAACTTCTCTTCTGTACAACCCAGCTGGCGCTACGGCGTTGTGCAGGTCAGCGTATTTTATACTTTTTTCAACGGGCAGCACAAGTATTGACCAGGTCCGTAAAACGTGTGTATGGAGGTAGCTCACGTTGGTGCTGATACAACAACTACATATACATCCGTTTCAGGGGTTCGTGCAGACGAATCCCTTTTATTATGACCGGAACGTACTAAATCTTTCTCCGTAACATTTCTTTTTTAATCAATCCTAATTCCCGCCCGGTCTGGCCGCTCATGGAGCTATTTTCCTGCGCTCTCCGCATGAGGTAGGGTATAACGTCGCTGATAGGTCCGAAAGGCAGGTATTTACTGACGCGGCACCCGGCGGCGGCTAGGTTAAAGCTAATGTTATCGCTCATGCCATAGAGCTGGCTGAAATGAACATGGGGATGATTGAGTGGCAGGTCGTGTTGCTGCAGCAACCGCGTAGTGTAAAGATTACTGTCTTCGTTGTGAGAGGCGACGATAAAAGCGATACGGGCAATATGGTCAACACAGTATGCAAGGGATGCATTGTAATCGCTGTCTGTCGCGGATTTCTCGCTTTGTATGGGGGAAGGATAGCCCATCTGCTCAGCCCGTTTTCTTTCCTTTTCCATATAAGCCCCCCGTACCAGTTTCGCGCCCAGGATGAAGTCTTTCTGCTCCGCTGCTTCCAGTGAATCCTTTAGGAAGCGCAGCCGGTCGTGGCGGTACAGTTGGATAGTATTGTAAACAACTGCTTCGGCGGCATTAAACTGCACCATCATCAGGATGGTGAGCACATCCACGGGGTCCTGGATCCAGGTTTCTTCCGCATCCACCAACACCCCGATTTGTTTTTCTGCAGCCGTACGGCAAATTTTTTTCATCCGCGTATGGACGCGCTGCCATTCCTTTTCTTCCGCTTCGGTGAGCGTCTCGAGCGCTTTTACGTAGCGCTTCATCAGCGAGCCGGGGCTGTCTTCTACATGGCTGTCCAGTTTCTCCAGCAGCCCAAACCTGGCAATCCCGGTGACTTTTATACTTATGAAAGGAATATTCGGCTGGGTAGCCGCATAATTAATAACCCGGATAAATTCGTCGCAAGCATGATCAAGCCCGTCCTCACCGTAATCACCTCCTTCCACACCGTAGTCAAGGATGACCTGTACGCCGTATTCACCCAGCTTCCTGGCCACGCTGCTCGTCTCCTGCAGTGTTTCCCCACCTACAAACTGCTGAAAAATCGTGCGCCTGATCAAACCTTTAACGGGTAGCCCGGATTTGATCAGCCACGGCGTAAGGGCCGTGCCCAGTTTTACCAGGGACTGGTGCCCCATACTTGAAAAAAGAAAACGGGCTTTCTTCAATTCACCGTCTGATTTGTGCGCAAATGCGCTGGCTGTGTTATCAAAAGAAATTACCGGGTCAGTAGTCATATAACGGAACAATGATAATCAGCAAAAATAACACAATGCCCTGAAACCCGACCGGTTGCACACCACTCAAATGTTCGGTAAAATCCGCTGGCTGCTTAAATTGCCTGGTGGTTAAATGGCTGCAACACCATTTCGCTCACGACGCCCGAAGCCGGCTGCTGGCAGAGAAACCAGATGGCTCTTGCTGCCTCTTCCGCGCGAATCATTTTTTCGCGCTGTACGCGGAGGTCGATGGTATCCCAAAATGCGGAGTCGACACCGCCGAGGAAAAGATTCGTAATCCTGATATCGGTTCTCTTGATTTCTTCGCGCACACTTTGCATCATCCCGGTCAGCCCGTACTTACTGGCGCTGTACGCTGCTGCGCCCGCCATCGGCACCTTACCCAGGATGCCGGGCATGTTGATGATAAGTCCCTTTTTCACCGACTTCATGGCAGGCAGGAAAGCCTGCACCAGGAGGAATGGCGCGAAGAGGTTAACGCTAAGCGTTTTCATGAATTCTTCCGGCGAAAGGGTTTCCACCGGTTTGATGATGCCGATACCCGCCGCATTGATGAGGATATCAATGTGGTCATGCAACGTAAAAAAATTTTCTTTCAGCTGCTGCACGGCAGCCGGGTCAGACAGGTCACCTGCGTAACAGGCATCACTGCCGATTTTCAAAGACTCCGCCAGCGCATGCAGTTTGTCAGCATTTCTCCCGGTAAGAAACAATTGCGCACCGCTGCCCTCCAGCAGCACAGCCAGGGCTGCACCAATACTCCCGGTAGCGCCGGTAAGCAGAATAGTTTTTCCTTTAAGTATCTCCATAACATGAATTGAGTTCGGGCCAAGTAAACAATGTTACAGGGGGATTGTTTGTTTGCAGCGTAATGGAAGCAACTATTATTTTTCCGCACCAGCTTTTTGAGCAGCACCCCGCCGTTAAAGCAGCTGTGCCGGTTTTTCTTGTTGAAGCGGATTTATTTTTCACCCAGTATAATTTCCACAAGAAAAAATTGTTGCTCCACCGGGCTTCGATGAAAGCATTTGCTCACCATCTCGAACAGCAGGGGACCTCAGTCACGTATATTGATTGCGCCACTGTGCTGAGTGACATCCGTGCATTAATCAAGCATCTCGCAGAAACCGGGATTACCCGCCTGCATTGCGTTCGCGTTGCAGATAACTGGCTCGAACAACGAATAATAAAAAGCAGCAGCAGCGTCAGCCTTTCCCTAACCTGGTATCCTTCGCCCGGCTTCTTTACCACCCCGGCAGAAGACTACCCGGGAATCTCAGGAAGAAGCGTGTATTACCACCGCGATTTTTATATCGCCCGGCGAAAACAACAACAACTGCTGTTAGACCCGTCTGGCGGCCCGGTTGGCGGGAAGTGGAGCTTTGATGCCGAAAACCGGAAACGAATGCCGGCGGGGGAAAAAGTGGCGTTACCCGTTAAATTAAAAGCCAGCAGGTGGGTCATTGAAGCCACGGAATATGTCAGCGGCCGTTTTGCAGACAACTATGGCGATGCGGGCAACTTCAACTATCCCGTTACATTTAAAGACGCCAAATTATGGCTGGATGACTTCCTGGAGCAACGGCTGGCAGACTTCGGCAAGTATGAAGATGCCATCCGTATCAAAGACCATTATTTGTACCATTCTGTGCTGACGCCCTGCCTCAACACCGGCCTGCTCACGCCGGCGGAGGTCATCGCCAAAACGATGGAGGCCGCCGGGAAAAACCAGGTGCCGCTCAATTCCCTGGAAGGCTTCATCCGGCAGGTGACGGGCTGGCGAGAGTTCATGTACCTGGTCTATGAAAAAAAAGGAAGCCTGCAGCGCAGTCGTAATTTCTGGAATTTCAGCAGAAAAATCCCGCCCGCTTTCTGGTCGGCCACCACCGGGATTGAACCCATTGATGCGATAGTTAGGAAGCTGCTGTTGACGGGGTATGCCCATCATATCGAACGCCTGATGATACTTGGAAATTTTATGTTACTGTGTGAATTTGATCCGGATGAGGTGTACCGTTGGTTTATGGAATTGTTTATCGATAGCTACGACTGGGTAATGGTACCTAACGTGTATGGCATGTCGCAGTTTGCCGATGGCGGTATGATGACCACCAAGCCCTATATCAGCGGCAGCAATTACCTGAAAAAAATGGGCGACTTTCCCAAAGGGGAATGGCAGGATATCTGGGATGCCCTGTTCTGGCGGTTTATGGAGGTGCACCGCGATTTTTTCCAGCGGAATCCCCGGCTGGGCTTATTACTGAAGACGCTCGACAGGATGCCCGCTGAGAAAAGAAGTAATTTGATGGACACCGCCGAAAATTTTTTATCCGGGCTCGACCGGCAAAATAGTCTTTCCAAAAAATGAAAACAGCCGAAACGCGCTTGAGCCGCAAGAAGCCGTGGAACCGGGTCAGCACCCCAGTTTATTCCATCAGCAGCCGGGATACTGCCGGTAACGCCAACATGAATATTATCACGTATGCACTGCCGGTCAGTCTTACCCCTAACCGCTTTATAATTGCTGTCTACAGGCCGTCTCTAACCCTTGAAATATTACGCGATCAACCCCGCTTCGTACTGCAGTTACTGGGCGAAGATCAGTACCGGCTGACCAATCTCCTGGGCATGCATTCGGGAAGGATTACAGACAAGATCGGCCGGCTCGCAAAAAGAAAACTACTGGGCGAATGGAAGGGGTTTGCAGTGCTGAAAGATTGCCTGGCGGTTATGGAAATGACCATCACCAGCGAGCTGGAGACGGATGGTGATCATGCCATTTTTCATTGCCAGGTAAATCAATTCAGTAACCAGCGGGAAGGCCAGCCCCTTACCCTCGATACCCTACGCACCCATAAAATGATAAGGATATGAAGGAAGACAAATCCGGTTGGCCAGCTGAAGATATAGACAGGATAATCGAAATGGCCTGGGAAGACCGCACGCCCTTCGAAGCAATCCTGCAGCAGTTTTCGCTGCATGAAAACGAGGTGATTGAGATGATGCGGCAACAACTGCTGCCCGCGTCTTTCAGAAGATGGAGAAAAAGGGTGGCTGGCCGAAAAACCAAGCATCGCCAGTTGCGCAGCGATGAGGTTACCCGTTTCAGCTGCAGCCGGCAGCGAATCATCAGCCATAATAAGATCAGCAAACGGTAAACCGGTAAGGAGCGATGACCTTTAACCAGGCGCACCACGCTTCGTGCGTAAAAATGTACCTTCCGCTTTCAATTTTACATTTTTATGCGCATAACGCAAACGGATATTTACCGGCTGAGTATTCCCATGCACCCCTTTACCATTGCCACGGGCACAATGCACACGGCACAGAATATTTTTATCCGCCTGCACTGCGGCGACGGGGTGTACGGGGTGGGAGAATGTTCCGCGTTCCCGATGATCGTGGGCGAAAACCAGGATACCTGTTTTGCGCTGGCAAAGCTGTTTGCTTCGGCCTGGAAAGGAAAAGATCCCGCCGATATCCCCGGCAGGATGGCTGAACTTCATGCCGCCATAGCCTTCAACCACACGGTGAAAAGTGCTTTTGATATGGCCCTCTACGATCTGGCCGCCAGGCTGGCCGGCCAGCCCCTGTACCGGTTCCTCGGTGCAGCAGCTAAAAAAACACTGGAAACTGATATTACGGTAGGGATTGGATATCCGCCGGAGATGGCCGCACAGGCTGCTGCCTTCAAAGAAAAAGGGTTCAGGATCATCAAAGTAAAACTGGGCAGGGACCCGGCGGAAGACGTGGAAAGAATTCGCCTGATCAGGGAAGCTGTGGGTCCAGACCACAGGATAAGGATAGACGCTAACCAGGGATGGGATTATGATAGTGCCCGTTACGCGCTTTCTGCGCTGGGAAAGTTTGATATAGAATTTTGCGAGCAGCCGATGCGGTACTGGGATGATCACAAACTTCCGGCCCTCCGGCAACTTTCCCCTGTAAAAATAATGGCAGACGAAAGTGTATTTGATCACCACGATGCGGTAAGGCTGCTGGACGCAGGGGCCTGTGATTACGTCAACATCAAATTTTCGAAGAGCGGGGGGATACTCGGGGCGCTGAAGATAGATGAGGTCTGTGCTGCACGGGGCATTGCCTGTATGATGGGTGGCATGCTGGAAAGCCGGCTGGCGCTTTCTGCCTTTGCGCACTTTGCGCTTGCAAGGCCGAATGTCTTATTTAACGATATGGACACCTGCCTCCTGGGTCATAAAGAGGATCCCGTAATTGGGGGGGTAAGCTATCGCGGATGCCTGGTCGAAGTGCCGGACGCACCCGGTATTGGAGCTGACATTGCCGGTGAATACCTGGCCGGGATGGAAATGATTTCGGTGTAGCGCATCTTATTGTGTACTGATGTTGAACTGGTATTCTTTTATTATACGCTGACAACAACTGTTGTCGCTTGTAGCTATTTTTATTATCAGCATCCCTTTGGGTATGCCTTTGAGGTCAACAATTTTTGTGGACTGGAATCCTCCGGCAACCTGAA